>JAKAXE010000092.1 GCA_021816695.1 bacterium | reverse complement strand
CGAGCTGAGCCGGGGCAATCACGCGCCGGTGGCCGGGTGGTACCGTCCGATGGGTCAGCCGAGCTCCCATCTATCTTGAGGGTCAAGAGCATGAGCAGCCCGATCCGAGTCATCATCGCCGAGGACCACACCCTGGTTCGGGAAGGGACCCGTGAGATCCTGGAGCGGGAGCCGGACATCCAGGTCGTGGGCGAGGCCGCCCGGGGTGACGACGCCGTCCGACAGGCCCTGGAACACAACCCCGACGTCCTGCTCATGGACATGCGGATGCCGGGGATGAACGGCATTGAGGCGACTCGGGAGGTCTCTGCCCAGGCACCCTCGGTCAAGGTGCTGATCCTGAGTGCCCACGAGGACGAGGACTACGTGCGCGAGGCTCTGGCCGTAGGCGCCTCCGGATACCTGCTGAAGACCGCGCCAGGGCGCGAGCTGGTGGAGGGGATCCGGGCGGTGGCGTCGGGATCCACGATCCTCTCGCCGGAGCTGACGCGCAAACTCGCCCAGGCGCGGCTCGAGCCCGCCAGGGCCTCCGACCGGCTGAGTAGCCGCGAGTTCGCCGTCCTCCGGCTGATCGCTCAGGGCCGGGCCAACAAGGAGGTCGCGCTGGAGCTGGGCATCAGCCTGCGCACGGTGGAGGGCCACTTGCACAACATCTTTGAGAAGCTACGGGTGGGGTCGCGGACCGAGGCCGTGGTCCACGCCGTGAACCACGGACTGCTCTCCATCTCCGGCCCCGAGGGCGAATGATCCACTCTGGCCCCACCCGCTCCCCTGAATGGGGAGCGCCGGAGGCCGCACCCCACGACGAGCTGGCTCTACTCCACGCTCAGGAGTGGGAACGGAAGTGGCTGGCGGAGCAGATCCAGGATGAACCGCTGCAGACGCTGGTGCAGGTGAGCAGGCTGCTGAAGGTCGCCGCTGCACCGGGCGAGCCATCATCGCGGGTCCGGGACAACGCCCGCGAGGCGCTGAGGCTCACCGAGCGCGCGAGTGAGGCGTTGCGCAGCCTGGCGCGCGAGCTCCGCCCCTCCATCCTCGACGACTTCGGGATCGTTCGGGCTCTGCGGGCCCTCACCTCGGAGTTCGGGCTGCGCACCGGCGTGAGCGCCCGGTTCGCGTTGGTGGGGAGTCCACACTCTTTGGGCGACGACCAGGATCTCACCTGTTACCGGGTGGCCCAGGAGGCCCTGCGGCTGATCGAGGAGCGGGGCCGAGCCGTCGAGGTCGAGGTGCGGCTGATCCTGGGCACCCAGGGGGTCCGGCTTTTGGTCGTGGACGCTGCCCGGCGGCACCCCCTGCCGAAATATGAGAGGGCCACGGTTCTGGAGCTGCAGGCCCTGCGGCACCGGGCGGCGATGCTGGGCGGCAGCCTGAGGGTCCGGCGGCTTCGCGGCGGAGAGATGCTGCGGCTTCGCCTCCCGGCCCAGAACCTACCCGAGCTGCTGGCCGGACCCGCTCCGATGAAAACCCTCGGGTGGGGGCGGCGGTAGCTCCCTATCCCGTGGGGGCCGCATTCATCCACACTCACATTGGGGAGGTCCCCAGGATGCGGCGCCCAATTTGCGGGAGGTGATGCGAATGGATAAGGCAGAAGGTGACAGGCCCTCGGACCGGGCAGTGGTAGTGGGGGTGGACGGATCTGACGCCGGCCGCCGTGCGCTGAGGTGGGCCTTCGAGGAGGCGCGGCTCCGCGGGCTGCGGCTGAGGGCCATCGGCGTGGTCCAGCTCCACCTCGTGGCACTGTCAGTGCCTGGCTATCCCTACGCCGACGAGACCTACATCAACGACCTGGTGGCCGCCACCCGCGACGAGGTCGCCAAGGAGGTCGCCCTGGTCGGGGCGGACTTCCCCGGAGTGGAGGCTGAAGTCGAGGCTGTGCTCGGCACTCCGGCCGAGACCCTGGTCGAGGCGTCCGAGGCGGCGGAGCTGCTCGTGGTCGGCTCGCGCGGACGGGGAGGCTTCTCCGGCCTGCTCCTGGGATCGGTATCCCAGCAGGTGGTGAGCCATGCCCACGTGCCGGTTCTGGTGGTCAGGCCGCACCGGCACGGGAAGGCCGCCTCCGAGGGCTGATCTCCGGGCCGCCGGGGCAGTACAATCCGCCTCCTGAGCCAGTCCATAGAGGTCGCGCCCCCCACCGGCGCGAGCGCCCCCAGCCTTCCCCGTCCCCGGGTGGAGGTCGTGCCAGTTCGCGGGCTGCCGGTGGTGGGGGTGGTGCTCGCCCTGCTGGTGACGGCGATCGTGGGCAACTGGCTTTGGGCTCTGGACTTCTTCCACGTGGTGGGGGGCGCCCTCTGGACCGCCATCGACCTCTTTGTGGGTCTGATCGTGGGACCGATCCTGGCCCGACTCTCCCCTCCGGCCCGCGCCGAATTCGCGGCCCGCTTCATGCCCAAGATGGTCTTGCTCATGCCCACGCTGGTGACCTGCACCCTGGGTGCGGGTTTCCAGCTGGCTCGCAAGCTGGGCTACCTGGCACCCCACTTCCAGTACCACGGCTGGCTGGTGGCCTCGTTCATGGTCGTCGGGGTGATGACCGTGATCGCTCTGGGGATCCTGGAGCCCGCCAACATCGCGGTGCTGTTCGAGATGCGCAAGCCCCGGCCTGATCCCGAGATCATCGGCCGGTTGATGCGCCGGTTCGCCTACACCGCGGGCATCACCGGGTTGATGCAGGTGGCCACCCTGGTGATCATGACCAGGCTGGCGACCTGATGACCCGCTCCCATCCCGGTGCCGGCCGGGCCCTGCCTCCGGTGGCGGAGTTGGCGGTGGGTGCGCTGGCGCTGATCGTGGTCGGGGGGATCTACATGGCGGCCAACATCCCCGGACCAGCCTCGCTGGCCCCAGCCATCGGGTTGCTGGCGGCGGCCCTGCTGGTGCTGCTGGTGGCCACCGTCCTCCTGCTCGGCGTCCGGGGGTTCGCCTGGCGGCGCTTCCGCCAGGTGGGGCTGTGGGCGCTCCTCGCCTACTCGATAAGCGCCGGGATGCTCGAGTTGGTCTTCGCCCTGGACCGGGTGCCGGCCGCCCAGCTGCTGATCCTCACCCTGATGCTGCTGGTGTACGCCGTGGACATCCCACTCATCCTCGCCTATTCGGTGGCCCGCCACCAGACCGGGGGATGAGCACGGGCTGACGTCGCTACCACGCGCGGCCTCGCTCCGCGGGCCACCACGGGTCGGTGTCAGGCCAGCCGCTGCAGCAACATGGCCATGCCCATCCCTCCGCCGACGCACATGGTCTCCAGCCCGACCTCCTTGTCCAAGGTGCGCAACCCGTTGAGAAGGGTGCAGGTGATGCGCGCCCCGGTCATCCCGAAGGGGTGACCCAGAGCGATCGAGCCCCCGAAATGGTTGAGCTTCTCCCCGAAGGGGTCAATGCCGATCCCGCGGGCCGAGGGGATCACCTGGGCGGCGAAGGCTTCGTTGATCTCCACCAAGTCGACGTCGTCTATGGTCATCCCTGCCCGCTCGAGGCAGCGCTTGGTGGCCGGGATGGGCCCCAGCCCCATGTACTCCGGCTCCAGGGCGGCCACCGCGGTGGCCACGATCCGGGCCAGGGGCGTGATGCCCAGCTCCCTCGCCCTGTGCATCGACATCACGATCACCGCGGCCGCCCCGTCGTTGAGGGGACAGGCGTTCCCAGCGGTCACCCTCCCATCCTCCTTGAAGACGGGCTTCAGGGTGGCCAGCACCTCGACCGTGGTGTTGGGACGGGGCCCGTCATCCCTCACCATCAGCTGGCCGTCCGGTAGCTCCACCGGGATGATCTCCCGGGCGAAGAAGCCATCCTCCTCCGATGCCACGGCGCGGTTCTGGCTGAGGGCGGCGAACCGGTCCATCTCCTCCCTGCTGATGCCCTCCCGCTCGGCTACGTTCTCGGCGGTGAGGCCCATGGGGATGTAGAGGTCCGGTAGACCCTCGGGATTGCCCGGCATCAGCCGGGGATTGCGCGCCTCGGGGGGGTCGGAGGTGCCGTAGCCGTAGCGGCTCACCGTCTCCACCCCGACCGAGGCGAAGACGTCCCCTTCCCCCGCTCGGATGGCATGAAAGGCCATGCGCGTGGTCTGCAGGGAGGAGCTGCAGTAGCGCGTGAGTGTGGCTCCGGGGGCGTTCACCCCCGCCAGGATGCTGATCGCCCTCCCGAGGTTGAACCCCGACTCCCCTCCGGGCAGCCCGCAGCCGCAGAGCACGTCCTCCACCTCCGAGGTGGGGAGCTCGGGGATCCGCTCCAGCACCCGGCGCAGGACCAGCGCCCCAAGGTCGTCCGGTCGGAAGCCCACCAGGGATCCCTTGCCGGCGCGCCCGATCGGGCTCCGGCCCGCTGCCACGATCACCGCCTCATCCACTTCGACTCCTCCCTGCAGATCTCACTCGCCGCCGCTCACCTGGAGGACCGCCCCGCTCACGTATGAGGCCTCGTCGGAGGCCAGGAAGCCGACCACCCGGGCCACCTCCTCCGGCTGGGCGAACCGCTGCATGGGGTTCCGCCGGCGATTGCGGTCGCCCAGTGGCCCCTCCTCCCAGAGCGGCCGGGCGAACTCGGTTTCCACGATCCCCGGGGCCACCGCGTTCACGCGAACCCCGCTCCCGCCCAGCTCCCGGGCCAGCTGCCGGGTCAGCATGTTGAGGGCGGCCTTGGAGACGCCATAGGCGCCCAGACCGACCGCCGGGTTGACTCCGGCGATGCTGGAGACGTTGACCACCGCTCCACCATGGTCGGCCATCCACGCCCCATAGACCAGGGAGGTGAGGAGGAGCGGACCCCGGAGGTTGACCTCGAAGGTCTTGTCCCAGGCCTCCGGGGAGATCTCCAGGGTGGGGCCGAAATGGGGGTTGGTCCCGGCGTTGTTCACCAGAATGTCGATGCGACCCCAGCTGTTCATCACCGTGTCCACCAGCCGCTCCAGGTCGGCGATCCGCCCGGCGTGAGCCGGGACCGCCTCCACCTCGGCTCCGCTGGCCGCGGAGATCCGGGCAGCAGCCTGGCGAAGCGGCTCCTCCTTGCGGGCGCAGACGGCGACCCGGGCACCCCGGAGAGCCAGCTCCAAGGCGCAGGCCTCACCGATCCCCCGGCTGGCCCCGGTGACCAGCGCCACCTGACCCGCCAGCGAGCCCTGGGCGCCCCAGCGGGACCCCTCCGCCCCGGCGGCTACGGACCGCCCCTCACGTATAGCGTCTGCCCGCTGATGTAGGAGGAGTCCGGCCCCACCAGGAAGGCGATGGTCCCGGCCACGTCGTCCGGAACCCCGACCCGGGGGATGGGGGTTGCCGCCGCCACGGCTTCCTTGAACCCCTCGAAGTCCACCCCCATCCGCTCTGCGGTCTGCATGGTCATGCGGGTCTCGATGAAGCCAGGGGCCACCACGTTGACGTTGATGTTGTACCGGCCCAGCTCGATGGCCAGAGTGCGCGCCAGCCCCTGGATACCCATCTTGGCGGCCGAGTAGTTGGCCTGGCCACGGTTGCCCAGGGCCGAGGTGGAGGAGATCAGAACCATCTTGCCCGAGCGCTGGGGAACCATCACCCGCTGCGCCGCCTGGCTGCAGAGGAAGCTGCCCTTCAGGTGGGTGTCGATGACCAGGTCCCAGTCCTCCTCGCTCATCTTGTGGACCAGGTTGTCACGCAGGACCCCGGCGCAGGTGACCAGGGCGTCCAGGCGCCCCAGCTTTTCCACCGTCTCCTGGACCATCTGCTGAACCGGACCTGGGAAGCGGACGTCGCAGGCAAGGGCGAGTGCCTTCCCGCCCTGGGCCGAGATCTTCTCCGCCACCTCTTGGGCCGGCTCCAGATCCAGGTCCGAGATCGCCACCGCCGCTCCCTCCCGGGCCAGCCGCAGCGCGGTGGCGGCGCCGATCCCCCGCCCTCCGCCCGTGACCAGCGCCACCATGCCCTCGAGGTTCATGCGCTTCCTCCTCTGATCCCCTCTACGTAATAGCGCCCGAGGCTCTGGGCGACGCAGGCCGGTTTCTCCCCACCCTCAACCTCCACCGTGACGGAGATCTCCACCTCGATTCCCCCCGGGATGGGATCAACCCTATCGACTCTGGCCCGGGCGCGCACCCTCGCCCCCACGGGGACGGGTGTCGGGAAGCGCACCCGGTTGAGCCCGTAGTTGACCTTCATCGCCATCCCCCCCACCTCCACCATCTCAGAGAGAAAGGAGGGCAGAAGGCTGAGCGTCAGATGGCCGTGGGCGATGGTCCCGCCGAGGGGGCTGGCGGCCGCCCGCTGGCGATCCACATGGATCCACTGGTGGTCGCCGGTGGCCTCCGCGAAGAGGTCGACCTGATCTTGAGTTATCTCCCTCCAGGCTGTGGGACCCAGCTCCCGGCCGGCCAGCCCCTGGACGCCAGCGACACCGTCCACCTGCAGCACCATCAACTGGGACCCCGACGCTCGTCCGCTGCCGGCCAGCGCTCCTCCAGCCCCAGGAGCCGGCTGGCGCGCAGGGCCAGCGAGAGTTCGGCCGCGTGGCCGGGTGCGGCGGGGTTGACACCGGTGAGCTGCTCCATTCGCCGCAGCCGGTTGCGGACCGTGTTGCGGTGGCAGGGAAGGTAGGCGGCCGTGGCCGCCACGGAGCCCTCGTGCTCGAGGTAGGCCCGGGCGGTGCGCAGCAGGGAGCGTCTCTCACCTTCGGGAAGCCCGAGGACCGGAGCCAGCCACCGGCGGGCGAGCCGCTCGGAGATCTCGGGTGAGGCCGCCAGGATCACCAGCGGCAGATCCTCGTCCAGCTCCATGACCCGCGCCCCTCCCTGGGGGATGGCCCGCAGCGCCAGCTCCGCCTGCCGATGGGCGCGGGGAGCGCCTTCCAGCCCGGAGAACTGGGGGCTCAGTCCGGCGCGCGCCCCTTGGGCGCGGCGCAGGTGGTCCGCTACCTGGCGCGAGCTGTGGGCCGCCACCAGGCCGACCAGGTGGCCCTGGAGGAGCGCCCACTCCGAGGCCAGGCCAGCGGTTCTCATGAGGGCCGTGGCCTCGGGCGCCGAGATTGAGAGCGGATCGGCCGCCACCAGCACCAGCGGGCTCCCGGCCGGAAGCCCGAGGGACTCCTGCGCCAGGTCGAGGTCGCCGGCGGGCACGGTCCCGATCAGGATCGAGTGCAGGAGGTCGTGGCGGCGCGCCTGGTCTCTGCCGCGGATCTCAGCCTCCGCTCTCCTATAGGCGTCGGCCACCGCCGATGAATAGAGGTCGATGCCCTCCCAGACCACCACCGCGCCCTGCGCCAGCAGCTCCGGCCACCGCCCGCGGGACTCCTCGAGGAGCGCCTCCCAGATGATCCGGCCGCCCA
>JAKAXE010000091.1 GCA_021816695.1 bacterium | reverse complement strand
CACAGCCGGTCGAGTAGGTCCAAGCCAAGGTCGCGCCGGATGGCCGCCTCGATCACCTCGCTGTCGCCCTGCCCGGTGCGGGCCGCGCGCACCCTCACCGCACGCAGCACGTCTTCGTCGATCGTGAGAGTAGTGCGAGTCTTTGGCATATCGGCATCTTAGCATCGTTGTGCACAGATGCTCACCATTCACTCCGACTCGAGTCGTCCACGGGGCCCGGGCGTCTTCGCCAGCTGCCTGCCGCTTCGCCGATCCGCCAATCTGGCAGACTGCCGATGTGAGAGTGATCGTTGTGAGTGAGTCTGGCCGACTGACCCTGCCGATCGAAGTGCGTCGGCGGCTTGGCCTCGAAGGAGAGAGCGAAGTCGAGGTCGAAGTGGAGGCCGACGCGATCGTCCTGCGGCCGGCGGTCGTGCTGCGCCGGGAGGACGCGTGGGCCTACACGCTGGAGCACCGTGCGCTCCTTGCCCGAGCTCACGCAGACTCCAGGGAGGGGAGAGTTCTGCAGTTGACCGAGGAGGAGCTGCAGGCAGTCGGGCCCTGACCCGGTGGCGGACGGTTACCGCTCGCTAGACTTCACAGCTGCGTTCCTGGAGACGTTCGCTGCCAGGGACTTCACAGCCGGAGACCGGGCAGCCATTCTCAAGGCACTCCGCCTACTCGACGAGAACGAAGAACATCCGCCCTTGCGGGTCCGCAAACTGGCAGGGGACCGAGAGGGATCGTGGTCGGCTTCTGTCGGTGGGTCCCTCCGCCTCAGTTTCGAGCGGTTGGAGGCAGGACGCAAGCGGATGCTGACTGTGTCCAAGCACTACGACCGGTGATCTGGATCGGCGAGACCGCAACCGAGACCCCGAGAACCTGAACCGCCCTGCCCAGCGCGGGCCGCGCACACCTGCAGTGACAAAGGGGATCCCCTCTTGCTCACACCCCAACCGCACGCGCGTCACGCCACCTGGCACTGAGCGTGTTGTCGGTCCGGTGTAACGAAGTGGGTGATGCGGTGTTTGTCGGCACGTGCAGGTGAGCCGGACCTCCAAGCCGCGCTCGGACGAGGTTGCAAGTGAGGCTCTGGCGTTCGAGATCGTGTATCAGCGCCTGGCCGGGCCGGTATACCGCTTCTGCCTCACGCAGGTCGGCGGGCCATCGGCAGCCGAGGAGGTGGCAGCCGATGCATGGGCTGCGGCATGGGCAGCCTTTGAACGTACCCACCCCGCCGCTGACGGCGTTGATGCCTGGGTGTTCCGGATCGTCAGGAACAAGGCCAAGAATCACCTGCGTTCGGCGCGGCGCAGATTCCGACTCTGGGCAGCACTGACCAAGGAGCGCGTGCCGGTCGCTGACGCGGAAGTGAAGGTCATCGAGAGGGCGGAGGCAGCCGCCGCGCTCACCTCACTCCAGACGATGCGCCCCAGGGAAAGAGCGCTGATCGGGCTGCGCGTCTGTAGTGATCTCTCGTTCGCGGAGATCGGCGCAGTGATGGGCTGCTCGGAGGCGGCCGCCCGGGTCGCCACGCACAGGGCCCTCCTCCGACTCCGGACCCACATGGAGGGTAGGCCATGAATCCAGCCGACGAAGAGCGCAGCCCGTTCGAGTCGAAACTCCGGCAGGAGTTAGCGAGTGTTGGGGTGCCCGACTCCTTAGACAGCCGCATCGCGTCGCGGAGGCGGCGACGTCACGTCCGGCCGACGGGGAGCCTCACTTCACTGGCCGCCTTCGTCCTGGTCGTCATTGTGGCCACAGCCGCTGTGTATGCCGCGCTCCAACCCCGCCACGGACAGGCACCACGAGGCGCTCTCGCTCCACTGGGACCCGTCTGCTTGGCGCCCGGATCCGTCGAGCTGGTGGCCGTGAGCGGAGCCTCTCCGCGGGATGTCTGGGCGGTCGGCGCGACCATCGTGAAGCTGAATGAGCCATGGCAGACCCTGGCAGAGCGCTGGACCGGAGCACGGTGGCAAGTGGTCCCGACGCCCAGCCCCGGGACCGAGTACAACATGCTGCTGGGAGTGGCAGTTGTCGGCCCCGGCGACGCGTGGGCCGTGGGATTCTCCGAGGGCAGATCCGGGGAGCGGCCGCTCATCGAGCACTGGGACGGACGCCGGTGGGTCGACGTCCCCTCGCCAAGCCTCGGCCTCACCGGCCTCACGGCCTCTGCCAGCCTCACGGCCGTCAGCGCGTCCGGCCCGGCGGACGCGTGGGCCGTTGGGTGGGAAGCCAACGGAGGGGCGGCGCAGCAACCGATCACTGAGCACTGGAACGGTACGAACTGGACTCTAGTTGCTTCGCCGCGCCTGCCCATGCCCGACCCCCGGGGGCCGGTCGGGGCGGTGCTGACGGCGATAGACGACATCTCTCTAACCGACGCCTGGGCGGTCGGATACTACACGGGCAACAACCGCAGCCAGGCGTTGATCGAGCACTGGGATGGGCAGAGCTGGCTCCAGAGCTCTCCCCCGTCCGTCGAAGACGGCGTCAGCTCCCTGACCGGTGTGGTGTCCTCAGCGCCGGGAAGGCTGTGGGCGACAGGCGCTCCTGAAGGGCCTAGCTCTCACTACCCTGCGTTGGTTGTTGCACTAGAAGGAGGTCACTGGCAGGTGATTCGGGCGACAGGGACAGGCCACCTGTACGCTGCTCTGGCAGGGATGGCCATCGAGCCTGACGGGGAGCGCTGGGCGGTCGGCTACACCAGGGCAAGCACCCAGGCTCCAGAGCGCGCCCTCATAGTCCGTTCTAGTTCCCACGGCTGGACCACGGTGTCCGCGCCCAAGACCGGACCTGGTGGGAGCGCCCTGGTTGGAGTGACGGCCATCTCGCAGACCGACGCTTGGGCGGTTGGATCGGTCCCTTCGCTGACTTGCGGCGGCCCCGGGTATCCCCTGATTGAGCATTGGAACGGTCACCGGTGGGAGGTGTCCGTACTTGGCAAGCGACAATAGAGGACAACCGAGCACTCCTTACTTCGGCAGGATGTTGTCAACCCCCGCGACAGGCGGCGAGTCGGCCAGCGCGCGTCCGATCCTCGCGAGCGTGCGTGGAGCCACCGGCCTGCCTGCCAAAGCTGCAGTTACGGTTGGAGCACTTACTCGTGCGGCCCGCGCGAGATCGGCGTTTCCCCAGCCACGGCGGGCCATCTCGAGCCGGAGACGGTCAGCTGCGAGAACAATGCTCATGTCCGATCCCCATGCCGGTCACCATCCGGGCCGAGCGGGTCAGGATCGCTTGCTTTCGGCACCACACTGGGCACCGCCCAAGCTCCGCCTGGTCCCGACTCCCGCGATGCTGGGCGTCTACGTCCCCATCCGTTAGACCTTCTGCACCCAAGGCCGTGGGGGCCCCCCAACACCAACTTCCTGCTGCGCCTGGCCATGGCTGTTCTCCAGGAGCAGCACCACGGGTGGCAGGGCGGGAAGGGCCACTTCTCCCAGGAGGCCCTGGCCTTGTAGTAGCAACGGGCCATGAGGTCACCGCCGCCGAAGTCGAAGCCGCTCGGACGGCGGCCCCGGAGATGGGCCTGGTCCCGGGCCGGCGTCGAGTACACGCGCCTGCACACCCGAGGGCAGCGGAGCCGATCAAAGTCGTCGACGGCCGGGGACCAGCCCCGGGTGTCACAGTACAGGTCCAGCCGCGACATCCCGAGTTGAGGCTCGCTCCGCATCACGCTCGCCGCCAGCCACTTTGAGATCTCGGCCTGGGCCTCGTGGGCGCCCCGGGAGAGGAGATAGGCGGAATGCGTCTGGATGAAGACCGGCGGGAAGGGGGATGGCGCCCCGATCGCCACCTCTACGTTGGGCGAGCTGGCCCAGAACGGGTAGCTCCTCCAGCCGTGGGGGCGGAGGGCCACCGAGAGGGACTGCTCACCCCAGGTGACCACCTCGAGCTCCTTCGAGGACCGCGCCTCGCGCTTCAGCGCCTCCAGGAAGACCAGGAGCCCCTCCTGGAGCTCCCCGCGGACCGAGAAGTGGAGGGTGTCCACCCCCGAGCCGAGGATCCGAAGACCACCCATCACGAGGGATCCGGGAGGTCGTCTGAACTCGGGCATGTATTTTCCCACTGCAATGATGGAACCGAATCATCAATGACGGATGAGGAGGTAGTCGTAGCAGGTAAGGGTTAGAGGTCCGGAGGAAGGGGTGGACAACTCCTAATCCGGTGGAAAAAGCTGCTTCATCCGGGAGAACGACCGCACCGAATCCACCTTCCCTTGCGATGATTGGTCCTGCTGAGCCCGACCCACGCGTCTGACCCGTTTTCCCACCGGCCACTCGTGCCTATCAGTGGATCTGTCGACGCGTGCCGGGGTTCGGCGGGACCCGTCAGCCGGACGGAACGTGACCTTATAGGAGCCTGTGCCCAGGCACCCGTTGCAGTGCTGTCCGCCCGTCCGACTGACGACCACACTCACCCCCATGGCAGACACGAGGAGGAACGTGACAGCATCAAGCATGACAGAGACGGTTGCGCGAGTGACGGTGGGCATCGATACCCACGCTGACGTACATGTGGCCGCCGCCTTCGACCAACTGGGCCGTCACCTGGGCCATCTGGAGATCCCCACCACCCCAGCTGGTTATGGGCAGCTACTGGCGTGGGCCCGTGGACTGGGTTCAGTGATCGCCTTCGGGATCGAGGGGACAGGCTCGTACGGTGCCGGGCTCGCGCGCTGCTTGGCCCAAGCCGACTGCCAGGTCATCGAGATCAATCGGCCCAACCGCCAGACTCGTCGCCGGCGAGGCAAGTCGGACCCGATCGACGCTGAAGCGGCTGCCCGGGCGGTGCTTGCCGGCGAAGCTCGCTGTGCGGCCAAAACTGACACTGAAGCGGTGGGAATGATCAAGGCGCTTCGAGTCGCCCGCCGCTCTGCCCTCAAGGCAAGGACCCAGGCGACCAACCAGATGAAGGGACTCTTGGTCTCCGCTCCAGCGCCACTGCGGGAGGAACTGCGGACCCTATCGCTGCCCAAATTGATCATCCACGCAGCCGCATTTCGCCAGGGATCGGTAACCACCTCCACCGCCGCCAATAAGCTGGCTCTCCGCAGCCTGGCCGGCCGCTGTCAGGCCCTCAGCAGCGAGATCGAGGTCCTGGATGATGAGCTGCGCCGACTCACCATCATTGCCGCACCATCCCTGTGCCAGGTGAAGGGCGTTGGCCCAGACGTAGCTGGCGCGCTCCTGGTAGCCGCTGGCGACAACCCCGCACGACTGCGTTCTGAGGCGTCGTTTGCCAGCCTTTGTGGAGTCTCTCCTGTCCCAGCCTCATCTGGCAAGACGACCCGTCACCGGCTCAACCGCGGCGGTGATCGTGCCGCCAACAACGCTCTCTGGCGGATCACCATCGTCCGTCTAGCCACGGATGCCCGGACCCAGGCTTACCTGGCACGTCGCACCCGGGAGGGGCACTCCAAGCGAGAGATCATCCGCTGCTTGAAGCGCTACGTGGCTCGAGAGGTGTACCGAGAACTGCTCGCGCCGGCGGCCCTCGCGGTGGCCGCATGAGGGCAACTCCAGGCGCCTCCGCGCCGACGATCCGGTTGCTGCCGCTGATCTCGTCCCTGAGCTTGACAACCTATAGGAGCATCCACTGTGAGACAGGCACTAGTGGTGGGATGGAGACCGTGCCAGACCACCTGGCCAGGAGCAGCTGGCGGCTCTCCTCCAGGGAGCAGTCCACCGCCTGGAACTCCTCCGTGGTCTCCTCCTGCCAGATCGCCCGTCCGGGGTGCGGCGGCAGCAGGGCGGCTCTGTCGCTGTCCAGGAGGATGTAGCTGTTCACGGCGGCCCGGACCCGGAAGGCCACTGTGCCCTGGAGGTTGGCCTTCAGCTGCCCCGGCACCGCCTCGGCATCCGGGCGCTGGGTGCAGCAGACGAGGTGGCCCCCCACCGACCTGCCCAGCCTGGCGATCTCCCCGAGCCGCCCGCTGGCCGCCTGCTGGGCGGCGCGGGCGGCCCGGTCATCACTCAGGTCGCGGCAGGCGAGCTCCGCCACCTCGTCCACCACCACCAGCAGTCGGGGCCAGCTCAGCGGGGCAGCGTCGCGCGCCTCCTCGAGCCGACGGCTCCCCTCCTGGAGGGGGCCCTCTCCCCAAGCTACCTCCCTGTTCCTACGCCTCATCCCCATCCCGTGGTCTCCGCAGGTCCTTGGACATCTCTCGCCTCCTGTGCTGGCCGGTACTCCGGCCCATGTGGATCGGTCCAGGTTAGCAGGTCCGCCAAGGATGTCAAGATTTGGCGCGTACCACTTTTCCGGGCCGCGTGAGGATGCCTGGTAAGAGACCGGCTCCGAGGGGCCGGCGGTCAGGGAGCGGCTCTCAGAACCCCTCCTGTACCCGGGGGAAGATCAGGGCCGTCATGTCGCCCGGTAGGTGGCTCTCGATCACCGCCACCACCTGCTCCCCCTCCCGCATCACCCGGTACAGCTGCAGCACCGGCACCCCGTCCGGCAGCGCCAGCAGCGCCTTCAGGTGGGGCGTGGGCATGGAGGCCTCCACCACGTCGTCCCCCTCCTCCCCGGGAAGCCCCTTGAACTTGAGGAGGTCCGGCAGCCAGAAGCCGCTCAGCTCCTCCTCCCGGATCTGGGCCCTCTCCTCCGCCACTGGGTGCAGCCACACCCGGGCCAGGATCGGGGCCCCGGTGACGTCGATCCCGGTCCCCTCCTGGACCAACACCACCGTGCCCGGCGCCACCTGGAGAAGCTCCGCCACCCAGGGGGTGACCGGGATCCTCCGCGTGAGGTCTCCAACCAGACCCTGGATCTTGAAGGCCCGTTCGGTGGAGGGTTGAGATGCCGGCTCCTCCGCCGGTCCGACCCGCGGCCGGGCGGTCCCCACCACCCTGGCTTCCACCCGCCGGCGCTCAGCTTTGGGATCCCGGACGAAGCTCCCGCAGCCGTGCTCGGACTCCACCCTCCCCTCCTGCTTCAGCACCCCCAGGGCGCTCCGCACCGTGGCCCGGGTCACGTGGTACCGGGCCATGAGCTTGCGCTCCGAGGGGAAGGCCACCCCCGGCGGCAACCTTCCCTCCTCGATCTCCCGCCGGAGGGCCCCCGCCAGCTGCTGGTACAGGGGCTCGGAGCTCTCTCGGTCCAGGACGTACCTTGCCATAGGTGCAGGTTATCTGGTCCGGACCACATGCGCAACCGGACCCAGCGTACGCATGTGCCCACCACATGCTCCTACCGGCCATCGCAATCTAAATGTCCATGATGGCTGCACTCGGCCTGCTTCGACTGGCCAGCGACGGACCTTCCCTGACGCGGGACAGTCAACGGGAAGGAGCCGCCTGACGACGACTTCAACGCTCTTAGACCGGCGCAGCCGATCTTCTCGAGCCGGGCACCTCGGGAGGTCGGCTACAATCCCGGCAAATGGCCGCCGGGACCAGGCCTAGGCGCCGCCGCGCCGGGCTCTCGACCCACCGATCGTCCTTCTCATGGGGCCGGCACCCAGCCCTGCTGGCGTTCCTCCTCCTCATC
>JAKAXE010000013.1 GCA_021816695.1 bacterium | reverse complement strand
AGGGGTGACCGGGGCCAAGACCCGGCCGCCGTGCCGGAACGGTCCCAAAACGTGCCGCTACAACGGCCCAGGAGGCCCGGAACCGGTTGCCGATGACCTGGGACACCTCGACCGTTCCCCACTCCCCAGGTTGTCCAACCCCCGCTCCCCGGACCCCTCACCCCCCTACGACTGCTACCCCTTTATCCACAGACACCAAGGTGGTCCTGTTTTCGTCCATCACGGCGGGTCCGTTTTCGGCTATCGTTCGCACCTCTGACACCTCCATCGCCTTGGCCACTTCCGCCAAGCTTGCCCGTTCTCCCGCCATCCGGTCTGCCTCCCGCAGCTTCCGCACGATCTGCTCCGGAGTGTGCTTCCTGCCTTTCATCTCGGTCCTCCTTGCCCAATACGGCCAGTTTGGACCACATATCGCCTCGACCAGCCTCACGTGTGGGCGATCACGAATAGTGCAATGAGCTGATCACGAAAAGTGCAGCACTCCGCGGCAGGACCGGAGCCCTGACGGTGGACAGAAGAGAAGGGCCCCCTGGCAGGCTTTGGGTGTCTAGTCCAAGTCTGAGGAGGCCCCCGTTGCAGTGTGAGGAAGTTGGCATGAGTTTGCGAGTCCTGCGGTCCCATGGCTGGAGCGTGGCGGCGCTGGCGAGGGACTTCCATTTGAACTGGCGGACGGTGAAGCGGGAAGTGGAGGCGGAGGCGGCGCGGCGGTATCCGGAGCGGTCCAAGCCGACGGCTCTGACGGAGGCACAGCTGGCCCACGTGGAGCGGCGGCTGGAGGCGTGTCTGGGGATCCGGGGCACGGTGTTGCATCTGGAGCTCTGCCAGCACCCGACCAGGCTCACTCGTTGCCAACACTAAGTTGTGACGCGGCGAGACCAAATTGGCCTCACCGTGGTCCGCTCGCGTCAATGTCGGGCTGAGAACCAGGTATCAACTATTAGCCTGATGTTCTGGGAGGAGAACCTAGCCCTGGCCAACATTCGACATGCCTCGCGCTCACCCGGCGTGCCTGCACCTGTCGCCCACGATCGGAACAGTGCGATTACCTCCCTATCATCCGCCCCGTCCACGACCACACCAACGCTTTTTGGTATCAGGTTCCGTGGGATTCGGACCGATCCGTCGCACTTGCCCTCGACGGCGGGGATGTCTGAGACGATGATGGGACAGCCGCTGGCCAGCGACTCCACGCCTGGCCTGCTCAAGTAGTCGACGTCAGCGGGTGCCCAGGTGACGTCAGCATCCTGATACAGCTCATGTAGGGCAGCCCGAGAAGACACATATCCCATGAAGCGGACACCTGGTGGAGAAGCCACGGCCGCAGTTGGGCCGACGACGGTGAGCTCGACCAATCCCTGCTGAGCCAATGCGGTACAGACCCGTTCACACTGCCCGAACTTCTCGGGGTCGGTTCGGCCGACGTACAGGACTCGGATGGGCCGAGACGAGGCGCATCCCGGAGCCATACGCGAGGGGCGGACATCGCCGGTGAAGAAGACGTCATCTGCCCAGTGCTCCACAGGCACGATCCGCCGTCCGGGCATCACTGACTGCAGTTCCCGCTTATTTCCCAGCGAGTTGCAGACCGCGCCCGACACCGGCGCAAGTACGATCCGTATGCCTACGCGCACGATGGACGGAAGGTGTCCAATCGCACTGTGGTAAGCCAGCCAAACGCGGGTACGGGGTGACGCGGCTCGGCAGGCAACTAGCAAGGATGCCGACGCGATGCCGTTGCCCACTATTATGAAAGGCTTAATGCGCCATGTGTGAGCCATTGCAATCAGGACCAGCGGCATCACGTACAACCAGTTCAGCCACAGAAACGGGGTCCGGGTGCCTAGGCGCCCGACTTTTAGATAGTTGCCGCCCCGCAGGGTAACGAACCGAACGTTCTTCGGGGCCGTCTCCGGGATACTGCCGTACCCCACGACGAGCCACGAGATGTCTGGGGAGTGACGGATAATGTCGTCAAGCCAGGACCAACTGCCATACACGAGAGCCGGGGTCACTACTATGCAACTGCGCCTTGAAGGCGGAGCGTCACCGTAGTTCTTCACAGGTCTGGTCGCCACCCGTCGAGCACCTCGCCGACTTGAACTACTTCCGATTCCGACAGACTCTCCCGCACAGGGACGGATACGACGGTCTTTGAGAGGGCCTCGGCACGTGGGCACGACCGTCCGAAGCCCAGTTTCCGGACGAGTGGCAGGGCCGACAACGCAGTCGGGTAGTAGACTCGAGTCTCCACCCCTAGTTGCAGCGCCCAGGCTCGTAGCTTATCCCGGGCTGCCTCGCTGTGGGTGCGTACCGTGTATTGGTGCCAGCAGTTGCCATCGGCCTCTGACCAAGGGGGCTTTACCAGGTGAGGGTTGTGGACCGACTGATCGTAGTACCGAGCATGGGCACGGCGATCCCGGGTGACCGCGCCGACACGGTCGACTGTGGACTGCAGCAGGGCCGCCTGAATGTCTGTCATTCGCCCGTTGTAACCAATGGCTTGGTGCTCGTATGCAACGCCCGACCCGTGGTTGCGTAGAAGCCGCACGCGCTCGGCTACCTCAGGCGCTGAGGTTGCCACGAGCCCCCCCTCACCGCAGGTGACGTTCTTGCTCCCGTAGAAGGAGAAAACCGCGATGCCTGATGATCCGACCATCGATCCATCAACGTGCTTGGCCCCGATCGCTTGGCATGCGTCCTCGATAATAGGTATGCGCCATCGGTCAGCGATGCTGCGTAGTGCTGTCATGTCCACGGGGCGTCCGTAAAGGTGCACAGGCACTATCGCTGCTGTGCGTTCGCTCAGTGCTGCCTCGACTTGGGCGATGTCAAGGTTGCCAGTGTCCATGTCGACGTCCACGAAAACCGGAGATGCCCCTAGCTGGATAACAGGCTCGATGGTGCCGATGAATGAAAATGCCGTAGTCACTACATCGCGTCCCGGCCCCACCCCGGCTGCGGCCATTGCTAGTGTTAAGCCGACAGTGCCGTTTGATACGGCTACGCAGTGCGCCCCTCCCAGCAGTGACGACAAGCGGAGCTCGACCTCCTTTGTGTGCTGACCCATGGCAAGCTGGCCCGAACGCAGGACTGAGATGACGGCCTGCTCTTGCTCCTGAGTGACCCGCACCTCCGCAAGGCGTATCACTTGACAGTCCATCCGCAAGTAGCACATTCCTTAGCGCATCGCTTTCCGCAATAGCACACCCATCCGATCCGGCGAGCCGGCACACCAACGACCAGCGCGTGGGGCGGCACCGGCTTTACGACCACACTACCAGCCCCGACCAATGCCCACTCGCCGACTTCGGTGCACACGATCGTGGAGGCTGCGCCTAGAGAAGCTCCACGTTCGATGCGGCACCCTATCCGATTCCAGTCGGCCGCGCCCAGCATCGTCCCGATAGCGTCGATGGCTCGGGGGTAGATGTCATTCGTCAGGATAGCGCCGGGTCCGATGAAGACGCCTTCCCCAACGATAGCGGGCGCGAAGAGCTGTGCTCCGTTCTGAACCTTCGCGCAGGCGCCTACAACGACGCCAGTATCGACGAAGACGCCTTCACCTAAAATGACTTGCGGCCCAATCACGGCCTCACTACGAACGTGTGCATGGTGCCATATGCGGGCGCCGTCAGCAATCTGTGCCCCACTCTCGACGATGGCGGTCGGAGCGACCATGGGCGAAGAGTCACCTATCATGGCCGGAGTCCCGAATTAGTCGGCTCGCTTCGACGCAACAAACCAGCGCGTCGATCGCTTCGTCCAAAGTGATCACTGGACCCTCCTCGCCCCGAATGTAGGCTGCGAAATGCTCCAGCTCGGCCCGTAGTGGCTCGCGCCTAGCAACTGGCAACACCTCGGCCTCCGACGTCTGCGACATGCAGTGGTATAGGTCTGCTCCGTCGCCGATCAACTCACTTTTGCCCCTGTATGTGCGCACCGCTTGATGGATGTAATCGAGTTCGGCGAACCCCTCCGTGCCCGTGACGAAAAGAGCACGCCGCTTGCGTGGGGTAATCCAATTAGCTTCGACCGCACCAGTAGCGGACCCGCAAGCCAAGAGCACATGGGAGTAGTCCAGTTGGGCGTTGCCAGGAAGCGACCCCCCGCTGGCGCCGAGAACTCGTACAGGCTGCTCCAATAAAAACCGAATCACGTCGATGTCGTGAATAGCAAGATCCAAAACAACGTCAGTCGAGGGTACGGCCGGGCGCGCGACTCCGACCCGGCTGGCCGAAATCGAGACGACCTGCCCTAAGGATCCTCGTCTTACGAAATCCTTTAGCCCTCGGACGGCTGGGTTGAAGCGCTCGATGTGGCCAACGAGAATGCGAGAGGCTGTGGTTCCGGCCACTGTGCTTAGCAGCATAGCCTGCTCCACGTCGGCGGCTACGGGCTTTTCGACGAGCACGTTGATCCCCTGCTCGACCAGTGAAGCAGCTAGGTCGGCGTGAGCGGTTGACGGACTGGCGATGATCGCGGCGCCGATCCCAGCCTCCAGGAGCTCCTTGACATGCGATGCCATGGTAAGCCCGGGGTGACCTCGTCGCGCCCGCTCCGCAACCGATGTGTCTGGATCGTAGGCGCCGACGATGTTGAAGTCATCTAGTTCGCGCAGGATACGCAGGTGCTGACTCCCCATCACGCCGAGCCCGATCACTGCGATATCGATCTTCGCCATCCAGCACCTCCGTCCCCATCCAGCCATTCAACAATCACTGCCGCCGCTCGCTGAGAGCTCCCTGCCCCGCCATATGGGTCCACTGTCCAACGTACTCTCCTTCTCGCGCTGATCGCACTTGCGAGCGCCTCGTCAAGGTCTTCTGGGGCGGGGCAGAGTACGTTCGCACCGACAGCGACGGTCTCCACCCACTCAGTAGACGAACGCATGGTTACGCACGGAGTGCGGAGCCAGAAAGCTTCCTTCTGAAGCCCTCCGGAGTCGGTCAGGCAGACGCTCGCCTGAGCTAGATGTTGAAGTGTTTCTCGATACGGCAAGGGCTGCAGGATCTGCACCCAGGGCGACAAGGGCAGGGTGCATAGGAAGGCAGACGTTCGCGGGTGAGATGCCCAAGTGAACACCGTACTGGTCCTCTCGCCAAAACTCTCGAGCGCTGCAAACACCTTCCAAAGAAAGGAGGTATCGTCGACGTTCTCTGCTCGGTGCATCGTCACGAACCCCCTCGGGATAGGCCCAGTTGGCCCTGTCACGGCCGGTCGGTGCTCCCAGAAAACGTCATATTGTGGGTCACCTGTCATAACTAGGTGACCGGGCACAGCCTCAGCACGGAGGTTGGCGAGGCAGTTTTCGGAGACCGCTAGGTCGAGAGCACTCACGTGGTCGATAAGCCGTCGATTGATTTCTTCCTGCATTCGCATGTCCCCGCTGCGGCAGCCGGCCTCAATATGGACGACGGGGGTGCGAGTCTTCACGCCGGCAAGTGCTCCCGCCAGTGATGAGTCGGTATCCCCATAGACAACGACCGCATCGTACCGTCCCTCCTCCAGTACATCAACCATATTCATGACCATGGCGGCGAAGCGCTTACTCTGCCTGCCGAGCGGAGTGGGGAGTGTCCGCGTCGGCGTCCGCAGCCCAACCTCCTCCGAGAGTTGGGACATCATCGACGGATCAAAGTGCTGTCCACTGTTGAGTAGGTCGACGACAACCTGCGGGTATCCACTGTCGAACGCTCGAAATATGGCAGCCGACCGGATTACCTCAGGGCGGGTGCCGATAACGTAGCAGAGCCTGCGCTTGCTCACGTGCGTGTCTCCGTGGCGCGGTCCCGGTCAACGCCCTGCGACGCGCGGCGGGAGCGTCTACTCAAACCGCTAAGGCGCCCCAAAAAGATCCACGCGCTGGTACCCACCACCATGGCGAGCGCCAGACCCAACAGCAGGCGCATCTCGGTAGTAGTCCCATCTATTAATAAGAGGCGACCTCTGCGCAACCTAAAGGCGGTAATGTCGTGACCTGAGACTGGCGAAGCCCCGTCGAGCGTCCAGCCGCCGTCATTAGGCTCGTTGAGTAGAAGGTACCGATACGGACGACTCGGAGCCTCGACGCTCACCACGTCACCAGGGTGGACGACGTAGCGCGCCGGGACGGAGGGTCCTCCCAAGGCGTTAGCGAAAGACACTAGCCGGGGAACGAACTGATCGTCCCGATACAGGACAAGCCCTGGCGCCGCGTCCGCCCTTACCAGGCAGGGAGCCGATCTCAGAGTCGAGGCCGTACCATCGAGGGGTGTACCGATGTAACCTCCGATGGCCCTCATTACGGCAGCATCGGCATCCGACTCGAAGGCAATGAACGCGACATTCAACTGCTCGAGTGCGGAACATAGATGCCGGTGGGCAAGCCCCTCTATCAAGACAGTCCTGACTCTGGACCCATCTGGCGCTTGGTCGATGACGGGCAGCGCTGTCATGAAGGATAAGGGTTGGATTCCTCGAAAGCCAGAAGCACCTCCACTCCAACGAAGATACGCAATGTTTGTTGTGCCGATAGGCAGCGTCAACAATGCCGCCTGCGATGTTGGAGGCAACTTCGCTGTCATGTCCAGGTACGCCGGTGGTATCGATAGGCGGTTGGACGGCAAAAGCCCCGATCCAGCGTACAAAGCGCCACTCCAGAGCGGGAATGGAACTAAAACGATTGCCAGGAATGCTATCGCAAAGGCAGTACCGACTCCCAGCGTCCGCAAGGGAGAGCGAGGAGACAACCTGCGCCCTAGCCCTGTTGCTACCGTCTCCACGCCTGCAGCCATAAGTGGCGCGATGACGAGAGGCATGTACTCCATGAACCGCTGGTAGACGCTGCGGAACTCGGGCAAAAGGTGAATAGCTGTGAAGAGCTCAACCTTGAGAGACCCAAGAGGATTGTAAGCGCCTGTCACCAACAGCAAAAGGAGTGCTAGGCCGACCCCAAGGACGACCAGTGTACGCTGCGTAGCCTCCGTACGCGCCACGGCAAACCTGGTGCCAGTAGTGCCGAGCGCGACCGCAGCATACGAGACCGGGACGTACGCAACGAGGTCTACGAATGGGGTTCTCCACGACACCCACGGGTAGTATGCGCTGCCCTGGAGGAACGCGGTCAGCCCCCAGTACCCTCCGAGGCGCAACGCGGACAGTAGGGGCGCACTGTTCAGGCGGAAAAGAGCAGCGGACTGAACTCCAGAGATTGATGCGATCCCTTGCTGGAAGGTGACTCCGAAGTTTTGTAGGAGTGGTACTATCCAGTACAGGCTGCAAAGCGCCCAGGCCGCGAGGATCCACGTGCCGGCGACTGCGACCCGGCCCGAGGGGACGCCCCGCGCAAAGCGCGCCCACATCCCGACGAATGCGAGCACACCGAAGTCGGTGACAACTAGCGGTGTGGTGATGTAGGCCGGCGACATTAGCAGGGCCCAACCGACGCCCGCTGCCGACCACTGTAGCGGACTGCCCCTCACAATGGCCCAAGTGAAGAGCAAGACTAGCGCGGGAAGAAGGGAGTAGTGGACGATTAGGTAAGACTGAGAAGTCCAAACGGTAGTCAACGCATAAGCGTTATACGCATAGAATAGGGCGCCAACCGTTACGGCCGCCTCCCCCACTTCTGGCAGCCATTCACGAATGAGCAGCCGCGCACCAAAAGCCGATGCGAGCAGCATTCCGATTTCGTAGATCCGCTGCGCCGTGCCCGCGTTCCAGGGAAGCCCGGCCGCTTCCCAGGCGCGCAGCACAACGCCCCAAGGAAGCAGGAAGCTCAACTTCCTGGCATCAGGGGCAGCGTACGCGGCGCTGCCCAGGTGGAAGTACCGGTTCACGTCGGCGATGCTTATCGGGAAGGAACCGTCCAGTCCCCAAACGAGCTGGTGGCCGCGCCACCAAGTGAAAAGGGGGACTAGACACGCGAAGACCAGCAACGCTGATGGAAGCTGCCGCAACCACCGGTGGGAGCTACGGGGCCGACCGACGCCGGTGGGTGGCCGTTGTGGCGCGTAAAGGAAGGTGGGATCGATGACCCTTCTCATGCGCGCTCCTCGAACACGGCTGCGTGAGCGACCGCAGGGTCAGATCCGAACTGGAGGGGAAGGATCGTGTCTTGCGTCTTTCCAACCTGAAGCCCCGGTACTGACCTCTCGCCGGCTCCGACAATGGATCCATTTCGGCTGAAAAAGCCCACCACCAGCAAAGCAGAAGCTGTCGTCTGCGGGAAAGGATTAGTCAGTCGCGCCCGAACCTCGCCGGATCCGCGGTGCCATCGCAGGAAAGCCAGCGGAGGGCCGCTGTATAGGGGGCTGCTCCATTTGCCGACCGTAACGTCGATCTTGCCTAAAACGATGGGCCCGCTGCAAGGCAGAAGTACGGCGGCAGTCTGGTCTCCGAATACGACTGCTAGCGTCTCGGACGCGCAGGCGGCCCTATGCGCCTG
Source organism: bacterium (assembly GCA_021816695.1). Taxonomy (GTDB): domain Bacteria; phylum Chloroflexota; class Dormibacteria; order Aeolococcales; family Bog-877; genus JAJYXT01. The sequence continues at coordinate 36,286 of JAKAXE010000013.1, read as the reverse complement.
ACTGGGCGCAGCCCACACACGCACTCGTTCGGCAAGCACGCCCTTGGCATGAATGCTGCGGAGAACCACTAACACCGCTTCAGACGCTCGGCCACCGTCAAAGTCCATAGCCACCCTATTTGAGCGCGGCGCTGCGGGGAGCAGCCCGTACGCCTCGACTTCGATGTGCGGAGGGGCGAGGACCTCACTGACGAAGCTCCATCCGCTAGTGATGAGGCCCTCCAAGAGAACAGCGGCAATGAGCAAACCGATGATAGATGCGACTACGGATGAATGGCGGCTGAACTTATCGCGCCAGCAAGGAGCCGCCCGCACCCGATCCGAAGCGGTTCTCAACACGTCGAAAGTTGCGGTGGCGCGCAGCTCGGCAGGTGGCACGCGGCACCTTCAAGGTACGTGGGCACTGGCCAAGTTGCGAGCCCGAAGCTTTCCCCGCTCGAATCGAACATTACAAGCCCGGTCCCTTGATTCCGCGGCTCCCTACGACTTTGGTGCCGGCAGCAGTGGGCAGTCCGGGGTTGAAGGTCACACACTGACCGCCCGACTGGTGGTCGCCAAGCTGAGCGTGCGAATGGCGGGGCCATCGCCGCCCGACATGTAACCCCATGCCCTGGACCTGGGACCCGCGAGGAACAGGGCCGGGCCCGAAACGGAGCGATTCTCCGTCACGCAGAACGCAGGCTCGTGCTTGTGATCCTCATCGTAAAGGTGGAGAGACGCGGCATAATCAATGGCAAGGCGAGTGCCCGCCCCGGAGAGCGCAAGCCAGGCGTTCGCCGAACTATTGGGATTAGCGCCCAAAGGAGCGACATGGAACCGGTTGGGTTTGTGGTCCGACTGCGCGGCGGTGGCCCTAGTGCATCCGGGGCAGTGGCCTGGCGCGAGGGGGCAAATTCGCGCCACGAAACGGTGGCGCTGGGTTTGCTGAGGCTCGACGAAGGTAGTGCTCGGGTGCGCAGCGAACGCGGCGACATGAACCACTTCGGTGGGATGGACGCACGTTACAGGTTCACTAAAGGCGGACGGCACAATCACGGGGGCAGCCGCCGCGCGGGGATAGCGGTGCGAAGAACGTTCAGCTCCGACGACAGCGAATGCCTCGACTAACCGGGGCACAATCAGTCGCGGAAAGGCACACATGAATATGTCGACGGGTCCCATCATGGGCCGTTGCGACTGCTGGCGAATGCAACTAAGGTTACCGTTGGGTGCCCCCCTAGAAGTCTGAGTCGGTTGGCTCGCGTAGGCAGATGCGGTGTGATCCCGGGTGTCAGCGATGGATGGGCTGGTCTCAACGTCCTCACGTGGCGATCGGGCAAGACGAGGCCCGTTTGGCCACACACTTCAAGGGCCTCCCTGCTGGTCCCCTGCAGTCATGGCTCGATCACTCATGGGGACCTCCGGACGTCCGCAGCTGGAGAAGTTCATCAGCAAGTCGAGAAGCAGCTAGAGCGCAGGACAACGGCGGCAGCACCAGAGTAGCCACGCGCTGAAACAACCGAGGATCCATTCGGAATCTACTGGCCAAGTCAGCGCATACCGTCGTGAGCGATCACGTTTGCACGGCACGCAGTCTCGGCCCATCGCGGAAAGCGAGCGACGCCTACCTGGACGGTAGGTGCCCTTCGGTGGCGCGGGCTGAATTGGAGCCAGACTCGAGCTCACGACACGGGGCGTCACCGGTGTTGCGCAATGCTTCTTCATCACGTCGAAGTCGAGCTTGTGTGGGCGGGCCTGGGTGCCGGTGAACCACCGGGCGGTGGGGCGTGACCTCCCGTTGGGGTGAAGCTCTGGGCAAACGGAGGCGCTGGCATGGAAGGTACGTACGAATGGTGATAGATGGATGTAGGACCTTCGGCAGCGAGGCCGGAGCTGAGTGAAAGGCAATCCATCAGGGACCTGGCGCACTGATCCCAGGTGAAGCGAGTTGCCCTCTCCCGAGCTCCGTGCGAAAGCAGGCGCCACAGGTCGGCATCGGTGAGAACGCGGTGGGCTGCGCTTGCAAGGGCGGAGGGATTCGGTGTTACCAGGAGGCCGGTCTTGCCGTGTACCACGGCGTCGCGAAGGCCAGGGATGTCGTAGGCGACTACCGGAATCCCGTAAGAGGCCGCTTCCATCGCCACGATGCCCCAGCCCTCTCGCGTGCCAGGAAGAAGGAGCAGGTCGGCGGCCATAAGGAGCGCGCACTTCGCGTCCTCGCTCACCCGCCCGTGGATTGTTATGTCTTGGATAGCTCGCGGCGCGGGCCCGGCTTGGAGGTATCCCGAACCTGCCATGTCCATGGTGGCATTCGGAATGCGATCGCGGACGAGCCTATACGCCTCGATCGCGTCTTCGGGTCGCTTGCTGCGAACCATCCTGCCAATCCAAAGCAGCCGGGGCCGGGCCGATGGCCCATCTCTGACTTCGACTGCGTCGGGGGCGTCGCAACCTGGCGGCACGATGTATTGGGCTCGTAGTCTGAACCTCTGCAACGCAGCAGAAGTGGACGGGGAATTGGCCACGATTACAGCGTGACGGAGCCTTCGAACCCACCAAGGTTCCAAGACGTAGCGCCCCATAAGTGCGACCGGAAGCCGAAATTCCTGGTTCCAGACGTCCTCTGCGGTTTGGTGGTACAGCACGATGGCTTTTCGTCCGACTATGCGCACGGCCCCGAAGGGGCGGGTGCTCACGGTTTCCAAGACGGCATCGAAATTGGCTGCTTGAGCTCGGAGGTAGTTGGTGGCCCGCCCGAAGACCGTTAGGCGCGAACCCTCACCCACGTACCTGACCTTGATGGCAGGACCAACGCCATTAGGCTCGTGAGAAGCAGGCCGTCTCGGCCCGAAGATCGTCACTTCGTGCCCGTCGTCCGCCCAGCGCCTAGTCACTTCCACCAGATACCTCTCAGCTCCGCCCGCAGTCGGGTCCTGAGGGTGCTTCCATGTCAGGGCGAGAATCTTCACTGCTCGCCCACTCCCGCTGGTTCGTGCAGCTCCAGGGTGCGCCCATCCTGTCGGTGATCGCCGGACGACATCCTGGTGGAGGACAGACGCCTGCCAACCGCCACGAACGACACGCCCCCGAGCAGGAGAGAGACCCCCGGCCCCAACGCTAGAGTGATAGGGCCGCGGGCCAAGGCGAGGTCCCAGACAAGCTCAATTGCGATTGCCAGGCCCAAGGCCGCCACGACCCCGAGAAGAAGCCTCTTGAACGCCAAAGCTGACCAGGCAGCGAAGGTGGCACAGGTGGTGACGGTAGCTGATATAGCGAGCGCAGCGATGAGCGGACGGGACTCCGTGAATCCGGCTCCGTAGAGTCGCGAGATCAGTACCGGTCCTATTCCCGTAACTAGGGCCGCGCCCGGAAGAGCGATGCCCAGGGTGGCGAGCTCGCCGACGATCACGGCCGAGCGGGTTCGTTGCCGGGCGATCGTCGGGAAGAACGCAGTCGCGATCGGCGCCGTGCCCCAGATCAAGGCCCCGGCCACGAGCTGGGTAGCCGCAAAGTCTCCCGCTGCAGCGGGGCTGAGCATGTGACGCGCGAACAGCACCGGAAGACCCCATGCTGCCCATAGCGCAGCGGCTATCAGTGAGCCGGCAAAGCCGGTACTCCCGGTCGGGCTGGCAGTTACACGTGCCGATGGCGAGGTGGCGTCCGCCGCTTTCCGGCCCCCTGCAAAAATGAGGAACGCTAGGCCACCTGCGAACGTGGCCACGACCGCCGCAAGGGATGCGAGCAGGCTTATGAGCACCGCCCCTGGCCCGCGGCCCACTAGGAAACCCACCGCCAGCCGGAGCAGGGCCGAGATAACTCCAAGAGCTGCAATCACCCGGAAATGGCGCAGGCCGACCAGCAGCCCGCCCACCGCGGATCCGAGGATGCCTACGGCAGCCAGGACACCTATGAAAAGCACAGGAAGCACAGAGTGCAGGCGGAGGAAGCCGGCTAGCGGCCACGACAGAACCACCAGCAGCAGAGCAACGGCAGCCCAGGGCAGAACGGATCGGATGGACGGCCCGACCAGTTGTCTTGGGGGCCTGGTCGCAACCGCAACATGCCGCGCGATGCCGAACTGGAATCCAGTCGCCAGCAACCCCACAACCGCGACCACGGTGAGGAGAGGCCCGATGGCCCCGTAGTATGAGGCGCCGCCCTCCCGGGCCACGATGACATTGAACACTAGATTCAGGACTCCGGTGATCCCGCCCGCGGCGACTAGGAGCAGAGCGGCCCGGGCCGCGCTCCGAATCTCCTGCCTAGGAGGGGTGGCCCCATTCCCCACCTCAGTCACCGGCAAGCGGCGCTGGGAGTTCCTCCAGCAGCAGGCTGAGGCCCCGTGCCTCCGCTCCGTCGTACCAGTGCAGGACGTGCAGCCGGTAGAAGATCGCCGCTGTGTCCCAGAGCACGGAGAAAACCGCCCTCGGATTGGTCGTGCTCTTGAACTTGTAGTCGATCTGCACGGGAGCCTCGATGATCCGCCCGAAGCCGAAGTGGCGAGCCAGCACCAGAAGCTCGAGGTCGAAGGCGAAGCGTTTCACCAGGGCGGCGTCCACCACCCGCTCGGCCACCTCGCGGCGGAACATCTTGAGCCCAGTCTGGGTGTCCCGTACCTTGACCCGAAAGAGGAGCCGGACGAGCAGCTGGTAGGCGAGGGACTGGACTCGTCGGGGCCAGGGGTAGTGCACCTGGCTCATGGGGTGGCGCTTGCTGCCCACTACCACGTCCGCTGAGTAGAGGTCGAGCAGCCGTGCCATCCGGCCGATCTCCTCTGGGGCGATCTCCATGTCGGAGTCGATGAAGGTCACGAGCCGTCCCCGCGCCTGGGAGATCCCATACCTGAGGGCGAACCCCTTGCCACGGTTGCGGGAGTACCCGAGAACCGACACGCTTGGCGACCCGCACTCCCGGGCGGCGGCGTAAGTCCTCTGGTCCCCGTCCACCACCAGCAGCACCTCGAAGGAGACGCCGGTCTGATCCAAGGCGATTGTGAGTCGCTTGAGATTCTGGACGATCGTCTCGGCCTCGTGGTAGGTGGGCACTATCACACTCAATTCGGGGCCGACCGAAGACCTCTCTCCCGTGGGCGCAGGAGCCCTCGCGCCGAGGCCTGGGTCAGCCAACGTCGCCTCCTGCTACTTGAGTGCCCGGGCAAACGGGGTCGCCCATCAACCGGGGCAGCCTCACAGAGCGCATTACTTGGCGGACGCAGCCTAGGGCAGGATGATTACCTGGCGAACCGTGGGCGGGACGGGTCCCTCGGGCGGCGGCGACCGACGGCCCAACGGGGTGCCCTCCGGTTATCAGGCAAGACCGCGCTCGGCCACCGCCCTCCTCGGCGCGGGGCTCCGGTCCGGCAACAACGAAAGACGGGGGCCATCCGGCCCAGCGCATCTCGACTCCTCCCGATACCATGACCTGATCGAGCTTGCGCCAGCTTCCGCTCGATGGGCTCGCAAACGAGTATCGACTCACTCTCAAGTTGAGTCAAGGGGAACCAATCGAACTTACGAAAAAATCACCACTTTGTGTCCTCGCGGTCCTGGAGTGTTGCGCCCGCGGCGGACGCGAAACCCGGGTCAGGCTCGGAGGAGAATCAGCCCCGGGGGCTCGCCGAACCGAACAGTGAAGCCACAGCCCAGTAGGGCGCTGGCCGCCTGTTCGCCTCCGGGGGCGGGCTCAACGAGCACCCATGAGATGCCGAGCTCCCGGATCCCCTTCGCCAGGGCGCAGTCAGGGGCAAGCGGATCGAGGGCGATCTGGGTCAGGTTCCCGGGAGCGCTGGCCTCGGTCACCGCGCCCGGGATCTGGAGGTCGTTGGGGGAGATCAGGTGGCCGGGGAAGACCACGCTGGCCGGGTTGGCGGTGAGGACGTTCCCGGTGAACGGGAGCTCCTCGTACAGGGTCCAGGGGAGCACGAGGACCGGAGAGGTGCTAGGCACCGTCCGCTTCATGTACACCGCGGTCTGTAGCCAGCCCGTGGGGTATCGGGACGGGCGCACGGTTGCCGGCAGCTCCCGGAGCACCGCCGCGCCGGCCGGGAGCAGGGTGGCCGCGACCAGCAGCACCGCCAGCGTCCCGCCCCAGGCTGCACGGCGTGGCGTTCGCCTTAGCTGGTCCACCAAAGCTGCGGAGAGGACCACCACGGCCAGCAGCCAGAGCTCGCTCCACTTCTCCGGCTCGCGGTAGGCACCCAGCAGAGGGATTCGCTGCATCAGCCAAAGTAAGGCCTGCTGTCCCGGCCCGGTGGCGGTGCTCCCGGCGACCAGCAGACCCAGGACTGCACACCCCAGTAGCCACGTCCACTCCCGCCGGACCCAGGCTCCGGCGACCGCCAGGGCCGAGAGGACCGCGGCTGCCAGCGGCCACCACGGGGCGCCGGAGTTGAGCATGGGGATCCGCCCCAGCCGCTCGGCCCAGAATCCATAGAGTCCCAGAAGGTTCACCCAGAGTCCGTAGCGGGGGCTGGCGGTGGAGCGGAACTCCACGAGGTCCGCTCGCGAGAAGTGCTGCACCGAGTAATAGGTGCTGTTGGGACCCGAGAAGAAGGGTGGCAGCGCATAGGAGAGCGCTGCGATCAGGATCACGAAGCTCGCCAGCCCCCAAACCAGTGTCCGGGGGGCGCACCAGGCCCGGCGCCACAGCAGGCTCGCGGCCGCCAGGACCAGCAGCACCCCGATCGTGTGCTGGTCGAATACCACCGCCAGCCAACCGGCCCCTGCGGTGAGGGCGAGCCGGCCCACGGACGGCCTCCGGAGAAGTGCCTCCCAGGAGGACAACCAGAGGAAGAGCATCCCCGCGCCGGCGGCCACCCCCCACTGGCCCTCGACGACCCGGTCGTACACGAAGGGATTGAGTGCGCCGAGCAGTCCGGCGGGCACCTGGGCCATCCAGCTGAGCCGGCGCAGGAGCACCATGGGGCCGAACCCGCACAGGAAGATGGCCAGGCCAACGTACAGCCTCCCGGACCAGTAGCCACCCAGGAGGTGCGCCACCAAGGTGAGCGGCGCCCCAACTCCGGAGAGGGAGAGGGGCATGTGGGGCCCGAAGACGGCGTCGATCTGGAGCACATAGCCCGGAGCCAGCAGCGAATGCAGGCACCAGAGGGTGACCGCACCGGGCAGCAGCACCGCCCGTGCCCAGGCAGGGCCGGTCGAGCTGCCGCGCTCGCCTTCCGCGGCGGGAGCCAATGACGCGGCGTCCACCCCGTCATGATCTCCGATGCGGTGGCGTGGAGGGCGGTCACGGCCGGGCCTGACCCTGGCGGCCGTCCCAGAAGCAGCTTCCAGCCCTGGTATCTTGCCGAGGTGAGCCGGGTCCTGATCGTGGCCAACGACGTGGTAGCCATCAGGATGGCGGGCCCCGGGATCCGCTGCTTCGAGCTGGGGCGGAGTCTGGCCGCAGACGGCCACCAGGTGACCCTGGTGGGGCTGGGCTCCACCGACCTCGCCAGCCCGGGGATCACCGTCTCGCCGGAGCTGGGGCCAACGGCCCTGGAGCGTCTGGCCCGCTCCCACGACCTGGTGTTGATCGAGGGGCTGGCGCTGGTGCGCTACCCGGTGCTCCGGGAGCTGGACTCACCGCTGGTGGTGGACCTGTACGACCCCTTCCCCATCGCGCTGCTGGGCCAGGAGGAGCACCTGGGAATGGCCGAGCGGGAGCGCGAGGACTTCCAGGTCCGCGAGGCGGTCTCGGACATGCTCCGGCTGGGGGACTACTTCATCTGCGCCAGCGAGACCCAGCGGGACCTGTGGCTCGGCTCGCTGCTGGCCGCCGGCCGGCTCAACCCCCGCAACTGGTCCCGGGACCCGACCTTCCGCCAGCTGATCGACGTGGTTCCCTTCGGACTGCCGGAGGCACCACCCCCGGCCCGGGACAGGGGCAGTCGCCTTCCCCTGCCCGGGGTGGAACAGGACGACCTGGTGCTCCTCTGGGGAGGTGGGATCTACAACTGGTTCGACCCCTTGACCCTGATCCAGGCGGTGGCCCGGGTCGAGGACGTCTCACCCCCGGTGAAGCTGGTCTTCATGTCCACCAGCCATCCCAACTCCGGGATCCCTCCCAAGATGTGGATCACCAGGAAGGTCCTGGAGCTCTCGGATCAGCTCGCCCTCACCGGTCGGCGGGTGTTCTTCAACGCCGACTGGGTGCCGTATCAGGAGCGGGGCAGGTGGCTGGCGGGTGCGGACTGCGGAGTGTCCACCCATTTCGAGAACGCCGAGACCCACTTCTCCTTCCGTACCCGGCTCCTCGACTACCTCTGGGCCGGGCTGCCCATCATCTGCACCAAGGGGGACCACTTCGCCCACCTGGTGGAGGAGCGGGAGCTGGGGTGGACGGTACCCCCGAAGGACCCCGAGGCGCTGGAGGCGGCCATCCGCGAGCTGGCCCGGAGCAGGACCCGCCGGGAGGAGATTTCCTCCCGGGTCCTGGCCCAGGCGCAGGAGCTCACCTGGGATCGGGCCACCAGCCCGCTGCGGGCCTTCGCCAAGGCTCCATTCCGGGCCGCCGACCTTCCTCGCCGGCCAGGTCGGCCGACCGGCGGCGGCTCCCCTCACCGGCCGACCGTGGCGGAGGTGTTGCGGCTGGGGCGCCGCGCCGCTGCGAGCTGGCGCCGGGACGGCGCCGCCGCCACCCTGAGGCGCGCCCGGAGCTGGTGGGCGCGCCGCCGCCGCCAGGGGCGGTCCGACAAGTCGGGGACCCAGTAACCGGAGTCGGCCTATGCCCGGGGAGGCCATCGGGACTGTCTGCGGGACTTTTGAGAGTCGCGCTGGGGGGCGGACCTGATCCGCCGCTCCGGCCCCGAGAACCCTGATCGGGGATTGGGTGCCATCTGGCTGCTGCCGCTCAGGATATAGCCCGCGGCGGCGGGAGCCGCGACTGTCAGCCGGGGGGCGCCTACTGAGGTCAGTCCCAGGAACTGCCGGCGGTAGCGCCAGCCCTCAGGAGTACCAGCCCTCGACGTCGACCACGATGTCCACGTTGCCCAGCTGGTTGTAGAAGGAGACCTCGCCCGTGGGACTGAGACCAACCACCACCAAGTTCGGCACAGTCTGCCCGACCCCGAAATTAATATCCGATGTCCCGGGCTGGGCGACGTTGCTGGGCCAGACCGTCAGGTAGCTCGCCTCGCTGGTATCGGTCACGGTCACGTTCAGTACCACGGCGGCTGGTGGCGACGAGGAGGTCATCGACGGCACCCCGCCGAAGCCCGCCACTTGGATCGTCAGTACCCCTCCTGGACCCAGCCTCTGGCCGGCGTAGCCCTCGCCGCTGCCGGCCCGAGTATCCACGATCCGCTGGGGGGACTGGGAGTTGAAGTCCGAGCCGCTGGACGAAGTGGCGCTGCTACTGCTGAAATAGCCGTTCACGTCCAAAACCAGTTGGGCGGAGGACCCGGTGAAGTCGTTGTAGAGGTCGACGTACCCGTCCACCACGGGCACGATCACCCGATTGGCCACCGTCTCGCCCCCGATGAAATTGAGGTTGGACGCCAGCGGACGGGCTTCCGAGTCCGGGTAGGCGGTGATGAAGCTCCCGCCTGCGGTGTCGGTGGCGGTGAGGTTGAAGGCCACTGCTCCCACCCCACTGGAGGGGATGCCGCCCACCCCGGTCACCAGGACCCGGATCGTCTGCCCGGGGGTGACGGGGCCAGTGGTGCCCCCCAGACCGGTCCTCGTGTCCAGGAGCCTCGCCGGGGTGACTGGGGTGAACAGCCCGGCGTCGCCGTTGGTGGCGGTGGACACGTATCCCTCGAGGTCGGCGACCACCTGGATCTGCCCGAGCTGGTTGAAGAAGCTCACGCCTCCGCTCGGTCCCAGTTGGACCTCGACCAAGTTGGCGACGGTCTCCCCGAAGGTGAAGTTTAGGTCGGAAGCTAGCGGGAGCTGCGTACCCTCAGGGTATACAGTGAGGTAGCTCGGCTCGGAGGGGTCTGTGACGGTGACGTTGAGGACCACCGCGCTGGCCCCCGAGACAGGAACCCCGGCCGTGCCCGCCACCTGGATGCTTATGGTCTGTCCCGGTCCTACCGGCCCGGTCACCCCCCCGGTGCCGTTGCGGGTGTCCAGGACCCTGGTGGGCGGCAGAGGCACGTAGGGGCCGCAGGTGCCCGTCGGGGCGCCGTATCCCCCGGCGCCGCCGCCACCGTAGCCACCCCCGGCGCAGCTGGCCGCGAGCTGGATGGCGGGCTGGGAGATCGCCCAGGCCCCGGCGGCCAGCACGGCGATCACCGCCGCCAGGGTCAGAGGCCGCTTGAGCCCCGCCCTCAGCCACTGCTCCACCCGGCCCATGCCACAGCTCCTCTCAGCAGCCCATCCTGATCCCTCGCCTAGCTGTGAGGCTGCTGAGGATCGATGCTAACACCGGGCCCCGGCCATCCGGGCACTTTTTTACAACTTCGGAACTTGTCTCTGTGTACCCCTGCAGTGGGGCCGGTCTTGCCGCGCCCGGCGCCGGGCTCCTGGGGACGAGGCTGGGCAAGGGCCAGGGCGGCGCGGGGCCTGGCCGTCCGACCGCTGTGGAGAGCCGGTAACGAAGGTTGGCGCTGGTGCCCCGTTCCCGCAGGATCGGGTCCCGGGTTGAACGCGACCAACCGCAAGCGCGTCGCCGACCCAAGACCACTCCATGCCCCAGATGCACCACCTCGTCCCACCCCGCGGAGCGGCTCTCCTAGCCCTCCTGCCCGTCGCCCTCGTCTCGGCGACCGTGCTGGGTATGGCGCAGCCTGCGTCGGGCCGCCCGTCATCTCGAGATGGTGGCGCTGGATCCCAGGTCGCCCGGACCACGGACAGCCACGCGGCGGCCCCGGCGGTGCAGCCGGCGCTGGCCCCACCCAAGGCGGTTGCCACGGCCCCGGCTCCCGCCCAGGGCGCCGCCTACCAGTACCCCCTGGACGCCATGGGCCAGGTGGCGGTGGGCCAGCTCGTGCTTGACCCGATCGCCTCCGGCTCGGCCGGCGCGGGGGCCGTCCAGGTGGAGATCCCGCCCGCGGGCTGGATGCCCGGGCAGAAGGTCTTCCTCTTCCTCGGCCGGAGGTTCCTGCTGGTCACAAGCCCGGGGGCCCAGGTGGTCATCGACGCCGCCGGGTCGGCGGGCCTGACCCTCTCCGGCTTCCAGTTCCCCTCGGACAATCCGGACGCACCCGTCGACGGGTACGCCTCGGTCTCCGTACCCGGGGCACCGGGATGAGGAGCGCGGCGCCGGCGAGATCGGCGTCCGAACGCCGGGCACGGTGGGGCACCGGCCCCGCCCGCTCCCTCCTCCTGGCGATCGCGCTCTCGGTCCTGGGCGCCCTGGCCCTCCCGCTGCCGGTGGCCGCGGCCACCGCGCCCCCTCCCAACGGCCCGGTCGTCCCGGTGTACGGCCAGCAGTGGCAGCCTTGGGGGCCTGAGGACCTCGGCACCAGCACCTCCAGCATCGCGGCGGACGGCTGCGCTCTCACCGCCTCGGCGATGCTGCTGGAGGCTTATGGCATCAGCACCAACCCTGGCGTCCTCAACCAGTGGCTGATTGCCAACAGCGGCTACGTGGCTCAGAACCTCCTGGTCTGGGGAGCGGTGGCCCAGTACGCCCAATCCCAGGGGGTGCAGGTCAGCTACACCGGCTGGCAGGCGGACAGCGTCTCCCTCATCGACAGCTCGCTGGAGGCCGGGAACCCCGTGATCGCTCAGGTCAGCCTGGACGGCAGCATGCACTTCGTGCTCATCACCGGGCTCGGCCCCGGAGGCGCCCTCTGGATCAACGACCCCTGGTACGGCGACCACACCACCTTCCAGTCGCGGTACGGCAACCCGGCGACCCAGATCCAGTCCATCCGCCTGTACTCCGGGCCTGCGGCCCCGGGCGCCCAGCTCACCTCGGTCACCCCCGGGTCCCCCGCCACGGTGAGCTCTGCCGCCGGCAGCCTGGGCACCGACAGCAACGGGGCGGCCCTCCTCCTTCTCCCCTACACCACCCCCACCAGCAGTTGGACCCAGGGGAGCCCGGTGGCCGCCTCCTCGTGGAGCCCCACCCAGATCTCCTTCACCGTCCCCGCCGGGACCGGCCCGGGATACCTCGTGGTGGAGACCAGCTCCGGCGACCCCAACTTCTGGTTCCCGTACACCCCCCAGGGGGCGGAGCCGGTGTCGGTCACGTCTCTCACCCCCGCCAGTGGGCCGGCCGCCGGCGGCACCGTCGTCACCATCTCGGGCACCGGATTCGTCACTCCCGCCGCGGTGGACTTCGGGTCCCAGCCGGCGCCTTTGGTGCAGGTGGTGAGCACGACGGAGATCCAGGCCACCTCCCCCGCTGGCGCCGGGCCGGAGTCCGTGACCGTGACCGACTGGCTCGGTGCCGCGAGCTCCCCCTCCTTGTTCGCCTACCCGCTCAGTGACCCGCCGGGGGCGCTCACCGCCCTCACCCCGGCCCGGATCTGCGACACCCGGTCGGGCAACCCCTCCCAGCTCAGCGGAGCGGCGGCCCAGTGCGGCGGCAAGACCCTGCAGCAGGGCATCCCCCTCCAGGTCCAGGTGGCGGGGCTGGGGGGCGTCCCCCAGTCCGGCGCCAGCGCCGCCCTCCTGAACGTCACGGTCACCGACCCGACCACCTCCGGCTACCTCACCGTGTACCCCGCGGGGGAGCCGGCCCCGCTGGCGTCCAACCTCGACTTCACGGCGGGCGACACGGCGGCCAACCTGGTGCAGGTGGGGCTGGGCCTGCAGGGGGCGGTGGAGGTCGTCACCAACGCCGCTGCCGCCGACGTGGTGATCGACGTGGAGGGATACGTGGCGGCTCCGACGGTGGCGGGCCTGGGGCTGTACCAGCCGCTGCCCTCCCCGACCCGTGTCTGCGACACCCGCCTGGGGCAGACCGCGAACCAGTGCACCGGCAAGACCCTCGGCCCGAACGACACCCTCCAGATCCAGCTGACGGGGCTGGCCGGGGTCCCGCAGGGGGCCACGGCGGTGGCCGCCAACGTCACGGTCACCGACACCACCCAGCCCAGCTACCTCACGGTCTACCCCGGTGGAACCATGCCGACGGCGTCCAACCTCAACTGGGCCCCGGGCGCCACCGTGGCCAATCTGGTGATCGCGTCGCTCAGCGGCCAGGGTTCGCTCACGGCGTTCAACCAGGAGGGCAGCGCGGACGTGGTGGTCGACGTGGTCGGCTACTACACCGCTGCGGGAGGGAGCGGCACAGAGTTCAACGCCCTCACCACCCCGACCCGGGTCTGCGACACCAGGGCGAGCCAGCCGACCAACCAGTGCACCGGCAAGACCCTCTCCGCCGACTCCTCCATCACGGTCCAGGTGGCTGGCCTGGCCGGGGTCCCCCAGACCGCCACGGCGGTGGTGGTCAACATCACCGCGACCGATACGACGGCCCCCAGCTACCTCACCGTGTACCCCAGTGGGACCCTGCCGCTAGCCTCATCACTGAACTGGACGGCAGGTGAGACGGTGCCCAACCTGGTGGTGGCCACCCTGAGCTCCAACGGCTCCTTCACAGTGTTCAATGACCAGGGCACGATGGATCTGGTGGTAGACGTGCTGGGCTGGTACAGCTGAGCCGTAGACCGACAGCGGGCGGCGGCTGGCACTGCTGGCCGCTGCCGGGAGTGGCCGATTCGTAAGCACTCCCTGAGGACCTAGCCCAGCCATCGTCTGCCCATGGCTGGCCGGTTAGCTGGAGAGCTCTCGGCCCTTCTACGGTTGCTGCCCTCCCGGCCCTATGGCCGGCCGCCCGGATCCGTTGTCGGCGCCCGGCGGGCCGGCTCTGGTCCGCCCGGGACCGGCCCGGGGCACGCAGATCTCCGACACCTCCTTTGAGGAAGGAGGGGGTGAGTCCCATGGCCCTAAGGTTGAGGAAGTGCCGTAGGAGAGCGCAGCCGTCCGGGTACCCGGTCCCTCGGGATCGGCAGGAGGGCAGCGGCGCTGCTGCTTCCGATCGGGGCCTTGGCTGTCTCGGCGGCCTTACCGGTCACAGCCCGGATGGCGACTTCGGAGCACCCGCTGATGGCGGCGGACTCCACCGCGGTGCATCTGGCAAGACCGCCCAGGACCGCAGGGGCCCCCTATCAGATCCCCGGGTCGCCGGCGGCGCGACTACCGGGCGCCAAGCTGGGTTCCATCTCCGGGGCGGTGCCGGCGCTGCAGGTGGCGGGCTTCCGGAGGCCCGGCGAGCGCCACCTCGCTGGGGCGGAACATGACAGAGAGGGACGCCGCGGCGGTCCACCAGCCGACCGTGTACCCGGACGGGAGCAGCCGTCCGTGCTCCTCGGACCTCAACTCGCCCGCAGGGGAGACGGCCGTCTGCCGGGTGACGGCGATCCTGGGTGCGTACGGTGCCCTGGACTTTCGCGTCCTCCAAGGGGCGGCCGACCTGGTGGTGGACGTGGTGGGCTGGGAGCGGCGGCTCTCCGGCCCCGCGCATCGCTCCCGACTCACCGGAGGCGGGGGAGGTCGCCATGCCCCCGCATGCGATTCACAAGGTCGTGACCCGAAGGTCGCGCGCGGGCGACCTCCGGGCCTGCTGCCTACGGTACCTTGGCTCAGGTTCACGTTCCAGCGTCGGCGGCTGGTGCGTCCGGGGTCAGTGGGAGTGCAGGTTGCCACAGTGGAGTTAACACGGCGTCCCCTAACAGGCGGGCTCTTCCTGCTGGCCCTGACCCTCTCCGCCGGCCCGCTGGGCGCGAGAGCCGTTTACGCGGCAGCTCCGCCCACCTCGGTTCCTGCGGCCGCCGCCTCCGCGCCCGCGGCTGTACCGTGCTTCGACCTCCCGATCAGCTCCGCGGTCATCACTCCCGCCAGCTGCTGGCAGACCGGCCCCCTCTCGACGGTGGTGGCCGGCAGTCGACCTGGGTCCCCCTCTACCGGGGAGGTGGCGGTGATCGACGGGCAGGCCGTGAGCCTGTCTGAGGCCGTCGGATCCGGTCCCCTCCAGGTGGCGCGGGCCGGTACCGGCACCGTGTGCTTGCGGCAGGCCAATGGCCAGCTCCGTTCCCTCTCGCTCACCACCGGCCGCCTGGGAGGGGCCAGCTCCGGCTGCCAACCGACATCCGCCTCTATCAGCCCGGAGCTCACCCCGACTCCGCAAGCGGCCACGCCGCAGCAGGCGTCGGGGGGCCTGCCCCCGGCGGTCACCTCCTCCTACTACGAGTACTACGGCTACATGACCGCGGGAGGGACCTCGACCGCCGCACCCTACTGCGAGGGCGGCAAGCTGGCCGACTGCCCGCTGTACCAGCAGGGAGCCGCCACCTACACCCCCAGCCCCCAGAACATCCTGGTGCTGGACTTCGGTGCCCCCTGCTATCTCCCCGGCACCTCGACCTACGGCGCCCAGCTCTTCGGGACCATGAGCTGCATCCCGGACTCCCAGCTCCTCACCCTGGTCAATGACTGGGTCTCGGGCTACGAGTCGGACCACGGCCCGGGCACCCCTGGCCTCACCCTGGCGATAGGGACGAGCAACAGCCTAACGGGGGCGGACCCGCCGACCTACCAGCTGACCAACTCCCAGATGCAGGCCTCCGGCCAGGCCTGGTACCAGCAGCTGGTCTCCCTGGTGTCGACCTCCGGCCTGGCGGCGCCCATCACCGCCTGGGGGGCGAGCGACATGGAGCAGTCGAGCAGCGGCAACTGGTATGGCGGTGGCGCCACGGTCGCCTGGGTACAGGGCTACTCCTCCGCCTCCCCGGCGCAGTACAGCTGCTCCCTCGCCCAGCCGGGGTTCCTCGCCGACTACGGAGACGACGTCCTCGGTGGGAGCGGCAGCGCGGACGGCTGGACCGTCTCCCAGGTGTACCAGGTCGCCTGGGGCATCCCGGTGGCCTGCGCCCTCCCCGAGATCTACTACACCGGGATGGCTCCGGAGTGGGAGGCCCTGAGCCAGTGGGGCGCTCAGAACACCACGACCGGCGCGATCCAGTTCACCGGGGTGATGACCGAGGTCTACTCCGGCAGCTACACCCCGTCCCAGGGCTGGCAGCAGCTCGAGAGCGCCACCTCCCAGTCGCCCCCCATTGCTGGCCTCACGGAGATCGGGACCTCGCTCCAGGGGCAGCCGCCCCAGGTGACCTCGGTCCAGCCCAGCTCCGGGTCGGTGGCGGGGGGGACCCAGGTCACGATCACCGGCGCCAACCTGCTGGGCGCGACGCAGGTGTACTTCGGCCAGAACCCCGCCTCCAGCTTCCAGATCGTTAGTGCGACCTCGATCACCGCCACCACCCCTCCGGGAAGCCCGGGGTTCGTGGACGTGCAGGTGGAGACCTCACTGGGGACCAGCTCGGCGGGCGGGTCCGACGGCTTCGTCTACACCGCCGCCGGTGCCTATCACCCCCTCACCCCGGCCCGGGTCGCCGACACCAGGGCCGGGTCAGGCCTGCCGTACAGCGGTGAGGCCCTGGGACCGGGCGGAATCCTGGATGTGCAGGTGGCGGGCATGGGGGGAGTTCCCGCCACCGGTGCGGCCGGAGTCCTCATCAACCTCACGGTCACCGACACCACGGCCGAGAGCTACGTCACGGCCTACCCCGCCGGGGTGGCGATCCCCGCCACCTCCTCCATCGACTTCCTGGCCCAGGACACCAAAGCCAACTTGGTGGAGGTGGCGCTGGGCCGCGGTGGGCAGATCTCGATCTACAACCAGGGGGGGACCACCCAGCTGGTGGTCGACGTGGAGGGGTGGTACGACGCCAGCCAGCCCATCTCCGGGGCCGGGCTGTACAACCCGGTCACCCCATCCCGGATAGCCGACACCCGGCCGGGGAGTGGCGAGCCCTACCAGGGGAGCACTCTCGGGGCCGGCCAGTCGCTGACCATCCAGGTGGCCGGGCGCGGTGGGGTCCCCATCTCCGGCGCCGAGGCGGTGGTGATGAACGTGACCGCCACCGATGCCAGCCAGGCCAGCTACCTCACCGTTTACCCCGCGGGTGAGAGCCAGCCGCTGGCATCCAACCTCAACTTCTTCGCCGGGGAGACGCTCGCCAACCAGGTGGTGGCCCCCCTGGGGGCCGGCGGTGCGGTCACCATCTACAACGGGGTGGGTCAGGTGAACGTGGTGGTGGACGTGGTCGGCTGGTTCGCCGACGGGTCCTCCGGCGCCAGCTCGGGCAGCGCCCTCTTCCCCATGTCGCCCCAGCGAGCGGTGGACACCCGCTCTGGAAGTGGATACGCGTACAGCGGGGAGGAGCTGCAGCCGGGTCAGACCCTCACCATCCAGCTCTCCGGGTTGGCCGGGCTGCCCCTCCAGGGGATGACCGGCGCCATCCTCAACGTGACGGTCACCGACGGGGGAGCGCCCGGCTACCTCACCGTCTGGCCCGCCTCGTCCAGCCCACCGCTCTCCTCGGAGCTCAACTGGGCGGCGGGGCAGACAACCGAGAATCTGGCGCTGGCGGCCGTGAGCTCCCAGGGCACCTTGAGCTTCTACAACGGGTCCTCGGCCCCGGTCCAGCTGGTGGTGGATGCCGACGGCTGGTTCGCGGCGGGATGAAGCTCCCGACGTGATGTGCCTGAGGCGGGCCCGTGGGGCGCGGGCGGCCGGAGCCGGTGAGGGGTAGACCCCGCCGGGTCCGGGCCGGATGGGGGCTGATGATGGCCTCCGGGTTGGCGCTGGTCTTCGGCGGCGTGACCCCGGTGCTTGCGGCCCACGGCCCCGCACCCTCATTCGGCCGGGTTGGGGGGACTCCCGCCGTCCCCCGGGGCGATGTGGCGGAGGGGCGGCTGCTGCCCTCCCAGCGGCTCACCGTAACCGTGGCCTTCAAACCCCAGGATCAGGCCGCCCTCACTGCCTTCATCGCCGACCTCTCCGACCGAAGCTCGCCGCTCTTCCGTCACTACCTCACCCCTAAGGGGTTCGGCCAGAGGTTCGGGGCCAGCTTGGCCACCCTGCACGAGGTGTCCGGGGCCCTCACCAAGCTTGGGCTAAATGTGGGGGCCTTCCCGCCAGACCGGGTGTCGCTGGCGGCCACCGGCACCGTTTCCCAAATCGAGGCCGCCTTCTCGGTGCAGCTTCAGAGCTACCGCACGGCTGGGGGGAGGGAGGCCTTCGCTCCCAACCGGGCACCGCTGGTCCCCGATCCCGCCGCGGTCCGGGCCATCCTCGGCCTGGACACCCTGGTCGCCTACCACCCGCTCCTCGTCGGGAGGCACGCCCGGGCGGCCGCGGCGCTTCCCTCAGGGCAGCCTCCGGCCGCCGGTGGTCCCGGCCCCCAGCCCTGCAGCGCGGCGGCCAGCGTGGCCAGCTCGGGCTACGCCTACACCGCGGACGAGATCTCCAACCACTACGGCATGTGGCCGCTGTACGGCCTGGGCGACCTCGGCGCCGGGGTCCGTGTGGCCCTGCTCGAGCTGGAACCCAACCTCACCTCCGACATCTCCGCCTACGAGAGCTGCTACGGCATCTCCACCACCGTCAACTACATCAAGGTGGACGGCTTCAACGCCACCGGCTCGGGCGTCGGGGAGGCCACCGCCGACATCGAGGACGTGATCGGCCTCGTCCCCCAGGCGGTGGTCGACGTCTACCAGGCCCCCAGCACCGGGGAGTACCAGGACTTCCAGGCCATCTTCAACGCCGACCAGGATCAGGTCGTCTCCACCTCCTGGGGCGCCTGTGAGTACCTGGTGGGGTCCAACGCGGCCCAGGCGGAGCAGATCCTCTTCGAGCAGGCCGCCACCCAGGGCCAGACCGTACTGGCGGCGGCCGGCGATTCCGGGTCCACCGGTTGTTTCGGATACACCTCGGCGCCCACCTCCTCCCAGCTCTGGGTGGACGACCCGGCCAGCCAGCCGTACGTGGTCGGGGTGGGGGGCACCTCCCTGGCCAGCAGCGGGACCGAGACCGTCTGGAACGACTCCGCCACCACTGAGGACGCCGGCGGCGGCGGACTCTCGGCCTTCTGGTGCATGCCGGCATACCAGTACCAGTCGGCGATCCCCGGGCTGATTGGCCAGTACTCCCAGACCAACTCCCACTGCCCCAGCAGCAGCCCCTACGTCCGCCAGGTGCCCGACGTCTCCGCGGATGCCGATCCCCAGACCGGCTACCCCTTCTACTACCAGGGGAGCTGGGGCATCGTCGGGGGCACCAGCCTGGCCGCCCCCACCTGGGCCGCCACCGCCGCCATGACCGACGGCTCACCGTTCTGCAGCGCCTACGGGTCGGGGACACCGGGGGCTCGGCCCGAGGGGCTGTACCCCATCGCCGCCAGCTCCTACTACGGCAACGCCTTCAACGACGTGACTGCGGGCAACAACGACTACACGCCATCGGGCTACGCCGGCGGGGCCTACCCGGCCACCACCGGCTACGACATGGCCAGCGGTCTCGGCACCCCCCAGCTCATGGACTACAGCTCCACCGGGACCCCGAGCTACTTCGACCCGGGGCTGGCGGCGCTGCAGTGCTACACCTACCGCGCCTCCGGCTACGCCGACACGGTCACCTCGGTCAGCCCCAACTCCGCCGTCTACTCAGCGGGAGCCACCGTGACCATCCAGGGCACCGGCTTCGTGCCGGTCGCGGGGGCTGACCTGGTGGTGGCCGGCTCCGCCCAGGTGGCGGCCAGCTGCTCCTCGACCACCACCTGCACGGTGACGCTGCCGCCGGCGGCGAGCCAGGGGACGGTGGACATTCGCGTGGAGGTCGAGGACCTGGCCGAGAGCGCGGTGACCACGGCGGACCAGTTCACCTGGACCAGCAGCGTGCCCGGGCCGCCGGTGGCGTTGGCCGCGGTGCCCCAGGCGGGGGCCGCGGGCCTCTCCTGGAGCCCGCCATCCTCTTCCGGCACCAGCGCCATCAGCTCCTACCAGGTGACCGGGACCGACCTCACCACCTCACAGCCGCTGACCCCCGAGGTGGTCTCGGGAACACCCGTTCCGACCTCGACGACCATCTCCGGCCTGACCGACGGCGACTCGTACTCCTTCCAGGTGGCCGCCACCAACGCCTCGGGGACCGGTCCGGCATCCACCCCGACTCAGACCCAGGCGCCCTCCCTGTATGCCCCGCTCACACCCTCCCGGATCTGCGACACCCGGCCCGTCTCGGAGAGTGGGGCACCGGCCGACCAGTGCACCGGGGAAACCCTCGGCCCGAAGGGCGCCATCCAGGTTCAGGTCACCGGCCACGGCGGAGTGCCGACCTCGGCCACCGCGGTGGTGGCCAACGTCACCGTCACCGACACCACCGCCGCCTCCTATCTCACGGTCTGGCCGGCGGGCAGCAGCCGGCCGCTGGCCTCCAACCTCAACTGGTCCTCGGGCCAGACCCTGGCCAACCTGGTCACGCTGCCGCTCTCTTCCGGGGGCGCCATCGAGGTCTACAACGCCAACGGTGCCGCCGACGTCGTGGTCGACGTGGAGGGCTACTACGGACCCATGGCCGGCTCGGCGGGACTGGGCTTCTCCCCGCTCACACCCTCCCGGATCTGCGACACCCGACCTGTGTCTGAGAGTGGGGCACCGGCCGACCAGTGCACCGGGGGAACCCTCGGCCCGGGGGGCTCGATCGAGGTCCAGGTCACCGGCCACGGCGGGGTGCCGACCTCGGCCACCGCGGTGGTGGCGAACATAACGGTGACCGACACCACCGCCTACTCCTACCTCACCGCCTGGCCGGCCGGGCAGACCCGCCCCCTCGCCTCCACCCTCAACTGGTCCCCGGGCGAGACCCGGGCCAACCGCGTGGTCATCCCTCTCTCCGCATCCGGGGCGCTCCAGTTCTACAACGACCTCGGTGCGGCCGACCTGGTGGTGGACGTCAATGGGTACTACTCCTCGAGCTCTCCTGACCTCTTCGAGGCGGTATCGCCGGTCCGGATCTGTGACACCCGTTCCACCGCCATTACCGGCCAGCCCCAGGACCAATGCACCGGGAGGACGCTGGGTCCCTCCGCCACCCTGCCCGTGCAGGTGACGGGCCTGGCCGGGGTGCCCGCGGGGGCTGCCGCAGTGGTGGCCAACGTCACAGCCACGGACACCACCGCCGCCTCCTACCTCACCGTCTACCCAGAGACCCCCCAGCCGCTCGCCAGCGACCTCAACTGGGGCCAGGGGTACACCGTGCCCAACCTCGTGGTCTGCCAGCTCTCGCCCCAGGGCGGGCTGCTGATCTACAACGACCTGGGGCAGGTGGACGTCGTCGTCGACGTCTTCGGCTGGTTCACCTGAGGGGGGCCCCCCGGTTCAGCTGCGGCGCCCGCGGATTGCCCTCGGCCACGGAGACCGGTGGGCGCTGCCCGGCCCCTAAAATGTCCTCCGAATTACCGCCCGCTTCCGCCCGGGGGATCGTGCCCCGGGGCGGTGGTCGAGAAGGGGCCGGGCGACCTGGTGGAAAGGGGACCGGAAGCTGAGCACCACACCCGAGAGTGCGGCCGACGACAGCTGCTGCCACTGCGATCTCTACGGCCAGAGTTACTACCAGGCCTACCAGTCGCTCCGCGAGGGCGAGGAGAGCGAGGCCAGTCCGCCCTATCGGTGGGGCGAGCCGCTCTGGGAGAGGCTCTTCAGCAACATGGCCGACGAGATCGTCGGCCGGCTGGCCCCGAGGACGGCCCTCGATGCCGGCTGTGCCGTGGGGTTCCTCGTTAAGGCCCTGTGGGACCGCGGCGTCGACGCTTGGGGAGTCGACTTCTCGGAGTACGCCATCTCCCAGGTGCCCGCCTCCATAAGCGATCGCTGCTGGAGGGCTTCAATCGTCGACGAGCTCCCGCAGAACTACGACCTGATCAGCTGTATAGAGGTGCTGGAGCATCTCCCCGCCCGGGAGGCTTCGCTGGCGGTGGGTAACCTCTGCAGACACGCCGGTGCCATCCTCTTCTCCTCGACCCCTGAACACTTCGACGAAGTCACCCACCTCAACGTCAGGCCCCCTTATTACTGGGCCGGTCTGTTCGCCCAGCATGGGTTCTACCGGGTCGTGGACTTCGACGCCTCGTTCGTGTCGCCGCACGCCGTCCTGTTTCGACCCGCCGGTTCCCCATCCGAAGCGGTGGCTGCCTATGAGCGATGGCACTGGGAGGCGAGCCGGGAGCTGGACGGCATACGCGCTCACCGGGATTTTCTCCACCAACAGGTGGACCGCGCCTTCGCCGCTCGCGACGCGGCGGTGGCCGAGCGCGAGGCGCTCCTTCGGACCAAGACCTTCCGCATGACCGCCCAGCTCCGAGAGGCCTGGGCCCGGGCCAAAACCACGAAGCGGGGTCATCCCGACACTTCCCCACCGCTGGCCTATCCGGACTGGGTGAGGCGTTACGATACCCTGGGGAGTGCGGGACGAAGGGAGCTTGAGGCCACCCTGGCTGAGCTAAGACGCCGCCGCCGGTTCTCTATCGTCATGCCGGTCTTCGACCCCGAGGAAGCGCACCTGCGCAGCGCCCTGGACTCGGTGCTGGCCCAGGTCTACCCTGGGTGGCAGCTCTGCATTGCCGACGACTCCTCGACCCGGCCCGCTGTGCGGGAAATCTTGGAGGAGTACCGGCTCCGGGATGCTCGCATTCGCGTCACCTACCGTCGGCGCAACGGCGGCATCTGCCGCGCCAGCAACTCGGCCCTGGCGCTCGCCGACGGGGAGTACGTCGTGTTGCTCGACGACAACGACGAGCTGGCCCCGCATGCATTGGCATGTTTCGCCATCGAAGTCGACCGCCACCCGGACGCCGTCCTCGTCTACAGCGACGAGGACAAGTTGGACCACACGGGGAGCCGCTGCGAACCGTACTTCAAGCCAGATTGGAACCCTCCCCTGCTGCTGGGCCAGAACTATCTGAGCCATCTGACCGCCTTCCGGCGTGAGGAGGTAATGGCCGCCGGCGGCTTCCGCTCGGGTATGGAGGGCAGCCAGGACCACGACCTCACCCTCCGGGTGGTGGAGCGCGCATCGGCATCCCAGATCCACCATCTCCCTTTGGTGCTCTACCACTGGAGGATGCATCCGGGGTCCACCTCGGCCAGCCTGGGAGCGAAGCCGTCCGCCACCGGCGCGAGCCTTCGCGCGGTCTCCGACCACCTGCGCCGCTCCGGTGTGGCTGCGGAGGTTGTGCCGGCCCCGTTCGGGTCGGGCAACCGGGTGCGGCGCCGGTTGCCTAGGCCACTGCCCCCGGTCCGGGTCACCGTGGTGGGAGGCTTTCCTGAGGCGGCCTCTGAGACATTGGCCGCGGTTAAGCCACTGACCAGGTATCCGGCCATCCGGCTGGCAACTTCCACGGAGCTGCTCTTTGACCGGGCATTCGGCTCAAACCGGGCAGCCACCGGGTCGGGAGGCGGAGATCCTGGTCAGCAGATCTTCTGCAGCATTGTGGCGGGAGTTGAGGTCATGGACGAGGACTGGCTCCAACAACTCGTGTCCGAGTTCGCTGACCCGGAGGTGGGCATGGTTGGCGGCCGGCTGGAGACGCGGGACGGTCGCCTCATCCGCGGGCCGTTGGCATTTGGCCCCGACGGCGAGGTCGCCTCACCATTGGACGGAGTGGCGCGCGATCGCACCGGGTACTTCGGCCATGCCTGGCTCGTCCATGACGTCGCGGCCCTGGCACCGGGATGCTTGGCGATCCGCGCTTCGGTGCTGAGCCAGGTTGGCGGGGCTCTGGCGGCCCCGGGGTTTGAGCAGGTGGCGGAACTTTGTCTCCGAGTGCGGGAGACGGGCTACCGAGTTCGCTGGACCCCATACAGCCGGCTCGGGGTCGTTGATCCGGGCATGCTCCCGATGTCCGGCCCCAGCGAGGGGTCGGTTCACGCTGGACGCCTGAACGAGAGGCTTCGCACGAAGTACCACCAGCTGCTGGCGGACGACCCTGCCTACAGTTCGTGCCTCTCTCTGGAACCGGGGCGGTCCTTCGACCTGGCCTGGCCCCCCCGACGGTCCTGGGAGTGGCGATTCCTTGGCCAGAATCATGACCGCTGACGATGGTGGCGCGTTTGCGGGACGGGAGCCATCAGCCAGTCCGGCTAGCTGCCGACTTCAAAGCTCAAGCTTGCATCAGGGCACGCACACGAGTTCGGGTTCGGAAGGGTGGTCGACCCGAGTGGGGCTACTGCGAGCCCACTTGAGCTCCCCGTCAGCGGTCTTCACGTAGGCGGGTGAGAAACCTGCTGGGGCCCACATTTCTCCCCGTTCGGCGCGCCGGGTGATGCCGTGATTCGCAGGGGCGGATCGACCTCAGTCCGCAAGGTCACTCTTGCCGCTGCCGTCCCGGTGCTCCTTGCGGTCTGCGCCAGCGGGCTCTTCGCGAGCCTGATGCCTGCCTGGGAGAACAATGACGAGTTACAGCACGTCCAGTACATCGAATACGTCGCCCATCGCTCGGCGATTCCGCAGATCTCCCCTGCGAATGGATGGGAGTCCGGGCAACCACCCCTCTACTATTTCCTCGCGGCCGGCTGGCAGGCGCTACTGAGAATCCCTCCTTTCACTCCTCGCCCACTCCCGCCCATCCGCACCATCTCTGGCCCAGTGCACCTGGAGCTCGACCATCGCTACAACGAGGTGGAGCGCCGTCAGGCTGTGTCGGTCCACGAGCTCCGCTGGCTCTCGGTGCTGCTGGGAGTGGTAACCGCTCTGGCCACCTTCGGGACCGCCCTGCTGGCGACCCGCCGGGTGATGCTGGCGTCGGCGGCGGCCTCCTTCTCCGCGCTGCTTCCCAAAAGTGCCGAAATCTTTGGCGCGGTCACCAATGACAGCCTGGCGACCTGCTGCTGCGCCCTCGCCACGTTCCTGTTCGTACTTTGGATCCAGACCACTGCCGGCGGGGAAGGGCGCGGCTTGTGGCCGGCAGCCGCCTTGGGTGCCACGTTGGGACTGGCGGCGATCACCAAGTACACCACCCTGCCCGTGATCGGGCTGCTGGGTTTGGCGATGGTGGTCACCATCGCGCGGCGCCGCCGCGGCCTCCCCCAACTTCTGCTCGCCGCCGCGGTGACCGCCGGGGTCGGGGGATGGTGGTATCTGCGAAACCTGACCCTTTCCGGGCAGCTTCTTGAGCAAACCCAGAACGAGGTGATGCTCCGCCACTTCTTTCCCGGCGGGGTCCTGGTGACCAAGCCGCAGGGTGCACACTTGGCCGGGTGGGCAGTGGCCGCGATCAAGGGGATCGTTCAGACGTTCTGGTACGTCGGGGGTTGGAACCAGCTGACCATGCCTACCAAGGCCAGCTACCTCCTCGGGGCAGCAGCGCTGGTGGGCGCCGCCTGGGGAGCCGTCACCCTTTTCCGACGTTCGTCGCCAGCCGACCTCGTCGAGGAACACTTCGCAGTCGGACTTGGTCTCACCTTGGTGGCGGTGGCTGGGGTTCTGGGAGCCCTGATGGTGGCGGCGGAGACAACTCAGTACCAGGGGCGGTACGTCTTGGTCGGGGTGGCGGCCATCAGCACGCTCGTGGTGTCCGGGACAGCCGACCTTGGGCACCGACTTGGTCGCTGGGGCGGATGGCTTGGGTTGGCGGCTTGGCCCCTTCTGATGGCTGGCACCATGGTCTGGGTGCTCCTCGTCAATGTACTGCCGATAGCTGGCCTGTAGACAGGGCCGGCGGGCAGGCGCCGGGGCCGGACGACTCGACGCACGTCACCGGTATGGCGTCCCACTGAACAAGGACCACCGGTGCCGACGCAGCACACCAGTCCAGACTCGGACGTATTGCCCGCTGGGGAAGAAGAGGTCGGCGGCCAGGGCGCTGTCCGGAGCGCGTGACAGGTCCAGCAGCAGGTGGGCACCAGCAGCGCGCTGAGCGCGGGCACTGGCCCCCGCCGAGAGTCCCGCTGGGATGTCACCGCCAAGTTGGCAGCCCACAATCAGAGCCACCAGCGCCGCTCCGACCCAGAGGACGGGCGGGGAGACCGAAGGGGGCGAGCCCTCCGGCGCGACTCGGCGCCCGACCAGGTAGGCGCTCGCCAGCCATAAGCCCGCCAATAGGCACAGGTTATAGGTGGTGTACCGAGACGCCCCAGCGGCGGCAAGGCCCAGCGGGAGCCGTCCCACCAACACGAGTGCGTCAAACCCCACGGCGAAGCCGATCAGGGCCATGGGGAGGCGCAGCTCCCGGCGCCAGCGCCGGTCGGACACCACGACCACTGCCAGGACCACCGCCGTGGCAATCGTGAGTCCTCCCAGGGCTACGTGGTGGAAGTCGAACATCCCGCCGACAAGGAGACCAGCGAAGTGCGCCGCCACAGTAGGCTCCTGGAGCGGCAGCAAGGGGCGAGAGGGGGTTCCCACGGGACCGAGTCCCCAGGAGTAGGCGAAGGCAGTAACCAGCCCGGCAGCCGTCCAAGCGGCAGCGCGAGTGCGGGACCAGCCGACCGCCCAGCCGTAGTACAGGGCGACGGGCCAGACGAGCAGGCCCTGCAGGGAGCTGCAGGAGGCTAGGACCCCGAACGTCGCCGCCAGTGCCCACCCGCTCCAGCGGTTCCCCGCCCACTCGATGGCCGCCAGGCTCGCCACGCTGAGGAAGAGGATCAGCATCCAGGCCAGTTGGAATGCCCAGAGGATGTTCTCCCACTGGACCAAGCCCATCACCAGGAACGCCACGGGAACCAGCAGCACCGGGCCGAGGCGGAGCGTCCGACTGGCCAGAACCAAGATGACGACCAGGGCCAGAACCAGACAGCACCCGCTCACCAGCATGTCGGCGCGCTCGTTCATTCGGGTTGCGGAATCGATCAAGACAGTGAGCAGGTTGGGGACGAGCATGCGGTTCTCGTTGTGCTGCGCCCACAGAGCGGCCAACTGGAGCCGGCCATCGGCGAAGGCCCTGAGAAGGGGAAGCGTTCCGTTCCAGGTGTCCTCGAAGGGAACGTTCACCCCGAAGAGATCGACGAACCAGAAGTAGAGCCCGACTGGGGCGGTCATCAAGACGCCTGACACGGTCCAGGCCAGCCGTCGCGACATCACAGGCCCGCCGGATGCGCGCTTGTAGATCAATTGCTCCCCAACCGACTGGCTGCCCGCCCACCGCGGACCTGATCCCTGAAGGCAGGCCGAGTATAGGATCGACAGGGCCACTGGGGCGCACCGAGCGAGCGGGCTCCTGCCTCCCCCAGAGCTGACAATCGAGTGGTGCCTGCGCCGCGTCGGGCAGACGCCCCGGTCCGAAGGGCCTCCGTACTTCGGACTAGCCGGGGGCCGACGCAGGGGGCCGGAAGACCCCACGGCGCTCAGAGCGTTCCTTGCCCACGCCCGTCTTTGGGCGATCCCTCCCTACCGCCACACTGGAGGCGACGAGGTTCGATGCCCGGCGAGCAGCTGCGGTGACGCCTCAGGACCGTGCCTCCTTCGGATGGCGCGACTTTTGCCCGCGACGGTGATGTCCGGAATCGCTGCGACCAGCTGTCCTGGACGCCTGCTGAGAGTGCTGCCTGGCGGGGGACCTCAACCGTGGCAGCCCGGCCCCCCACGGCGCCCATTCCGAGCCCGGGCTGATCCCGGATTCGCCGTTCCGCCGCGGGGCGTGCCATCGGTGGGCGGCCCTGGGAAGGCTCCTCGTGTTCACGGAGCCAGTCGGCCACGGTCCATGGGGCTCAAGCGGAGGCGCCCGAAGAGGTGGCCGGAAGGGTGCCCTGTAGAATCGTCTGCGAATGGGGCGGCTGGACGTGGTGGTGGTGGGGGGAGCGGGTCATGTTGGGCTTCCGCTCAGCATCGCCTTCGCGGAGCGCGGTCTCACGGTGGCCATCTACGACGTGAGTGACCGCGCCGTCACGGCCATCTCCTCTGGCCAACTCCCCTTCGATGAGCCCGGGGCGGCCGCAGTCCTCAAGGACGTTCTGGACTCGGGGAGGCTGGAGGCAACCACCGACCCCGCAGTCCTGGCGCGGGCCGCCGCCGTGGTCGTGGTGATCGGGACCCCGATCGACAAGCACCTGAACCCCGAGGCGCTGGACGTCCCCCGCCAGGTGGCGGAGCTGGCGCCGCACCTTCGCGACGGCCAGCTGCTGGTGCTTCGGAGCACACTCTACCCAGGGGTCACGGGGATGGTGGAGAGCCGGCTAAAGGGCTTGGGGCTGTCCCTGGACGTGGCCTTCTGCCCCGAACGGATCGCCGAGGGCAAGGCGATGACCGAGCTGTACTCCCTGCCCCAGATCGTTGCCGCACGTACCGAGACGGTGCGTCGCCGCGCCGCCGAGCTCTTTCTGAGGCTCACCGACAAGATCGTGGAGCTCGAGCCGGAGGAGGCGGAGCTGGCCAAGCTCTTCACCAACACCTGGCGCTACATCAAGTTCGCCACCGCCAACCAGCTCTTCATGATCGCCAACGACTACGGTCTCGACTACGACAAGATCCGCTCTGCCCTGGCGCTCGATTACCCTCGAGCGCAGGATCTCCCCGGGGCGGGCCTGGCGGCCGGCCCCTGCCTGCTCAAGGACACCATGCAGCTGGCGGCCTTCAACAACAACCAGTTCACCCTGGGCCACTCGGCGATGCTCATCAACGAGGGCCTGCCCCTCTACACGGTGGCCCGGTTGGAACAGCGCTTCGACCTCGCCTCCATGACCGTGGGCATCCTGGGGATGGCCTTCAAGGCGGGCTCGGATGACATCCGCTCCAGTCTCAGCTACCGCCTGAAGCGCATCCTCCAGTTCAAGGCCAAGAAGGTTCTCTGCACCGACCCCCATGTGACCATCGACCCGGACCTGGTCCCGCTGGAGCGGGTCGTGGCCGAGGCCGACCTCCTGGTCATCGGGGCTCCGCACCCCGAGTACCGGGACCTCGAGGTGCGAGTGCCGATCGTGGACATCACCAACCTCAGGGGTCAGGGAAGCCGCGTTTGACCGAACCGGAGGTCTCGGTGGTGGTACCCGCGTACAACGAAGGCCCAGCGATCGTGCCATGTGTGGAGCGGATCCTGGCGGCCACCACCTGGCCGGTCGAGGTCCTGGTCGTCTACGACCGGCCCGAGGACACCACCGCCGCCCCGGTGGCGGAGGTGGCCGCCCGTGACCCGAGGGTGCGCGGGGTCCTGAACCAGGTGCGGCGGGGCCCGGCGGGGGCGCTCAAGGCCGGATTCCACGAGGCGCGGGGAGAGGTAGTGGTGGTCACCATGGCGGACGGCAGCGACGACGTGACCCAGATCGACGAGATGGTGCGCCTGGTGAGAGAGGGCTGCTCGGTGGTGGCCGCCTCCCGCTACATGCGGGGGGGGCGCCAGCTCGGGGGCCCTCCGCTAAAGGGGATGGTGTCGCGGACGGCTGGCGTCTCCCTGCACCTCCTGGCAGGGGTGGGGACCCACGACGCCACCAACTCCTTCAAGGCGTACTCGAGGCAATTCGTCGAGGAGGTGGGGATCGAGTCCGACGCCGGCTTTGAGATGGGGATCGAGCTGGTGGCCAAGGCCCGACGGAGGGGGCGCCGGGTGGCGGAGATCCCCACCATCTGGCGGGACCGCACTATGGGTCAGTCAAACTTCAAGGTGCGGGAGTGGATACCCCGCTACCTGCATTGGTACCTGGTCGCTGCCCTTCCCGGATATGAGAGGTGGC
The DNA here is from genome assembly GCA_021816695.1 of bacterium. Classification (GTDB taxonomy): domain Bacteria; phylum Chloroflexota; class Dormibacteria; order Aeolococcales; family Bog-877; genus JAJYXT01. The sequence continues at coordinate 6,848 of JAKAXE010000013.1, read as the reverse complement.
GTCCTCACAGGGGGAACACCTGATGGAAAGAGTCCTGATGACCGGGTCTGCCGGCTTCATCGGCGGTTACACCGTGGAGCGACTCCTGGCGGGGGGGTACGAGGTGGTGGGGCTGGACGACCACTCCAAGTACGGTCCGGTCAGCCGCTCCTATGACCAGCACCCCCATTACCGGCTGGTGGTCGGCGATGCCCGCGATCCGGAGCTGGTCTACCGGCTGGCCCGGGACTGCGACCACCTGATCGCCGGGGCGGCCATGATCGGTGGGATCTCCTACTTCCACACCTACGCCTACGACCTCCTCGCCACCAACGAACGCATCATGGCGGCCACCTGCGACGCCGCCATCCGGGCCCACCGCGAGGGGCGCCTGCAGAAGGTGACCTACCTCAGCTCCTCGATGGTCTTCGAGGGCACCGACCGCTGGCCATCGTACGAGGGCCAGGAGCTCGAGGTGGCACCACCGCGCTCCTCCTACGGCTTCCAGAAGCTGGCGGTGGAGTACTTCGCCCGGGCCGCCCACCAGCAGTACGGGCTCCCCTACACCATCATCCGTCCCTTCAACTGCGTGGGCATCGGCGAGGGCCGGGCCCGTGGGGACGTGGAGATCGAGAGCGGCAACGTCAAGCTGGCCATGAGCCACGTAGTCCCGGATCTGGTCCAGAAGGTGCTGAAGGGGCAGGACCCGCTGCACATCCTGGGCGACGGCAGCCAGATCCGCCACTACACCTACGGGGGGGACTTGGCCAAGGGCATCGTGACCGCCATGGCCAGTCCCCGGGCCCTCAACCAGGACTTCAACCTCTCCACCGCCAGCTCCACCACGGTGCTGGAGCTGGCTCAGCTCATCTGGGCCAAGGTGAGGGGCGATGAGCCCTTCCGCTACGTCAGCGACCCACCCTTCGAGCACGACGTCCAGCGCCGGGTGCCGGCCACCGAGAAGGCCCGGGAGCTCCTCGGATTCGAGGCCACCACCAGCCTGGAGGAGATGCTCGACGAGGTGATCCCCTGGATCCGCCAGGCCATCGAGGCCGGCACCATCTGACTACCTCCTTCCCATCCCGGCGGCCACGACCTACACTGTCCGGGACAGCGCCGTCCGGCCGCCGGAGGGCCCGGCCCTCCACACCGGCGGTACCCGAGGAAAAAGGAGGGTTTGCCCATGCCAGACGATAGTCAATCGATCCTCACCCTTGGGGGCGCCGACTGAGGGCGGCCACCGGGACCTGAACTCTCTGGAGGCGCTGGTCGACCGCAGGCGCATCTCCGGGCGTGGGCCCGGCGCCGGCGGGTGTCCCGCGTCGCCGAACCTCAGATCCAACTCCCAGAGCGGCGGTGCCGGGCGGCTCGATCCCGGCGCCGCCGCTTTTCGTGTAAGTAGGTAGGATTAAGACATGGCCGAGGTGTCAGGCGCTGTGGACGACGAACTCTACCGCGAGATCCTCCTCGACCACTACCGCCACCCCCGCCACCGTGGGGAGGTGGAGGCACCGTCCGCCACCGCCCACGGCCACAACCCGCTCTGCGGGGACGAGGTCGATGTGAGCCTCCGCCTGCGGGACGGCGAGCTCCAGCAGGTGGCCTTCCAGGGGCAGGGGTGCTCCATCTCCATGGCCTCCGCCTCGATGATGGCCGAGGAGGTCGAGGGCCGGCCGCTCGTTGAGGTGCACGACCTGATCTCGCGCTTCCGGGGGCTGCTGGTGGAGGGGAGGGACCCCGCCGAGCTGGGGGATCTCGGCGACCTGGAGGCGCTCTCCGGCGTGCGCAAGTACCTCGCCCGGGTGAAGTGCGCGATGCTCCCCTGGGTGGCGCTGGAGGAGGGCCTCAGCCGGGCGGAGGGAGAGCGTGGCTGACGACTCCCCCCAGCCGGTGCCGGCCCGGGGCCCGGTGGCCACCGCCGACGACGTCATGGACGCGCTCCGCGAGGTGATCGACCCCGAGCTCGGTCTGGACGTGGTCAGCCTTGGCCTGGTCTACGGGGTGGAGGTGGACGATGAGGGCGAGGCCACCGTGCGCATGACCCTCACCACGCCCTACTGCCCTCTCGGGCCGATGCTGGAGTCCCAGGTCCATGCCGCCACCCAGTTCCTCCCGGGGATCCAGGGGGTCAAGGTGGACCTGGTCTGGGACCCGCCCTGGGACCCGCACACCATGGCCTCGGACGAGGTGAAGCTGGAGCTGGGCCTCTTCTAGGTCCCATAGGGTCTTCTGGTAGCCGCGAACGCTCGCGGGCACACTCCGGAGACGCTCAGTCCTCGGGGCGGCCCTCCGCTCCGCGCTCGCCGGGCCGCGGCCACCGGAGGCTGCGCACCTGCTGGGTAATCAGGTGACGATGGTGGGCGGCACTCGAGGAGCCGGTGCTGGGCCTAGGTGTGGAGGCCGCACTCGGTCTTGTCGCTGTCGGCCCAGCGCCCGGCCCGGGGATCCTCGCCGGCCCTGACGGGACGGGTGGTGGGGGCGCAGCCGATCGACAGGTAGCCCTTGGCGATGAGCGGGTGCACCGGCAGGTCGTGGTCTGAGATGTAGCGGGTGATGTCGTCGTCACTCCAGGCCGCGAGCGGATTCACCTTGAACATCCGGCGGGTCTGGTCCCAGGCCAGCACCGGCGTGTTGGAACGAGTTGAGGCATCGCAGCGCTTGAGGCCGGTGAGCCAGGCCTCCTTGCCCTGCAGTGCCCGGAAGAGGGGTTCCACCTTGCGCCGCTGGCAGCACTCGGAGGTGCCGCAGGGCCAGGCTGCCGCGCTGGCGTCCGGGTGGGTAACCGTCAGGTTGAGGTGGTAGCGGGCGCGGACCTCCTCCACGAACTGCAACGTCTCCGGGAAGTGGAACCCGGTGTCGAGGAACACCACCTCGAGGCCGGGGTCGACCCGGGTCGCCAGGTCGACGATGACGCAGTCCTGGAAAGAGCAGGCCAGCGCCGCTGCCGAGCCGAATCGATCCAGCGCCCAGCGGATGGCCGCCGCCGCCCCCTCCTGCTCCAGGCGGGCCGAGAGCGCAGCGAGCTCGGCTGTGTCCATCCCGATGTCGCCGGCCGTGGCCACGCATCCCCCTACCCCAACTCGGCCCCAAGAGGGCCCAGCCGGTATATACCATCATTCTGGTAGACTTCGCCCCATCATCATAGCAAGCCAGTCCTGTCGCCCTCAACCGACCGCGTCTGCCTCAGTCCGCCGGAGCCGGCAGCGTCCAGCCCGCTCCGCGGCATGTCCCACCGTTTGACGACCCTCGGGCCAGCTTCCCGACCAGCGCTGAGTAGGGAGCCGGGGGGCCTGGACTACCTGGACGTGCTCGAGAGCCACGCCGCCTTCGTCCTCCGCGAGGTGGCGGCGGAGTGCCGCCGCCCGGCGCTCCTCTTCAGCGGCGGCAAGGACTCGGCGGTGATCCTGCGGTTGGCCGAGAAGGCCTTCGCTCCGGGGCCCATCCCCTTCCCCCTGCTGCACGTCGACACCGGGCACAACTTCACAGAGACCCTGGAGTTCCGCGACCGACGTGTCGCCGAGCTGGGTGCCGAGTTGAAGGTCGCCCTGGTCCAGGAGTCGATCGACAGGGGGCTGGTCGCCGACCCTGGGGCGGGGCGATCTCGCAATCGGATCCAGAGCGTGACCCTGAAGCACGCCATCGCCGCCCACGGGTTCGACGCCTGCATCGCGGGGGCCCGTCGTGACGAGGACAAGGCGCGAGCCAAGGAGCGGATCGTCTCGGTGCGCGACCGCCGAGGAAGGTGGCAACCCGACCGCCAGAGGCTGGAACTCTGGAACCTCTACCACGGGGGGGTTGGAGCCGGGGAACATCTGCGGGTCTTCCCGCTCTCCGACTGGACCGAGATGGATGTCTGGCGCTACATCCGCCGCGAGCGTATGGCGCTCCCGTCGATCTACTTCGCCCATCAGCGCGAGGTGGTGGAGCGGGACGGAATGCTCCTGGCGGTCTCCGAGTGGGTGGTTCCCAGCCCCGGTGAGGTGCCGCAGCGCCTCAGCGTGCGCTTCCGCACCGTGGGTGACGCCATCAGCACCGGCGCGGTGCGCTCTGGGGCGTCGACGGTCGACGAGGTGATCGCCGAGATCGCCGGATCGAGGGTGAGCGAGCGGGGCGCGACCCGGGGTGACGACCGCTTCTCCGAGACCTCGATGGAGGACCGGAAGCTGGAGGGGTACTTTTGACCGCAGGCGCGATCGCGGCACCGGTCGGGGATCGGCCGCCGACTGGGGAGGCACTGCTCCGACTCGCGGCGATCGGCGCGGTGGACGACGGCAAGTCGACCCTCATCGGGCGCCTGCTGCATGACGCCGGCCAGTTCACTGACGACCAGCTGGCGGCCCTCGAGCGTGCCAGCCGGGACCGCGGGCAGTCCTCGCTCAATCTCAGCTTCGCCACGGATGGTCTCCGCGCCGAGCGGGAGCAGGGGATCACCATCGACGTCGCCTATCGCTACGCGGTCACCCCGCGGCTCAAGCTGGTCATCGCCGACTGCCCCGGCCACCTCGAGTACACCGGCAACATGGCTACCGGGGCCTCCACCGCCGATCTCGCGCTGGTGCTGGTGGACGTGACCAAGGGGCTGCGCGAGCAGACCCTCCGCCACACCGCCCTGGCGCTCCTGTTCGGGGTCCCCCAACTGCTGGTGGCGGTCAACAAGATGGATCTGGTCGGCTGGGAGGAGAGGGAGTACCGGGGCCTGGTTGAGCAGATGCGGGAACTCGCCCAGCGGCTGGGGGGTGCTGAGGTGCAGGCCGTGCCCATCTCCGCCCTCCACGGGGACAACGTGGTGGAACGGTCGCGGAGGGCCGACTGGTACCAGGGGCCGACCGTGCTGGAGGCTCTGGAGCTGGCGCCCACCTCCACGTTCGCCGCCCAGCAAAGGAAGGGGGCCAGGCTCCCGGTCCAGAGCGTCACCCGGCACTCAGACGGGTCGGTGCGGGTCGCGGGGATGCTCACGGGGGGCGGGCTGCACACGGGGGAGGCCGTGGTGGTCCTCCCCCAGCGGCACCACACCACCGTCTCCCGCGTGGAGACCCTCAGCGCCGTCGTGCCGTCCGCCCGGGCTCCCCTCTCCATCTCCGTGGTCCTCGCCGACAGCCCAGACCTCCGGCGCGGGGATCTGATCGCAGCGGCCGCCGACCCCCCGCCGGTCTCCCGGGACCAACTGACCACGGTCTGCTGGTTCGCCGCTCGCCATCTGGAAGTCGGCCAGACCTTTCTGGTGAAGCACACCACCCGGGTGACGGAGGCCGAGGTGATTGAGGTCATGAGCAAGCTGGACCTGGCGACGCTCCAGCTGGTGCCGGCTGGGGAGCTCGGCCCGAACGACATCGGGGTGGTTCGCTGGCGGCTGGCGGAGGCGATCGCGGCGGACCCCTACCACGAGAGCCGGGTCACCGGCAGCCTCATCGTCATCGACGCCGAGACCCACGTCACGGTGGGAGCCGTCATGGTCGGGACACCCCAGCTCGCCCGGAGGGGCGCCACTCTCGCCGAGAACCACCAACTGCCCCTCCGCTGGCCCTGTTCCCAGTCGCAGCCGCCGAGCTCCACCTCGCCAGGAGGGCTCCACTCGCCTGGGCTCACCTGAGGTTGCCGCCGCCCCGGTGTTGAGGCCGCACCGGTGGCCCGGATCCCACGATGCGCCCCTGCCCTTCGTAGGCGGCTGACCTCGACCACGAGCTGGTGATCAGCCCCGCACGTTCGGGGCCGGCATGCTCAGTCGCCAGCCTTGGCCCGGGGCACCGGGGTGGGGGTGGCGCCGCTCGCCAGGGGAGCGCGGGCCAGCATTGGGCCCACGGTTCCACCGCGGCCGCCACGCTGTCCCCCTCCTCGACCGGGGACGCCCAGCTGGGGGCCCTGCTGGGGATCGACCTTGATCCGGGGGACCCAGGCATCGGGGCGCGCCACCTGCCTGGTCACCACCGAAGGCAGATCCCCGCGACAGATCTCGGCCACGCTCACCTCGTCCAGCACGTCGCGGATGTACGCCCTGACCGCCACCCAGACGTCGCGGAGCGCCGCCGTGTGCCCCGAATAGTTCAGTTGGTCCGGGCGGTAGTCACCGACCCGCGCCAGGGGCCCATCGGTCACGCGGATGATGTCGCCCAGGGTGATCAGGCCGGGGTCCCGGGCCAGGATGAAGCCGCCACTGGGGCCGCGCTGGCTGGCCACGATTCCCTCCTGCTTGAGCTCCGCCAGAATGTTCTGGAGGAACTTGAGGGGAATGTCCTGGACCTGGGCGATCCGCTCGGCGCTCACTGGGCCCCGGCCCTCCGCGGCGGCCAGCTCGATGACCGCCCGCACGGCATAGTCAGCCCGGACGGAAACCCGCATCCCCCACATTGTGCCTGCTGCCCCAGCGGCTGGGGAGCAGGTCACCGCCCTTCAACGGCACGGTCTCGCCGACTCGGGCGGCGCTCTGGTCCCTCCGGCCCCGCGCCGTCTCTCACGGCCGGCCTCGGTCGCGTTCCCTGTCCCAGTGCTCGGCCCGACGGCGGCCCTCGCCGCCAACCCTGGTGAGCCGCGGCGCCGGGCAGCCAGACAAGAAGGCCCACCCGCGCGCCCAATCCTGCGGGCCAACGCCGCAGACCCAGAGGAAGGGCCGACCGTGGTCCCGGCTTGCCCCGTGTGACTGCCGTGATGACACAGGTCCGCAGCGGAATCCAGACTCCTGGAGTTGCCGACGGCGGGGCCGGCGGCGTGGTGTCGTCTGCGGATGTCGTGAACGAGGGACCGGGTTCGAGAACTACCATGGCAGTCATGGCCACGACCCGACGGGCCGACATGTTCCTCGAACTCCGGGACGATCCCCGGGAGAGTGGCCCACCGTTGACTGACGAGCGCACCGCGCTGGTCGAGTACCTGCG
>JAKAXE010000012.1 GCA_021816695.1 bacterium | reverse complement strand
GATCGCCGCCCGCAGCTACCGCTTCGGCGGCAGGGAGTTCGACCGCACCGCCACGGTTCTGGGCTTGGTGGCCGGGCTGCCAACGCTCCAGGAGGTTGTCTGGGTGGGGCAGCCGCCCAGCACCGATGCTGGCGCCGCCCCTAATCACGTCTCCTGGGAGCGGGCGACCTCACTCGAGAGTCCGCCCGAGTTCACGCCGGTACTTTTCGACCACCCGCTCTGGGTCCTCTACTCCTCGGGGACCACCGGCTTGCCCAAGCCCATCGTCCAGGGGCACGGGGGCATCCTCCTTGAGCACCTGAAGGCGCTGGGGCTGCACTCCGACCTCGGGCCCGGGGACCGCTTTTTCTGGTTCACCACCACGGGCTGGATGATGTGGAACTACCTCGTCTCGGGCCTCCTCCTGGGGGCAACCGTGGTCCTCTACGACGGGAGCCCGAGCCATCCCGGGGTGTCCCGGCTCTGGGAGTTGGTGAGCGAGCTTCGTGTCACCCATTTCGGGACCTCGGCCGGCCACATCGGTGCGGGCATGAAGGCGGGCATCCGACCCGGTGCGGACCTCGACCTCTCCGGCCTGCGCGTTCTGGGCTCGACCGGTTCCCCTCTTTCGCCGGACGCCTTCGCCTGGGTGTACCGCCAGGTGAAACAGGACCTCTGGCTCACCTCAATCAGCGGCGGCACGGACGTGTGCACGGCGTTCGTATTGGGCTGCCCCTGGCTTCCGGTGCGGGCGGGCGTGATCCAGTGCCGGGGGCTGGGAGCGGCGGTCTTCGCCTTCGATCAGAACGGGCGTCCACTCACGGACGAGGTCGGAGAGCTGGTGATCACGGCCCCGCTGCCCTCCATGCCGGTCTCCCTCTGGGGTGACCGGGACGGCAGCCGCTACCAGGACAGCTACTTCTCCGTGTATCCAGGCGTCTGGCGGCACGGGGACTGGGTCAAGGTCCGTGAGGACGGCGGCGTCGTGATGTACGGGCGTTCTGACTCCACCATCAACCGGCACGGGATCCGGATGGGTACCGCGGAGATCTACCGGGCGGTGGAGGACCTACCCGAGGTGATGGACAGCCTGGTCGTGGACGTGCCGGCCCCCGGGGGCGACACCTTCATGCCCTTGTTCCTGGTGCTGGGGCCGGGGGCCGAGCTGGACGAGGATCTGGTGGCGCGGGTGAAGGCCAAGGTGCGGGACCAGGTGTCGCCTAGACATGTTCCTGACCTCGTGCTGCAGGTGCAGGAGGTGCCCAAGACCCTGAGCGGGAAGAAGCTCGAGGTGCCGGTGAAACGGATCCTGAGTGGAGAGGACCCGGATCGGGCCCTGAGCCGGGAGTCACTGCAGAACCCAGCTGCCCTGGAGCCGTTCCTGGAGCTCGCCCGCCGGGCCAGTGAGTGGTTGCCGGGCGCCTAGCCCTTGTCGGACCCGGGAAGCCTGACCGCCTTCGCATATCATCGGGGGAGATGCGTCCCGGTAATCCGACCGCGCCCCCGGCGGACTTAGTCGCTGTTCGGCTCCCCCATGGCCGGAGGTAGGCGGCGGAGCGCGGCTCTGGCCGCCCTGGCGGTCGGGGGAGGCGGGGTGGCGGCCCGGTCCGCTCGCCTGCTCTGGCGGCGCCGGGAGGTGAACTGGTCGGCCCCGGAGCGCTTCACCCAGGGTGCCTATCTCAGCTGCCAGACCATGGGCGCCGGTTCGAGCCCGGTGCTCCTGCTCCACCCCCTGGGGGACACCTCCACCTACTTCGGATCCGCCTTCGACGAACTGGCGGCTCCTGGTCCGTTGCTGGTTCCCGATCTGCTGGGCTTCGGAGGATCGCCGCCATCCGAGGCCGGGTATGGCCCGGACGACCACGCGGACGCGCTGGCGCGAATGCTGGACCTTCTGGAGGTGAGGGAGCCGGCGCTGGTGGTGGGCCACGGTCTCGGCGGCGTAATCGGCCTCCGTCTGGCCGTCAGGTTTCCCGGTCGGGTCCGGGCGCTGGTGGCGATCTCGCCACAGATCTACTCCGACCCTGGCTCGGCGCGCCAGCACCTGCGCCGCGCCGGTATCCGCGTGCGCGCCATGCGGAGGTGGCTACCGGCTCGGACCGGAAGGCGTGTGGCCCGGCGGGCGCTCGCCCCGGCGATCTCCGCCGACGTGCCCTCCCGGGTCGCCAGGGACAGGCATGACTCCAAGGGGAGCGTTGCTTACCGCGACACCCTGGTCTCCTGCCTGATCGAGGCTCGCGCCGCCACCTGGTTCCCCGACGTGACCTGCCCGGTGGACCTGGTCGTACCGGCCAGCGATCCCAGCCTGGAGATTGGGCTGCTTGAGCGGGTCTCGGTCGAGAACGCCGCCGTCCGGCTGACTCGGCTCCTGTTCGGCGACTACCGGCTCCCGTTGACTCATCCGGATGGCTGCCTCGCGGCCGTGGACCGGTTCCGGGAGGAGCTGGCGGCACGCTAATCTGGGCTGGAATTGGGGCGTCGCCAAGTGGTAAGGCAGGGGACTTTGGATCCCCCATTCGAAGGTTCGAATCCTTCCGCCCCAGCGCCTTCGATCTCGGCCAGGGGGTCGCTCACCATCGAATTCGGTCAGCTGACAGCTTGGTTGACAGCTTCGGGAAAGCTGCTGTAGGCCTGAGACAGTAGAGGTCGCCCGGGGCCTAGCGAAACCTCTTGGGTGGTGCTGAGCACCGTGTCGGCGATCGTCCACCGGCCTCCGTGCGCATCGGGATGGCCCGGGAGAGCAACCCTGGCTAGTTTGGCCAGGTCGACTGTTGCGGCATCCCCCTTGCTCCGTGTTACCGCCGACGCGCTGCCTCGCGGGCTGGGGCCACGGGAGGTGACCGTTGACAGGTTCTCGGCGCCCGGGAACAATGGCATCACGCCGTGTCGAATTTCATCCGGTCCGGATCCGGGTTGCCTGACCGCTTCAGAGCGGTGCGATACAAGGTAGCGCTACTACTGCTCCTTCTTGGAGTGACCGGAGGGGTTCTTGCGAGCTGCGGGGTCTCTCCGGCTCCGCAGCCGACGCATCCGACGGCCAGCGCCGCGGCGACGGGACAAGTGACGGGAATCAAGTTGAACCTCGGGACAGCCGCGGGCGCCGTCACCTACCCGCCAGCTGAGCTCTCATGCAGCGCGGCGGGGCGCTCATTCACGATGCGAGGACCGTTCGGGGTCGACAGCTTTGTGCTGACAGCGGACGACCTCAAGGCCGGCTCCCGGCTGAATTTCAACTTCACCTCGACGTTCAGCACCAGTCTGACTCTCACGATCCGGGGACCGTTCTTTCCCCTGACCTATTACGCGGGGCCCGTTCAGCAGGCTGCCGGCCAGTCGTTGATTCAGGGCACCGGCTTGCTGTCGGTTGCCCGATCGGGAACCTCAGGGATGCTGAATCTGACGCTCCAGAGCCCGATCGCCGGGGAGTCCGCTGCCCCGGCCACCGTAGTCGGCACTTGGAGCTGCAGCCATCCGACGTCCGCCGCCCCGGGGGCCCAAACGGAGCCTGCGCTGGCTCCTGCCTCCGTCCCGCCAGTGGGAGGCGAGTGCGCCAACCCGATTCAGAAGCTGAGTGCCGGAGGGGTTGCCCCACTCACCTGCCCAGACGGCGCTGTGGATGTTCTCGCGTGGAACTACCTGAGCCAGTACGATCCCCAGGTTCAGCAGCTGGGGGCGGGGGCGACCGTCAACCAGGTGGAGCGGGCATTCTGTCCCCCGACCCGGTCTGCCTTCCTCTCGGACTCGGTTGCGCTTGAGGTGTATCAGATCTCGGCCGACTACTACGGCTGGACCTTCGCGACGCCGGCGGCGACTGTGGCTTCCGGCGGCGGCTGCGGATAGTGTGCGGCTCTTTGCCGGTGCCAGTGCCCACCGGCATGCGCGAGGCATAGGCCGGCGCTCCTGGGGCCTGGCGCTGAGGCGGCGCGCGTGAAGGAGCGCGCCCCAGGTTGGGTGGGACTCACCTGGGCCGCCGTCCGGTGGCGTGCCGGGAGCTCTTTAGCCATGCTGTTTGCCGCCACAGTTGCGGTGGCCGCCGCGAGCGCCGGCCCTATGTATTTGGAAACCGCCTATGGCACCGTTCTGCAGGCGAAGTTGGCGCAGGCGGGGGCCGCGGCCACAGCGGTGAACGTCGGCGACTTCGTCGCGAGCCCTCAGGCGGTCGCCTTGGTGGCGCCGACCTTCGCCTTGGGTGCCAAGTATGGCATGGGGCGATGGTTTGGGCCTGCCCAGGCAAGCTACACCGCCGAGGTCGAGGCGCCAGTCAGGTTCCCCCTGGTCGCGCGGCCGGGCGTCTGCCGACATCTGAAGCTCGTCAGCGGTCGATGTCCTGGTGCCGCAGGCCAGATCGTCTTCACCACCCGCTCGGCCAGAGCCTTCGACGCCCGCGTGGGGACCGTGATGCATCCGGCGAGTCCCGTCGGCGTCGGTCCGCTGACGGTCGTCGGGATCGCCTTGCCGGGCAATCCCCTGGCGCCGTACTGGCTCGGTCAGGACTTCTTCGGATATGGCGATGGGCACCTGGACTCCGCCTTCACGGTTCTCTCCACGGTGGCTGGACTACCGACAACCGCTCTGGTCCAGCTTCCTCTGGAGCCGAAGCGGGTCGATCCGGGCAATGTGGGCGTTCTGGAGGGCGCAGTCGAGTCCTACGAGGCGGCCGCCAACCAGCAGGCGGGCCTCACCGCCACAACTCGCCTTTTCTCGGCAGTGGGCGACTACGTCAGGTCCGCCGACCTGATGGCGGTCATCGTTGTTCTGGTCGACTTGCAGCTGGTGGTTCTCGCCCTCTTCGTCGTCTATGGGCTGGTGGCCCAGTCCGCGCTGGTGCGGACCAAGGAGGTGGCAATTGCCCGCCTTCGGGGCCTTCCCTGGCTGAGGGTCGTCGCCTTCGGGCTGGGTGAGCCGATCATGGTGCTCCTGGTCGCATTCCCCCTCGGCCTGCTCGGGGCGATCGGCCTCACAGCGCTGGCCCAGCACGCCCTGCTGCCCAATACGCGCGTGACGTTCGACGCCACGGCGATCGTGGCTGGCCTGGCAGCCGTGGGCGGGGGGATCGCTGCCGTCGCGGCCGGCTCCCGCCGGCTGCTGGTGACCCCGCTTCAGCGACAGCTGCTCGCTCTGGAGGTCCCCACTGCTCCGCCGGCACGGGCGGCCCTGGACGCGGCGGCGTTGGCCGTGGCCATAGCTGCACTAGTCGAACTGATCGTCTCCGGGGCGGTCGACGGACGCCAACCCAACCCGCTCGCGGTCCTCGCACCTGGGCTCCTCGCGGTCATTGTGGCCATCGCATCGACCCGGGCCGTGCTGGTCATCTTCAGGGCCGTCATCCGCCGGACGTCGAAAGGATCCAGGATCGGGCTCGGAATAGGGGTCCGCCAGGTGGCGCGTCGCCCCTCTGGCCTGCGCCAGATGGCAGTGGTGACCGTCGCGGTGGCGCTGGCTTGCTTCGCCGTGGCGGGATGGGCGGACGCAGCTGCCAATAGGGCGATCCGGGCCGACTTCGCCCTCGGTGCTGCGAGGGTCCTGGACGTGCGCCTGCCGGCCGGACTGGGGCTTGAGCAGGCGGTCGACCATGCTGACCCCAGCGGTCGGTACGCCATGGCGGCGATGGTGCAGACCGGACCCGGGCCCAATCTGCTCGCCGTCCAGCCCCGCCGACTCCAGCGGATTGGCTACTGGCCCCAAGGGGTGAGCCACGTTTCGCTTGCCCAGTTGGTCCGCTGGCTTAGTCCACCCCTGCCGCCCCCGCTCGAGGTTTCCGGAACCGAGCTCAGGGCCACCGTCACCCTGGCAGGCGCGCCAACACCGCCGCCCGACCTGCAGCTCGACATGGTCGACAGCCAGGGAAACCAAGAGGTGGCCGACTTCGGATACCTTTCGCCGGGAACGCGGACCTATGAGGCAACGCTCCCGGGGGTCTGCCTGCGAGGTTGCCGCGGAACTCAGCTGGTGCCTGAATGGACCCCTGCCCAAACCAGCCTGGGTACCGGGCAGCAGGCCGACGCTGGTCTGCAGTCCGTTAGCTACTCGCTCACCCTTGGCGCCCTCCAGCAGGAGACGCGGCACGGGTGGCGGGAGGTGACGAGCCGCCTCGGTGACCCCTCCTACTGGACCGGTTCAGGCCCAGGCATGACGGTCCACGTGATCAAAGTGGACGGCCGATCCACGCTGCAGTTGCTGGTTGAGGACTCGGCGAGTGACCCGACCTCACCGGCGGTCTACGTGGCACCGCTCCCGTCGGTCCTCCCGGCGGTGATGAGCCGCGGCACCTCGGTCCAGGATCCAGTCGCCGCTCCGGCTTCGGACTTCGACGGGACGAGCATAGTTCTCGATGCTAAGTACCAGGTGGTGGATCTTCCACAGGTAGGAGGCAATGGGTTCCTCATGAACCTGAGCGCTGCCGTTCGCGCCGAGACCGGGCCGCCGGCGGAGACGGTCGACCAGGTGTGGCTGTCCGCTCGGGCCCCGTCCACCATCGTCGCCCGCCTACGACAGCAGGGGGTGACGGTGGTGTCGTCCTTGACCCCTGCCCCGGCCCTGGCGATTCTCAACCGCAGCGGACCCGCGCTTGCGTACACCTTCTACCTCTTCGCGATGAGCGCGGCTGCACTGTTGGCTCTTGGATGGTCGGTCTTTGCCGCATCCGCCACTGCTCGACGCCGAGCCTTCGAGGTCGCAGTTCTGCGGGCGATAGGGGTGTCGGATCGGGAGTTGGCCAGGTCCCTCCTGGCAGAGAGTCTGATCTTGCTCGCTCCAGGGGTGGTGCTCGGTGCGCTCACGGGGCTTGGAGCCGCGCTGCTCGCCCTTCCGTCCCTTCCGGAGTTCACGTCCTCGGCTGGGTCGCCGCCAGTCGAGCTTGCGCTGGCACCGCTTCCGATCGGCATCCTGGCCGGCTGTTTGGCGACGCTTTTTCTGGTGGCCGCCTGGGCCAACGCCAGGAGCACCCTGCGCCGCGCTTCATGGGCTCGGTTGCGCTTCGAAGTCGGATGAGCGGGGAAGGACCAGCGGAAGGCGGGCCCGGGGTAGCAGCGGCTCCGCCACGCCGGGGCAGAGGCCGCCGCCCCTGGGTGGGAGTACTCGGAAGACAGGCATGCAGGCGACCGTGTAGCTGCGATCCAAGGTACGGACCTCGGGCGGGTTGGGCCGCCCGTGATGCCCATAAGGCAGACGGCGGGCGGCCCAACATCGCCGCACAGGTGCGTTCCATTACCCAGAACAGCAGTCGCGGGACCGGCGGCGGGATTAGGCAGGCGAGGGCGGCCGTAGGGGAGCGGGTGGCCGCTAGCGGGAGAGCGCTCCCCGCCCGGGCCGGAGCCGGCCACGGTGAGCCATCGCGCCACCACAAGTGCCTGTCTCACAGTGGGTGGAAAATACATACGTCACTTCAGACGAGCTTCCGGGGCTCTCGCGACGCCTGTCCCCGGGATACTGCGAGTTGGGGTGTACAGGCTCGACTGCTCGGTCAGAGGAGAGCACCCATCGTCCCACCGCTCTGGCGATCGCGGCTAGGTGGCAGAATCGGTTGACTCACGGACAACGTCTCGAGCAGGGCCTCCAGCCCCTCGGGGTAGACTGTGTCCGCGGTGGCCCGCAGCCCATCGATGGACCACCAGCGATACTCCCGAACGACTCGACGTTCGTCGTCGGTCCATTCCGAGTTGCTGATGTCGAAGTGGGCGCATCGAACCAGGAAGTAGGCTTCCTCCTGGGAGTAGTGGACGCGCTCGAACTCGTAGTGGACCTGGCGCTTTAGCACGATGGGGCCGACATCAGGCGCGTCCAGCCCGGTTTCCTCTCTCAGTTCCCGCCGGGCCGCCTCCTCCACCGACTCCCCCTGCTCGATCGCGCCACCCGGTGGGAACCACCAAGTGCCCGCTTCGGGTCGAGCCGGGTCGCCGCCACGAAACAGCAGGGCTAGCCCGGACTCGTCCACTAGAATTATCCTCGCTGCTCTCCGCTCCCTTACCGGCTGCTGAGCCATGCGTCCAGTATCCCAGGCCCTTCACCTGGGCCAAGTGAATCGCAAGTCCAGAACACCCCTCAATAATGCACGTACGTTGGACCCTGGGGACTGGCCGTCCGTCCAGGGGAATGCGACAGATTCGCTGCCGGGCAGTCGGCCGGTGGATCGTGGGCGCTTCCCGACAGTTTCATGTCAGGGGCCCGAGGCCCCGGTGTTCGCCTTGGGTCGGGCGAACCCGGTCTGTCGGATTTACCGGGCTACAGAGCGTCTCGTTGGCCACCTGAGTAGATGCAACGAGCCATCCGAGCGGCCTTGTCGCACGGCGCGATCCAGCCGGTGCTGAGTCCCGCCGGCTCCTTCGCCCGTTCCGGGCTTTGGAGGCAAGTGAGGTACGGCTAGGGTGGGCGAATTCGGGTGGCGCCCGACAGCGGATGTCTCAGCGCCTTCGCATCGCTCAGGGGCTGGATCCCGGCCATGCTCCACTGGCTGGTCGCCTGCTCCTGACTGTCAACGAGCGCGCCCCACTTCTCGGCCGTTGGCGGACCTATGTCGATGGAATGTTCCACCACCGAAATCGCCCCATCGCAGAGGTAGGTCGGCGGCGCCGGCTCCAGACCGCAGGGGTCGTGACCCGTGTCCGTCACGGCCATGCGTGCATCACGGGTAGACTTCCGATCCGACCGCAACTTTCTAGCTGGGTGCGGGTCGACGATCGTGAACGAGGCTGATCGCGATCCTGCCCGGCAGGCACTAGGTCGTCCCAGTACTCCGGCGCGCGGCGCAAGCTGTGTCCGGGGTAGTCGTGGTGGTCGTATTCGTGAGCAAGCCGCCCCAACACCGGCGCGCACTGGGCGACGCGGCCAGCAGGTGTCCTCGGAAGGCAACAGCAAGGACGGTCGGTCGAGCGGACTTGTCGCGGCACAAGCTCAACCGACAGGGTTCGCCCCTGGCTCCCAAGAGGCTTTGGGCCGCATCGGTGAGGCACAGTCAACCCTCACTCCGTGCACCCCGCCCTCACGACGGACCCGAGTCAGGAGACGAGGACCCGGTGAGGGTTCGGTCTTCCGGCGGAAGGACGGGCGCTGGTGTGGCGTGGCCCCGCTGGGCGGGGGTGAGCGCCGCTTCTTGTATGGGAAGACGCGGGTAGAGGTCGCTTCCAAACTCACTGCAGCGCTGGTGGCGATGGAGGCCGGGAAGCCGCTACCGAGGGACCGTGAAACCGTGGGCTCCTATCTCGATCGATGGCTGGAGGGGATCCCCGGCCCGGTTCGCAGCACCACTCTGGCTGACTACCGATTCACGCTTCACGCCTACTTTCCCCCGGAGCTCCGCGGCCTGCGCCTCGTCCAACTCAGAGCCGACCACCTCCAGGCCGCATATTCGCGGCTCCGCGGATTGGGCCGCAGTCCAGCCACCGTGCGCCGGCTGCACGTGGTTCTGCACCGAGCGCTCGGGCAGGCTGAGAGATGGGGCCTCGTCGTTCGCAATCCTGCCGCGTTGGTCGACACCCCTCCGCCTGGCCCTGACCGGATAGGCCACCCAACACCCTCCGGCGACCGGCCACCTGGGCTGCCTGGTGTCCAACGCGCCCTCGGCGGCCCCTCCACATCCTATTCCGGGACCGCAAGCCCCAGAACCCCACTGTGACCAGCGCCCAAGCCCGCGACCGCGCCCAAACGGAGTCGGCACCGCGTCCCTCAGCCGTCCCGCCGGCTCACCCCCAGCCTATCCACTGGTTCAGGTCAGACGTTGTTACCACTCAGACTACTAGCCTCGCTCCATGACATTTACCTCTCCGGCCGAGATCTCCGATGCGCACGAGGCATTTGGGCCGCATCTCAATAACTTCCGAGATAAAGGGGGCCTCGTGAAGGCATTGCTGACCAACTCGACGTCGACACGCCCTGGCCTTTCGGCAATCCCTAAGCGAAAGACCACTCGGAACTGTCCTTCACGGTTCGGTGTCACTCGTGCGACCACAGTAGGTTCGCCGGTAGGCCCCTGAAGGACGATGAAGAACCCGCCCTCCCCCGGGAACGTTGCCGGCAGCGTCAGACCGCACCGAAGCCCGCCACTCGCCAGGACAACCTCGCCCCCCTGGACCTGTGTCGCAGGCGAAAGGTCAAGTGGGTAACAATGATTGCTCCCGAATCCAGAATCCACACCTCCGATGCCAGACCCACACCCGCTGACCCAGACACCCAAGAAGGCCATTGCAAGTCCGAAAGCTGCGCTCCAGTGCCATCGTCTCTTCAGGGCCCCGCATCGCGCCTCAACTCGTCCCATACAGATTCGCCATCCCATGCCAGTCCCCATTGGCCAGGGTCCGGGCTAGCGTCGCACACGTGTACGAGTAGGGATACATGGTCTCCAGGTCGCCACTTGTCTCATGGGCCATTCCGTATGCATGGCCCCATTCGTGAGTCGTAATACTCTCCAGGTCGTAACTTGTCGTGCATGGCGAAGGAAGCGTCGTTACCAGACCCACGTTGGATCCCAAGTATATGTCCGCCTCCACGATGGTGTGCACTCCCTGAGGGTAGGCCGTAGCTATACAGGTGACTGCCAGATCGCTGTTGCCGTAAAACGGCCCCCAGCTCACCGTGTTCTGCCCGTCAGGAAAACTGCTAGTGCAATCGCCGGAGCTGTCTATGTTCGCGTACTTGGTCGTGTTACCTGCAAAGCTACCGTACGCTCTGAAGCGGCCGGTGTACCCACAGTCGTTGACGCCTTCCGTCATGTTGGCGTTGGCCTGCCGAACTTCGTCCAGAGTTGCCGTCACTCCAAGACCTGACCTGCTGACCGAGGACTCGTTGTAGTACCAGTTCAATGTTGTGACCCAAAGGCCGCCTTCGTAGTTATATGCTGTCTCGCTGCAAGCAGCATCGGTATTGGAGACAGTCGTTCCAGCTGAACCTCGGGCGTACGTGGAAAGGGTCACGGTTAGAACCCCAGCCGAGTTTACGGCCGTGAGCTCCGTCTCCCCGCTCGTGCTCGTGGCGATGTTCTCTACTCCCTTTCCGGGTGTGGGCACAGTGACGCCATTGCCGACTTGTCCTGCCGGTAGTGGCAATACGATTTGCTCACCCACTATTGGGCAAGTGCTGAGGGCGATCGGCGACGTGATCGCGGTTGCGAGGATCGGACCAGGTGATGTGCAGAACGACGGGGTACTGGCTCCCGCTGAAACGGGAATGGTACCTGTCCAAACGACTGCGACGAGAACCGCTATCAGGGCTCCCTGGGGACCCATGCGAACTTGCATCATGACCCTCAGCTCCACGCTCCGGGGTGACGATACAGAAGCAGTAAGCCCGACTAGCGTCGACCGATCGGCGCGCGAAGCACGCGTAGCATAGTCTGCGGACCCACACGTGTCAAGGCATCGCATTGCCTCGGGATGCATCCCAGGTTTCGGGCTAGAACTGGAGTGCGGGCAAGAGCGGGGATCGGCTGCGCCGGGCTTGCCAGTACCTGGCCCAGGTGCCGTTCTGCTTGAGGATCCTCAAGGTCAGCAGGTGGTGTGCTCCCAGCCGGTACCAGGAGGTGCCCTGAGCCTTCAGCCGGCGGCCCACGGTCACATCCATCGCCTTCTCAATCGCCCCCGAGGCCTGGGGACCGTGAAGCGCGTAGTTGGCGATCCCCTGGCGGTTGGCCCGCACATACTCCATCTCCAGCGTCAGCCGCTGCCGGCGGTCGAGATCGGCACCGGCCGCCTCCCGGCACTCGGCGAGCGCCGCCAGCAGCTTGTCCACGTCGCCCTCTCGGGCCAGCTTCAGCAGCGGCGGCAACGACACCCCAGCCGCTTCCATCCCCAGCGCCTGAGCCAGCCGGTGCTCCAGGTGCCACAGGTCCAAGAAGGCCACCGCGGTGGGGAAGTAGGCTCGCTGCAGCCGCCGCAGCGCCGAACTCCCGTCACTCACGAACCACAGCTCCCGAGCCCGGAACGCCCCCTGCTGGGCCGCCAGGATCGCCAGCTTCTCCCCGAAGTGGGCCATGGTCTCCACCCCGGCATAGGTGCGCTTGCCCAGCAGCACCCGCCGCCCCTTGGAGACCGTCGCCACCCCCTGGTACACGATCCCTGCCTTGGCCTCCATCTCGCTTCCCGTGTCCCGGTCGTTCACGAACGTCCCGTCCGCCTGTACCACTACCCGCTCCGGCCGCGGGCCCTGCTGCGCCAGCTTCGTCAGTACCTGCCGCTTCCCCAGCCCGAACACCATCTCCCGCTGCTCCTCCAGCGCCCGATCCACCAACTCCCCCTCCCGCTGGGCCAGCCGGTGAACTTGGCCATGACGTATCTCCACTCCCAGCAGATGCTTGGTGGTCCCCGCCGCTTTGGCGTACGAGCTCTCGGTGGCCAACCACAGCGCCGCCTCAGCCACCCCCAGGGTGTACCGCTCCCCGGCCTCCAGTCCCAGCTGCTCATCCGCCGGATACCCATTGCTGCCGTAGTCAAGACACCCGACTCGGTTCCGCTGCAGCGCCACCGCTCCGAACAGCCCCACCACCTGGCGCACGTCCCGCCCCCGCCTCTCCCGCTGGCCCCCACAGCTCGGGCACAGCCCCACCGGCACCCGTCCTGCCACCTCCCTCGCCACCACCGGGCCCAACTGCCTCCGCAGCTGCCCCATCAGCTCCGCCTCAAACTCCGCCAGAGTCCTCCCGGTCAGCTCCGCCTCCACCTCGACTACCATTCGCATGAGGCTCCCCCTCGATGGTCTTTGGTTCACTCAAACCATCGTACGGGGAGCTTCTTCTCCCTCTGGCCCTGCTCATCCGCCGAAATCCGAGATGCTTCTATTGCCTCGTCGTGGGTCAGCTGATCTGGGCAGAAGGCCATGCCGGTAGTGGGCCAGTTTGAATCGGGCCGGCCCAAAGGTTCCACGACCGGAGGCACACTGCCGCTACGCTGCTGCTCAGTCAGAACGTGCATCCCAAGGTCGTCGCCGACCTCCTCGGCCACGCCAGCGTGGCGATGACCCTCGATCTGTACTCGCACGCAGTGGAGGGGCTGAGCCGTAGTGCCGCGACCGCGATGGATACCCTGCTGTGGGGTTGCGGCAAGTGATCGCCGCCTCGGATCGGTTGGCCGCTTCTTCAGCGCCGGCCAACCCGGTCGGCTGCTCTTGCCGGATCGACGTTTGGGCGTGGCTCCAGGTGGGCTGACGCGCCGACCTCAGGAGAGGCCGATGCCAGCAGGCATGGCCTCGGGGTCCGGGCGACGTTCTACGGAGGCGGAGGTCAGCTCGGAGGACCCGTCATCCGCCATCCCTGTCCAGGCGAGCGAGTGCGTCACGGACTGTTTCAGCAGTGAGCCCAAGGCTGAAGAGCACACGGTGCGCTCGGGAGGAACTGGGTAGGCGCCACAAGGCCTGCAGCAGGTCTTCGGTGTCGATCCACTCGACCCAGCGCCTGCGGGCGAGGTCGGTGGCCGCTCTGAGAACGATCGAGAGGTCGCTGTTCCATGTGATCTGGGCCACCAGTTGCCTGGGGGCGACCAGCTCTGCAGACTTGGCAGCCTCGCGGGCGCCTTCTGTCGTCACCCCCAGGAGTCCGAGTGCGAGGGCGGCACGCCCTTCGTCCTGTCTGAGCAGACCCACCAGCAAATGTTCCCCGCCAATGTAGCCGAGCCCAGCCTTCACGCCCTCCTCCTCGGCCAGGACCAGGCAACTGCTGGCCTCGGGAGTGAGGCGCTCAGTCCACAGCTGGGGCCCGGGCGCCGGAGATCCAGTGGCGCCCTGGCGTGGCATGTAGCCGGTCCATCCCGCGCTGTTCCGGAGTCGGCCGTGGGGAGCCTGCGGCCCTGGGATGGAGGCGTCGGGGTCCGGCGGGAGCGTTGCCAGCTCCTCGCGGACCCGCTCCAAAGTTGCGCCCACGTCCTCCAGAACGTGAGCTGCGATCCCTTCGCCCTCGATCAGCAGTCCCAGCAGGAGGTGCTCGGTGTCCATGTGGTTGGAGCCCATCCGCTTGGCTTCCTCGAAGGCGATCTCGATCACCTTCTTGACCCTCGAGGTAGGGAGGATCTGCTGGACGAAGATCCGCTCATCTCCGCCCAGCAATGCCTCTATGGCGGCGCGGACGCCGTCGATCTGAAGTCCAAGATTGGCGAGGACCTTGGCGGCTTGGCAATCCGGCTCGCGCATGAGCCCCAGCAGGATGTGCTCGCTGCCGATGAAGCTGTGATGGGACTTCTCGGCTTCTTGCTGTGCGAAGACGAGCACCTGCTTCGCCTTCTGGGTGAATCTCTCGAACGGGTACATGGCCAACTCACTGGTGAAGCCAACGGGGATGGTGGGCGGCTGGTGGCCCCCGGCCAGTTAGGAAGTGGCGGGCCGGGGCGCGGCTCTTCACACGACATTATGGACGCGATCCGGTGCTCGGCACGGGTCAGATGTAGCCGTGGGTTGATGTCGCCTTGATCGGCGCAGAGGTGAGGACCGTCACTTTCCTCGAAGCTGCGTCGACAACCTGCCGCACCGCTCCCGCGGGGGTGTCGGGGTGGATGTCTAGCCAGCTTCGGTAGCAGTCGGGACGCGGATGACGCGCCCGCCCCGAGCCCCGGGTTTGACATCTTCGTTGACATCTTAGGGGGCGAATTCAGGCGCACATGGGCGGACGGCAGCGGACGGCCCCGAAGTCAAAACTGCCACGACGGACGTCGGCGGACGGCTGCGCACGGCCCTCCCCGAACCCCCATTCGAAGGTTCGAATCCTTCCGCCCCAGCGCCTTCGATCTCGGCCAGTGGACCGCAGTCACTTCATGCCGGCGAGCCGACGGGTTCGGACATCGTGTTCTGGGGGGGAGGCATTTGGCGCCCCTGCCCGAGGCCGGATCATCTCGCCGGCGAATCGAACCGCATTCTCCGGCGACGTCCGGCTGTATCTTCGGGTCTCATGACTCCTGACCTCCCGGAGCTGACGATGTCCGATCTCGCTGCCTGGCGCGGGTGGCTTGAGAAGCACGCCTCGGACTCGGATGGTGTCTGGCTGGTTCTGGCCAAGAAGGGGACCACCCGGCCGACTTCGCTCACGTACGACCAAGCACTCGAAGAGGCTCTCTGCCACGGCTGGGTCGACGGGCAGCTAGCCCGGGCCGACGCCGGTACCTTCCGACGAAGGTTCACGCCCCGGCGCCGAGGCAGCGCTTGGTCGAAACGAAATACCACCCTGGCCGAGCGGCTGATCGCCGAAGGCCGGATGCGCGCGGGTGGACTCGCCGCCGTGGCCCGGGCCAAGTCCGACGGAACCTGGGAAGCCGCGTACCACGGCGCTGCGACCATCGAGGTGCCCGGTGACCTCGCCGTGGCGCTGGACGCCGATCCACGAGCCCGGCAGGCATTCGACCGGCTCGACGGGGCCAACCGCTACGCCGTGCTGTATCGGGTCACTACCGCAAAGCGTCCCGAGACTCGCCATCGACGGATTGAACAACTCGTGGCCATGCTCGCCCGCGGGGAGATCCTCCATCCGCCTCGAGCCCCACGGTAGACACAGGAACGAGGGGGTACTTCGTTCAGCACGGTTGGCACCGGCACGCAAGAGGCCGGCAGACCAGTCTTTCCCCGAACCACATCGCGCCGGCACCGGCCCACCCCTCGGCGGTCTGACATCAGCCCCAACTACAGGCGGGGGCACGCGCGGTGGTGTGAGGGCAGGCTGCCGTGGGGCCCCCGCGCGCTCAATTGAGGGAGATGCGAGGGCGGGACACCTGAGATTGGGAATGGATGTTGGCGGAGGCGGTAGTGCGATCCTCGGCTGCCACTAGGTCACCGCGCCCACCCTGGCCGTTCGCGGCTCACGCGTTACCTGCGGCGGCGGGAAGTCGTATTCAGCACATGGACTCCCTAAGCCTAGCAACAGCAAAGTCCGTCTCGGGGCCAGTTCTGTTCACCACCGACGAGTTCGCTCAGGCTTACTCCGACCGGGTCCACCGATTCGCCGCGATGGCTTGCCACGGCGACCAGGACAGCGCCGATCTTGCCCAGGAGGCCCTCATTCGAGCCATACGGGCCCTCCCCAAGTTCGATCCGTCAAAGGGGCAACTGGAGTCCTGGCTTTGGGCCATCGTCCTCAACTGCGCCCGGGACGCCGGCCGTGCTTCTCGGCGGAGACTCACGCTTCTGGAGCGGTTCTCCGCCCACCAGCACATCGCTTCGGAACCCAACGCGGAGACGAGCGCGCTGAAGAACATCGCCGACGGCGAGCTGCTCGCCCTCCTCAGAACACTGCCCCTCCGGCAACGGACCGTTGTGGCGCTTAGGTACGGCGCCGGTCTCAGCTACGCAGAAATAGCTCACCAGATGAAGACCAGCGAACGGGCCGCCATCATGGCCAACAGGCGGGCCCTGCAACGACTGCGGTCCCGCTTGGAGGTGACGGAATGATGGATTGCGCCGACGACCCACTGGCCACCGACCCACTGGCGCAGCGGCTGAGCGAACTGGAGCTCCCCGTCTCCTGCCGTCCACGCCCCCTCGGGGTCCAGGGCGTCGGCGGGTCGCGTGGCCCCGCCGCGAGCGGGCTTCGGCGGCGTCGTGCCCGTGCCGCCTTGACTGCGACACTGGCGATCGTGGGCGCGCTCGCCCTCAACCTCGCCGGTGCTCGCTTCATCAGCGGTTACGAGCAGGCACTGGCGGCCGTCCCAGTGCTGGGGCAGATCACCAATGCTGAGCTGGCGGCTGCAGGCACGTCCGCGGCCCAGCTGCAACCACAGTCGGCCACGGGGACCCTGGACGGCATCGCGGTGACCATCACAGAGGCCTTTGCCGACCCCATCCGGACCACCGTCTTTGTGAAGTTCGGCAGCCCGGCCGAATGCCTTTCCAGAGGCGGCCTCTTCGCGGACATGTTCGTCAGCGACAGCCGGGGACAGGACTACCCCCTGATCTACAGTGATGGCTGCCCCCGGTCCGCCTTTGCTGTGACGTTCGCCCCGTTGCCGGAAGCGGAGCTGGATGGAATCCAGCGGCTGGTCCTGCACGTCATGGTCTCGTATCAGAGCGAGAAGGTGCCATTTGCGCCTGCCAGCGCCACCGGACCAAGCCTCGACCTGCCCTTCACGGTGACGCCCGTCGCCGATGTCCAGCTGGTGCCGCCGCCGCCGGTCGTCAACCACGGGACCACCTACGCCATCCGCGGGCTCACCGTGACCGGGGACGGGCTGGATGTTACGGCAACCGTCAAGGGAAGCCTCATCGACCAGCTGTACGCTTGCACCGCGGCCGCTCCGGCCCCACCTACGGCCACCTGCCCCACCAGTGGGGTCTCCTTCCCGGGGATGTACGTCGTAACCCCGAGCGGCGCCCGCGAATGGCCCGCTGCCAGCTACGGCGCCTTCAACAACGGCGCGGGGAACTCAATCCGAAGTGCACTTGGGATTTCGCCCAACGGGACACAGTCGGACGACTGGCTATTCGATTTGCAGGGCCCGGGCCGGTACCAGCTGGTCTTCCAGTGGTCCGAGTATGCCGGGCCCTATCCAAGTGAGGCGGCGGCCAGTTCAAACTTCGGTGTGGCGGAGGCCAGTTGGACGATCACCGTCCCCTGACCCAGGAGTTGGTTCTCCAGGAACGTTAGTGGGCTGCCTCGTCCCAAAGGGGCCGCGACGGAGGTCCAGAAGGCTGCGCCACTCGGGTGAGGTTGGCTGGTCACGATGGGAACCCGCCCCTGCGGGTGGGCGAGTCTCCCGTTCCAACGGTTGGTCCCCTCGGCCGGGCGACTACGGCCACCAAACCCCCCAGATCGCGCGTCCGTCGCACAAGTGCTTGGCTCCCGTCCCAGGTAGGTGAGATGTGCCACGGAGCGAGCCTGTAGGCGGCCGCGCGGCATGAAGCCACCCTCAATGACCGTCCCGCTATGACCCGCTTCAAGAGTGGGAGCCAATCCCAGCTCGCACCGCCTCCAGGTGACCGGAGGCTCTAGGTCCCGAGGTGCGCCAGGCTCACTCGATGAGCCTGGCGGCGCCCACCACAGGGGCGGTTGAGTTCCCGTTGTAGGCAACCCCGCTGGAGCTACCGCTCCCGCCCTGAAGGCGGATCGAATCAGCGATCACCTGCCCAGAGGAGGAGCCGGCGTTGGCGTTGGAGCTGAAGATGCCATGAGGCACGTAGATGGTGCCGTTGAAGGCGAAGCTGCCGGGGTTGGAGATGGATACGACCGCGGAGAGGTTGAGGCTCGAGGTGGCCCCGGTGGTGGAGGTGCCGTTGCTGTACACGACTGGGAAGTTGGACAGGGGGCATGACTTCAATCCGCAGACGGGCTCAAAGGGGATCGGGCTGAGGGTACCGTTGGCGGAGTTGGAGAGGGAGAAGACGCTCTGGGTGGGCGTGGTGCTTTCTGCCAGGTAGAAGCTGCAGCCCGCGTCTCCAGTGATGGAGTAGCTGCAGTTGAGCGACGACTTGCTGCCCTGGACCTGCAGTGACGCACCGTTCTCCAGGATGAAGACGCAGCCATTCGGGTACGCGTCGACGCCGCCGTCACTTTGGCAGGTGAATTCCCCCTTGATGACCGGGAGCGCAGAAGCCCCGTCCACCACGTAAACCCCGGCGGGGAAGGTCCAGTTCTGCCCGGTGGTCTGGTAGGGCGCGGTCCCGGTCACCTGGGTGATCTGACCGGGTACCGCGGCCGGTACGGCCGGATCACCCGACAACTCCTGCACCAGCTCCTCCGGGGTCGCGTACTCGGGGAAGTTGGGGAAGCGCGCAGCGGGGAACGAGCCCTCCATGGTGCCGTAGGGCTCCGGAGGGTCCGCCGCGCTGGGCTGCGGGCACGCCACGGTCAGCGTCGGCGAGGGGTAGGAGATGGTCACTCCCGGCCCTTTGGTGCTGGGGTAGGCGTAGCTGCTGGTCCAGGAGACCGGCGCCGTCGCGGCTCCCGACTGCCAGCAGGAGGGATCCTGCCAACTGTAGGGTGAGCCGCCCTCCGGGTCCGACTGGCATCCCGAGCCGGCCGCGGTGGCGCAATCGCCGGGGCCGGAGTTGAAGCCATAGAAGTAGTTGTAGTTGGCGGCGGTCGAGCTGAAGTGGACCTGGTCTGTGAGGCCGGTCAGGCCGGCCGTGGCGCTCTGGTTGGCCCCACCCGCGCAGCTGGTTCCCGCGGGGTCCGCCACCAGGGCCGCCTCGGCGTTGGAGTACACGCCGCTCCCGTCAGCGGTGTAGGCCGCCCCCAACTGGAGCCCCGTCCCCCCATTGAAGTACAACCCCCCGTTGTACCCGTGGTCTGTGAAGTCACCCTGGCCGCTGTCCGAGCACTGGTCCACCAGCACCGACCCGTAGGCGGCGATGGTCCCGCCACCGGTGAGGTCCAAAAAGCGGGTGGCTAGAGCGAAGGGGAACTGGTGGGTTCCTTGCAGCCCCGCGGCGGCGGCGTGGACCCCGATGGTCGTCGGCCCGAATCCCAGGAACCCTTCGAACCCGTGGATCGGGTTGACGTGCGTGATGTCCACCGCCACGGTCAGCTCCGGCGGATTGTCGTTAACCGTTGTATTGAACGGGGTGTAGGGGTAGATGACTTTCGCCGTGTAGCCTCCGGCGGAGATGGTGCAGGGGGAGCCGGTGCAGCTGACGCTCGCGGGCGACACCCCCAAGTTCTGCCAGATCAGCGCCTGGGTGTCGGGGAGGATGGTGGCCGTATTGACCCCGGTCTGGTCTGCCCCAGCCAGGGCGGCGAGGTCGGCTACGCTCTGCAGCTGCTGGCGGTTGTCGAAGTTGGATCCCACGTCGATGGCCAGGGCTGCCACCCCCAGGACCACGAAAAAAATCAGAAGGGCCACCAGGGCCATGGCCTGGCCCCGCTCCCGGCGTCCCGGCGGATGTTCAGTACTCGTCACGGGCGCAGACGGAACTGCTGAGGTAGAAGGTGCTGGGGAAGAGTGCCCCGACGATTGGGGTGATGGGCCGGAAGTAGTAGCGGATGGTGACGGTTATGAGCAGGTTGCCGCTCTGCCTGGGCGTCGAGACCGCGCCCACGGCCCCGGGGCAGGCGGCCCCGGCACTCGATGCCTGGTCCACCTCTACGTAGGCCCAACCGGGCTTTGGGCTGGCCGGGAGAACCCCATCCTCACCGCAGCTCCAGTTGGTGATGAGGGTGGCGCTGCCCTCGATGGCCGAGCACACCGTGGGGCCGGAGGGAGTTGCGGAGGTGCTGCAGTTGCCGGTGGGGTCGGCGTATACCGTGTTGCAGGGATTGCTGGCCAGGATGGCGATTCGCGCCCCTTCCCGGGTGGCGTTGGTGATCTCGTTCTGATAGAACATCGCCCGCCCGAAGTCGACGATCCCGAAGATGAGGAGGAACAGGAGAGGCGCGACCAGGGCGAACTCGACGGCCGACTGACTCCGTGAGCCACGGCCGGGACCGATGAGCTTCGGGCGAGACCGGGTCCGGGGCTGAGCCATCGCGTCATAACAACGCGCCATCTCCGGGAATCAACCGATCGGGGTGGCCGGGGCGGGAGCGTCAGCGCCGCGAGAAGCCCCGAACCACCTCCATCACCTCGTCCAGGTACTGGTCACCCTCACCGCGCCTCATCCCGTCCGCCACGCAGTGAGCGAGATGCTCCCGCAGGAGCAGGAAGCCGATCTGGTCCAGGGCGGCGGTGGCCGAGCGGATCTGGATCAGCACCTCCGGGCAGTAGCGCTCCTCCTCGACCATGCGGGCGATCCCCGCCACCTGGCCCTCCACCTTGCGAAAGCGCCGCAGGAGCTCGGGCTTGGTCGCCTGGTAGGAGCCCCGGCGGCCAGTGCCGGCGGGCGCGCTGGTCATGCCCCCGCCGCGCCGCTGGAACCCGGAAGGCCGGCCGCCGCGGCCAACCGGCGCTGGAACTCCGTGCTGCACGCCTCCGAGCAGAAGTAGTGAGTGGTGCCGGCGAGCTGGAAGCTGGCCGCAGCGGTGGCGGCGTCGATCTCCATGCCGCAGACCGGATCGACCACGCGCTCCGAAGGTGGCCGGGAGCGCAGGTAGCGGCTCAGGTCAGCGGCGAAGCGGTCCCGGCAGGACAGCGCGCAGAAGTAGTAGGGGGTGCCGTCGTGGACGAGGGTCGCAGCCGCATGCTGCGGGTCCACCTCCATGCCGCAGACCGGGTCGATCGCGAGGAGGGCGTCTCCTCCCCTTTGGGCAGCGTCAGTCATTAGGGTTCCTCCCTGTGCCGGTGAGCCAGCTCCCGCGGCCATCCGGTCACGGCAGCGATCGGAGCAGAAGTAGATGGTCTTTCCCTGGAGCACCAGGGTGGCTGGAGCGTTGGCGATCTCCACCTGCATGCCGCAGATGGGGTCTATGGCGTACCCGGCGCTGCCGCCCGCCGCCCGGCGGCGCTGGTACTGCCAGAAGATGGCCGCCAGGGCGACCAGCGCCAGCAGGTCGAGGTAGCTGGTGTAGTTGAGGGTGAAGGCGTGGGTGACCAGCTGGGCGGGCCGTCCCGGCGGGTTGATCCCCACCGCCTGGAAGAGGTACTGAACCATGAGGCCGGCGGCGGACATCACCACCCAGAAGGCCAGCAGCATGCGCAGTGCCAGCCGCCAACCGTAGAAACGGCGGTAGATGAGCAGGAGGGGCATGCTGATCAGGTCGGCGAAAACGAAGCTGACCACCCCCCCAAAGCTGATCCCGCCCTTCCACAGCGCTGCAGCCAGGGGCACGTTGCCGACGGAGCAGACGAAGCTGATGATGGCGATGAAGGGCCCGATAACCGCGTTCTCCAGTGAGGACCAGAAGCCGTGCCCGGTGAGGAACAGCGCCTGCCACGCTGAGCTGGGTACCAAAGCCGCCAGGAATCCCGCCACCAGAAAGCCGATCGCCAGCTCGCGCCGGAGCATGGTCAGGTCGGCGGCGGCGTAGCCGGCGGCATCGCTCCACCCCTGTCGGGTGCGGATCCTGGCGCGCCAGCCGGCCTCCAGGGGGTCCTGCGCGGGGCGCGGCGCCGCGCAGCTGGCGCCCTCGTCAAGGTCAGCGGGGCCGCCGTTCAACCGGTTTCGGGCCCGCTCCACCAGCTGCCGGGGGAAGAGAACCCGGGCCACCAGTGCCAGGAGGGCAATCATGAGCAGCCCGCCGACGAACTCGCTGGCTGTGAATTGCCAGCCGATGAGCACCGCGAGCACCACCCCGAGCTCGATCACCAGGTTGGTGGAGGCGAACATGAAGACCATGGCGGCCACGAAGTCGGCCCCCTTGGCGAAGAGCGACTTGGCCATCGCCGAAGCGGCATAGGAGCAGGAGGAGGAAACGGCCCCAAAGCCCGCCGCGCGGGTCAACGAGAGCAAACCCGGGCGGCCCAGGGCGGAGCTCATCTCCCGGCGGGAAACAAATGCCTGCACGCCTCCGGAGAGGAGGAATCCGAGGGTGAGGGCCCAGAGGGTCTCCCACACCATGGCCAGAGCCTCGCGCAGCCCTGCCCCAACCATCCCCAAAACGTGGACCGCGAGCATCGGTGTGACCTCCCTCAGCATGATACCCCCGGGGGGCATCGGGGCGCTGGCTCAGGAGGGGGGAGGGGGTACCAGGAGCACCCCCAGGACCGGCTGACCGCGCCGGCGGGCCAGCTGCTGAATGGTCCGGAGGACGCTGGCTGCAGCCGGAGAGATGGACTCGGCCCAGAGCTGGAACCCCTGGTTCAGGACTTCCAGCTCACGGATTCTGGGGACGGTCTCGCGGAGCGCCTGCTGCACCTCCTCGGGCAGCGGGTCGGACGTGAGGGCCACAACCCAGTCGGTGGCCACCTGCCGGGGGGTCTTGCGGGTGGTCGGGTCGGAGAGCGCCAGGATGGAGGCGGCCAGCTCGCGCACCCGGGCGAAGAGGACCTCATTTCCCGGGGCCCGCGCCAGCCGCTCCAGGACCTCGGTGACCCGGTCGGGAAGGAGCATCCGTCCCAGGATCGGGGAGACCGGCAGGGCCCAGCCCCCGCCCAGGATGTCCGCCCACTCCCCGGCGGCCTCCTCGGAGAGCGGCTTTCGGAGCCGTCCGAAGATGCCCAGGCTCTCGCGCGGGGTGGAGTGAGCCACTGCCAAGTAGGCAGCCACCGCCTCCGCACCGGCCTCCTCGGACTCCAGGGCACGCTCCACCGCGTGGAGCATGCGGTCCAGACGGGACCGCTCCTGCTCCAGGGTGTGGCGGTGGCGCTCCAGGGCCGGGCGCAGAGACCCCTCCGCACCCAGGTGGGGAAGGCTTCCCGAGATCTCGGGTAGGCTCATCCCCAGGCTGCGCAGCAGGTCTATCTGGAGGAGGAGGAGGAGCTCGCCGGCACCGAAATAGCGGTAGCCACTGGGGCTGCGGGCTGGGTTGAGAAGCCCCAATCGTTGATAGTGCCGGATGCGTCCGGGAGTGACCCCGGTGAGCTTGGCCGCGTCTCCGATCTTCAGGCGGGGGGCCGCTTCCAGATCGGATGAACCCATGGCTTGACTCTACGACAGTTTCAAGGTTTAGAGTCCTAAACGATCAAGCCAGGCAGGGCCGTGACCTCAGCGGCCGGAGGAAGCAGATGTCGATCCCGGTGCGACAGAAGATCAAGGTTGGCACCTACCTCATGTCCCAGCGCCTGCGCGGGGTGAAGAAGTTCCCGCTCGTCCTGCAGCTGGAGCCGCTGTACCAGTGCAACCTGGAGTGTGTTGGTTGCGGCAAGATCCAGCACCCGGACGACATCCTGCGCCGCCGGCTGAGCGTGCAGCAGTGCATCGACGCGGTCGAGGAGTGCGGCGCCCCGGTGGTCTCCATCGCCGGGGGCGAGCCCCTGGTGCACAAGGAGATCGACCAGATCACCCAGGCCCTGCTCGAGCGCAAGAAGTACGTCTACCTCTGCACCAACGCCATTCTCATGGAGCGCAAGCTGGACCTCTTCAAGCCCGACCCCTACTTCGCCTGGTCGGTGCACCTGGACGGGCTGCGCGACCGGCACGACGAGTCGGTGAGCCGCAAGGGCGTCTTCGACAAGGCGGTGGAGGCCATCCGGGAGGCCAAGCGGCGCGGCTTCCGGGTCACCACCAACACCACCTTCTTCACCCAGGACACCGCCAAGTCGGTCCGCGAGGTGCTGGACTTCCTCAACGACGACCTGGAGGTCGACAACATGCAGATCTCCCCGGCCTACGCTTACGAGAAGGCGCCCGACCAGGAGCACTTCATGGGCGTGGACCGCACCCGGGCGATCTTCCGTGAGGCCTTCTCCGAGGGTCGGCGCGGGAAGTGGCGCCTCAACCACTCGCCCCTGTTCCTGGACTTCCTGGAGGGCAAGGTGGACTTCGAGTGCACCCCCTGGGGCATCCCCTGCTACTCAGTCTTCGGCTGGCAACGGCCGTGCTACCTGCTGGCGGATGGCTATGCCAGCTCCTACAAGGAGCTCCTCGAGACCACCGACTGGGACCAGTACGGCCGCGGGCGCAACCCCAAGTGCGAGAACTGCATGGCCCACGCGGGCTACGAGCCCACCGCTGTGCTGCGGACCTTGGGTTCCCTCAAGGAGTCGGCGCGGGCGGCGATCGCACACTGATCCTTCCCCTTCTCGGGGAGGGCGTACGATGGCCGGGCAAGTGCAGGTCCTAGATCAGCTTTCCCGGCCGCTGCGCGACCTCCGGGTTTCGGTCACCGATCGCTGCAACTTCCGCTGCCAGTACTGCATGCCCCGAGAGGTGTTCGGGCCCGGATTCCGCTTCCTGCCACGCTCGGAGGTCCTGACCTTCGAGGAGGTGGAGCGGGTGGTGCGGGTTCTGGTCCCCTTGGGGGTGTCCAAGGTGCGCCTCACCGGAGGCGAGCCATTGCTGCGGCGAGACCTGCCCCTCCTGGTTCGCCAGCTGGCCGCAGTACCCGGTATCCGGGACCTTGCCCTCACCACCAACGGTCTGCTCCTTAGTCGGATGGCCGCTCAGCTGGCCGAGGCCGGGCTGGGCCGGGTCACGGTCAGCCTGGACTCCCTGGACCCCGTGGTCTTCGCCGAGATGAGCGGCGTGGGAGCAAGGCTGGATCTGGTGCTCGCGGGCATGGAGGCGGCGGTCCGGGCCGGCCTCGGGCCGGTCAAGCTCAACTGCGTCGTCCGGCGGGGCCTGAACGATGCCGGCCTGCTCGAGCTCGCCGCCTTCGCCAGGGACCAGGGCCACGTCCTCCGCTTCATCGAGTACATGGACGTCGGGGAGAGCCATGGCTGGAGGCTCGACGAGGTGGTGCCCAGCTCCGAGGTCCTGGAGCGGATCGGGGAGCGGTGGGAGCTGGAGCCGGAGAGCCCCACGTACCCCGGGGAGGTCGCCAGCCGCTACCGCTACCGCGACGGCGCCGGCGAGGTGGGGGTCATCTCCTCAGTCAGCCAGCCGTTCTGCGGCGCCTGCACCCGACTTCGCCTAAGCGCCGACGGTCACCTCCACACCTGCCTCTTCTCCCGAGGCGGGACCGACCTCCGGCCAACTCTGCGCGGCACGCCCGGGGATGACCAGCTGAGTGAACTGGTCCGCGGGCTCTGGCGGAGGCGGACTGATCGGTACTCCGAGGAGCGAGCCCAGGGCGTGGTGGGCGGGCCTCCCAAGGTGGAGATGTCCTACCTCGGCGGTTGAGCCGGCTGGGGCGTCTCCTGCCAGATGTAGCCCACCCCGGGCAGCGTGGTCAGCCAGCGCGGGTGGGCCGGATCGTCCTCCAGCTTGGCCCGCAGACGCTGGACGATGGTCCGGACGTAGGTGTGCTCGGCGGTGAAGGCGGGGCCCCAGACCGCGGCCAGGATCTCCCGGTGGGTGCGCACCCGGCCCCGGTGACGCCAGAGCTCGTGCAGTACGCCCATCTCCATCGGGGTGAGCCGGACCGGCACGCCTCGCCGGAGGACCTGCCCTGAGGCGACGTCGAGGCGGAGGTCTCCCGAAACCAGCGCGCCCCCGGACGGTGGGGGCGCCGCCCGCCGCAGGCGCGCCTCCACCCGCGCCAGGAGCTCCTGGAGGCTGAAGGGCTTGGCCAGGTAGTCATCGGCCCCCGCGCGCAGCGCCGCCACCTTGTCGGCGTCCTGGCCCCTGGCGCTCACCACCAGGATGAGGGGGTTGGACTCCCATTCACGCACGGTGCGCAGGAGGTCCATGCCGTCGATGTCGGGGAGTCCGAGGTCCAGGATGAGGAGGTCCACGCGCTCGCTGCCGAGCACCCGCAGGGCCGCGCGTCCGTCCCCCACCAATTGGACCCGGTGGCCGGACTCTGACAGCGCATCGCGAAGGAACCGGCCCATGCCCGAGTCGTCCTCGACCACCAGGATCGAGCCCCCGCGGCTCAAACCGCGGCGGCCTTCTGGGTCAAGCCGACCGGTCGTTGCTTCGCCTCCAGCGGAAGCAGGAAGTGGAAGGCCGCTCCGGCCCCTTCCCCCGGTGACTCCACCCAGACCGCTCCCCCCATGGCCTCGGCCAGCCCCCGGGAGACGGCCAGCCCCACCCCCAGCCCTCCGCCCCGGCGGTCCCGGGAATAGCGCTCGAAGAGATGCTCCTGCAGCTCGGCCCGGATGCCTCGGCCGTGGTCCTGGACCCGGCATTCAGCGGCTGTCTGCCGCACCGGCGAGGGGGAGAGCACCTCGATGGCGACCTCCCGCGTGCCGGCGTGCCGGGACACGTTGGAGAGCGCGTTGTCCAGCAGTTGCTGGACGCGGTCCCAGTCCGCCAGCACCAAGACCGGTGTCTCGGCTAGGTTGAGTCTCGGGGAGAGCGGGCCGGTCCAGCGCCGGGCGGCCTCGCGGACGGCTTCGCAGAGGTCGATCACCTCGATCTCCACGTCAAGCTGGCCGGTGTCGATCCGGGCCAGCTCCAGAAGGTCGCGGATGAGGCGGTCGAGCCGACGCGTCTCGGCCACGATGGCCCGGGCGTGGCCCGGATGCTGCAGCTGCGGCAGGCCCGGATCTTCCACGAGCGCGGAGCCGTGGCCGAGCAGGGCCGCCAGGGGGGTGCGCAGCTCGTGGCTCACGGTGGCCAGCAGCTCCCGCCGGAAGCCCTCGGCCCGGCGGGTGGCCTCCAAGGCGGCCTCGGTCCGCGCCAGGTCAGTGCGGGCCGAGAGGCTGGCCTCGAGTTCGGCTCCCGCTCGCACGAGCCCGGCATTGGCCGCCTCCAGCCGGTCCCGGGCGGTGCGCAGCTCCTCCAGGCTGCGGCGCCGCGAAGTGGCCAGCAACCCTACCCCAAGGGAGACGAGGAGGAAAGCCGCCCAGGCGGCCAGCGCCGGGGCCGAGTAGATCGTGAGCCGACCCACGGGTGGGAGGAAGTAGTAATCCATCAGCAGGGCAGAGGTGACAGAGCCCACCAGTGCGGTGACTCCTCCAAAAGCGAGCGATCCCAGCACCACGACCGCGAGGTACAGGAACCCCGAGGTCTGGATCTCGGCCGGGGCTCGGAGGGCCACCAGTACCGCGGTGAGACCCGCGAGGGCGGCCACGGTGAGTAGGGTGCCGAGTAGCGAGCGCCAGGGCTCCGGGGGCGAGCGCCGTGCCCGCCACGGCTTGCTGCGCACTTCAGCTGGCATAGTTCCCATCGCAGTGGTTGACGGCCAGAGCGATCGTAGCAAGCGGGAGTCGAACGCCCCCGCGGGTGAGCCCACTAGCCGGGTGGGCCGGCCGCACCCACCTGGGAGTCCGAGCCGGGGCCGGCTCAAGGTGTTCATAGGAGCTGCCCCGGGGGTGGGCAAGACCTTCGCCATGCTCCAGGAGGCCCACGTCCTGGCCGCAAAGGGGAAGGACGTGGTGGTGGCCTGGGTCCAACCCCACGGACGGCCGCTCACCCAGGAGGCGGCGATGGGACTGGAGCAGGTCCCGCCAATGCGCCTCGCCTACCGGGGGCTGGAGATCCAGGAGATGGACCTCGAGGCCACGCTGCGGCGCCATCCGGGGGTGGCGCTGGTAGATGAGCTGGCTCACACCAACGTCCCCGGCGTCAAGCACGAGCGCAGATGGCAGGACGTCGAAGAGCTCCGCGCGGCGGGCATCGAGGTGTGGACCACCATCAACATCCAGCACGTCGAGAGCCTTAGGGACGTGGTGGAGCGGGTCACCGGAGTCGCGGTCCGGGAGACGGTCCCAGACCCGGTGCTGGACTCCGCCGACGAGCTGACCCTGGCGGACATGACCCCGGAAGCCCTCCGCAAGCGCATGCGCCACGGCAACATCTACCCGTTTGATCGGGTGGAGCTGGCGCTCAACAGCTTCTTCCGAGAGAGCAACCTGGCGGCCCTGCGGGAGTTGGCCATCTGGTACGTGGTGCAGCACGAGTCCCGCTCTGTACACGACCAGGCCGTTCCCGGGGTGCGGGACCGAGTTCTCATCGTGACGTCCTGCAGTGATAATGCCCCCGGTCTGATCAGACGTGGCACTCGGATGGGCCAGCGCCTGAGAGCTCCCGTCACGGTTCTGGCCGTAAGCCCGCGGCCTCCCTCCCCAGAGCAGCTGGCGAAGGTCCAGGGACTGGCCGTGGACCTGGGGGCGGAGGTTCGGTTGGAGGTCGGGACCCGCCCCGCGGAAATCGCCCTCCAGGTGGCCCAAGAGGTGGGAGCCACTCACGTCATGGTGGCGGCAGAACCGACCGAGTCGAAGGAGGGGCCGGGAACGGGAGTGGTGCGGGCGCTGCTCGCCGATCTCGGCGACCGCCACCTGCACGTCATCGGGCGACGCCTGGGGAAGGTGAACCAGTGGACTGACGGCGACCGACCGGATCCGGCCACGCTGCTGGCGGGCCTAGATGCCGGGGTGGTGCGCGGCAGCCTGCGCCTCTACCTCGGGTACGCCCCGGGGGTGGGCAAGACCACCAGGCTGCTGGAGGAGGCGCTCCGCCGCCAGCGGCGGGGTGCTGATGTGGTGGTGGCGGCTCCCACCGGCACCCCGAGTCCGACCACCGAGTTCCTCCTCAGCCAGCTCAAGGTGGTGCCGTCCCCGGCCACCGGAGGCATAGACCTGGACGGCATCCTGCGCCGCAACCCCGGTGTCGTCTGCGTCGACGACCTCGGCCTGCGCGACCTGCAGACCGGAAGGCCCCGGTATCAGCAGGTCTGGCGGCTGCAGGATGCCGGGATCAACGTGGTGGCCACCGTCGGGGTGATCGACCTGCCTGGCTTCGAGTCGGCTCGGGAGGAGCTTGGTCGGTTCCGGAGCCAGGAGCACGGGGACCACGAGGCTGTCCCCCAGGAGGCGCTCGACCGTGCGGACGAGATTGAGCTGGTGGACCTGCCCCCGGCCGAGCTCCGGGATCGGGTCCGATCCGGCTGGGTGACCGCCCCGCTCGACGTGGGGGCCGCTCTCCAACTCTTCTCGGAACCCCTCTTGGAGGAGCTCCGGGCATCTGCCCTTCGGATCGTGGCCGCCCACACCGAGCGCCGGAGGGCGCGATACGCGGGGGCCGCCGGCGCCCAGGGCCTGTGGCCGGTTCAGGAGCGAATCATGATCGCGCTCCGGCCCGACCGCATAGACCGGGCGGGGCCGCTCCTGGAGGCGGGATTGCTGGCGGCGCGACGGGAGGACGCCTCGCTGGTGGTGATCGCGGCCGTTTCGCCTCGACCCGATCCGGCCGAGGCGCGCCAGCTGGAGCGGCTGGCTGCGCTGTGCCAGCGCCATGGGGTCAGGCTGGAGCCGCTCCAGTTGATGGGTGGGGTGGCTGAAACGCTGGTCGAGTGGGCGGAGCAGCACCAGGTGACGGAGATCTTCATGCCCACTCCGCGCCGGCGCCGCCGACTTCCCTGGGACAAGCCGGTGGCGCTCTCGGTCATCGAGCGTTGCCGCGAGCTGGACGTGCACATCCTGGGAGACAGCGCGCTTCCCAGGACGTCGGGGCTCAGCGGATCCGGGCCAGGGCCGAGTTGAGCTGAAGCACGTCGATGTAGGACGGCCCCAGGAAGCCCAGCTCCGGGCCCACGGTCATGGTGCGGATGAGCCGGCGCAGCCGCGACTCCGGGATCCCGGTGCTCCTCGAGACCATCGCCACCTGGGCCAGGGCGTCCTGAGGGGTGATGTCGGGGTCGATCCCGCTTCCCGAGGTGGTGACGAGATCTGCCGTTGGTTGGACTCCCATCCCGCGCAGCTTGGCGGCGCCGGCTCGGACAGCGGCCACCAGCTGCCGGGACCTGGGGCCGAGGTTGGTCCCTCCAGAGGCCCCGGGCGCGCCGTCAAGGCGCAGGGGGTTGTCCGGGTCAGGGCGGCCGTGGAACCACTGCGGCCCGGTCCACGGCTGACCGACCAGGGTGGACCCGCGCGCGGTCAGAGACCCGTTGGCCTGGTGGGGGAAGAGCAGCTGGGAGACACCGGTACCGGCGAAGGGGTAGGCCAGCCCGAAGAGGAGGATGGCCCCCACCGCCAGCAGCACCGCGGATCGCAGTTGGGAGATCACGGCCAGGGTCCTCCGGTCAGTAAGCATGGAGAGCGGTCAGCAGCAGGTCGATCAGCTTGATTCCCAAGAACGGGGTCACGATGCCCCCGAGACCGTAGATGAGCAGATTGCGGCGCAGGATGGCGGCTGCGCTGGACGGGCGCCAGCGCACCCCCCGCAGGGCGAGCGGGATCAGGGCCACGATCACCAGGGCGTTGAAGATCACCGCCGACAGCACCGCGCTCTGCGGGCTGTGCAGCCGCATGATGTTCAGGGCTTGGAGCTGGGGGTACGCCGAGGCGAAGAGGGCGGGGACGATGGCGAAGTACTTGGCCACGTCGTTGGCGATGGAGAAGGTGGTCAGGGCGCCCCGGGTGATCAGGAGCTGCTTGCCCACCGCGACTACGTCGATGAGCTTGGTGGGGCTGGAGTCCAGGTCCACCATGTTGCCGGCCTCCTTGGCGGCCTGGGTGCCGGTGTTCATGGCCAGGCCGACATCCGCCTGCGCCAGGGCGGGAGCGTCGTTGGTCCCGTCCCCGGTCATGGCCACCAGCTTGCCCCCCTCCTGCTCTTCACGAATGAGCCGCATCTTGGTCTCGGGGGTGGCCTCAGCCAGGAAGTCGTCGACGCCCGCCTCCCGGGCGATGGTGGCCGCGGTGAGGGGGTTGTCGCCGGTGATCATCACGGTGCGGATGCCGGCCTGTCGGAGCTCCTCGAAGCGGGCCCGGATTCCCGGCTTGACCACGTCCTTGAGCTCGACCACGCCAAGCACCCTCGGCCCGTCCGCGACCACCAGCGGTGTGGCCCCCTCGGCGGCCAGGCGCTGCACCGCCGGCTCGAGGTCGGCGGGGATGCTGCCTCCCTGCTCGGTCACCCAGCCGCGCACCGCGTCCGCCGCTCCCTTGCGCACCTGGCGTCCGGGCAGGTCCAGTCCCGACATCCGGGTGGTGGCCGAGAAAGGCACGAACTGCGCCGCGGAGGGAGCGGAGGTGGGCGCCAGGTCGTGCCGCTCCCGAGCCAGGGTTACGATCGACCGCCCCTCCGGGGTCTCATCCGCCAGTGAGCTGAGGAGAGCTGCCGCGGCCAGCTCACGCTCAGGGCACCCCGCCACCGGGTAGAAGGCGGCCGCCATGCGGTTGCCCAAGGTGATGGTGCCGGTCTTGTCCAGCAGCAGCGTCTGGACGTCCCCCGCCGCCTCCACCGCGCGCCCGCTCATGGCCAGGACGTTGCGCTGTACCAGACGGTCCATCCCGGCGATCCCGATCGCGGAGAGGAGGGCCCCGATGGTGGTGGGGATGAGGCAGACCAGAAGGGAGATCAGCACCACCACCGACACCGGCGAGTGGGCGTAGCTGGCGAACGGATAGAGGCTGACCACCACGGGGATGAAGATGACGGTGAGGGCGGCCAGCAGGATGGCGAGGGCGATCTCGTTGGGCGTGCGCTGGCGGTTGGCCCCCTCGACCAGCGCGATCATCCGGTCCAGGAAGGTGTTGCCGGCGGCGGCGCTGATGCGCACCACGATGCGATCCGACAGCACCCGGGTCCCGCCGGTGACCGCCGAGCGGTCGCCCCCCGACTCCCGGATCACCGGGGCCGACTCCCCGGTGATGGCGGACTCGTCGACGGAGGCGATTCCCTCGATGACCTCTCCATCCGAGGGAATGAGATCGCCAGCCTCACAGACCACCAGGTCTCCAGTGGCGAGCTGGGCGGAGGGGACGAGCTCCTCGGATCCGTCGGGGCTAAGGCGGCGGGCCTTCGTCTCGGACCGGGTGCGCCGCAGGGTGTCGGCCTGCGCCTTGCCCCGTCCCTCCGCCATCGCCTCGGCGAAATTGGCGAAGAGGACGGTGAGGAACAGCCAGCAGGTGATGCTCCAGGTGAAGACCGAGGGGTGGAGGATGGCCTCTGCCAGGGTCCCCCCAGTGCCCACCAGGACCACGAACATCACCGGGTTGCGGATCTGCACCCGGGGGTCCAGCTTGACGAACGACCCCCGCAGGGCCGCCTTGAGGATCGCCACGTCGAAAAGACCCCGGCTCTGGGCCACCCCGCGGCCACCCCGCTGCCCGCCGCGGCTCAGGGGCCGGCGCGGCATCAGAAGAACCTCCCATGGCTGAGCTGCTCCAGCAGGGGGCCCAGGGAGAGGGCGGGGAAGAAGGTGAGCCCGCCCACGATGAGGATCACCCCCAGCAGAAGCACCACGAAGGTGGCGTTGTCAGTGCGGAACGTGCCGAGGGATCCCGGGATCGCCTGCTTGCCGGCCAGCGCTCCGGCCAGAGCCAGCACCGGGAGCATGACCCCAAAACGGCCGACCAGCATGTCGACGCCGCCGGCCAGGTTGTAGAAGGCGGTGTTGCCGTTGAGGCCAGCGAAGGCGGACCCGTTGTTGTTGCCCTGGGAGGTGAGCGCGTAGAGGATCTCGGTGAAGCCGTGGGGGCCGGAGTTGAACGCCCCTGCCCGCCCGGCGGGGAGCGCGGTGGCGATCCCGGTGATCACCAGCACCGTCACCGGCATGACCAGCACGCCCAAGCTGGCCAGCTTCACCTCCCGGGCCTGGATCTTCTTGCCCAGGTACTCGGGGGTGCGGCCGACCATCAGGCCGCCGATGAACACCGCGATGATGGCGAAGAGCAGCAGGGTGTAGAGGCCGCTGCCGTCACCTCCCGGAGTGATCTCCCCCAGCATCATGCCGGTGAGGAGGCCGAATCCTCCCATGGGGGTGTAGGAGTCCGGGGTCGAGTCCACCGAACCCGTGGAGGTCTGGGTGGAGGCGACGTCGTAGAGGGTGGAGTCCAGGACCCCGAAGCGCACCTCCTTGCCCTCCATGTTGCCCTGGGGCTGGGCCACCACTCCGGCCGCCGCCACCGCCGGATTCGGCTGCGACTCCGCGTACCCGGTGAACCCCGTCCAGACGGCGAAGATGAGGCCCATGGCTGCCAGCAATGCCAGTCCCTGGCGGCGCGAGCCCACCATCTTGCCGAAGGTGTAGGTGAGCGCCACCGGGATGCAGAGGAGCAGGGCGACGGAGAGCAGGTTGGTGAGCTGGGTGGGGTTCTCCAGGGGGTCGGCGCCGTTGGCGTTGAAGAACCCCCCGCCGTTGGTGCCCAGCTGCTTGATCGACTCCATGAACCCCACCGGCCCCCGGGGGATCAGCTGGGTGGCGCCGTTGAGCACATCGTGGATGAGAACCGGCCCGGCCAGCGTCTGGACTGCTCCCTGGGCCACGAAGAGCGCCCCGGCCACGAAGGCGATGGGCAGGAGCACGTAGAGGCACCCTCGGACGGTGTCCACCCAGAAGTTGCCGATGGTGCTGGCGCCGGCCCGGCTGAAGCCGCGCACCAGGGCGATCGCCACCGCCATCCCCACGGCCGCCGAGGTGAACTGCTGGACGGTGAGGGCGGCCATCTGGCTGAGATAGGACATGGTGGTCTCGCCGGCGTAGTTCTGCCAGTTGGTGTTGGTGAGGAAGGAGACAGCGGTGTTCCAGCTGAGGAGGGGGGATGCCGCTCGGAGGTGCTGGGGGTTGAGCGGCAGCTGCCCCTGGAGACGGAGGAGGGCATAGGTGAAGAGGAGGGATGCCCCGGAGAACAGCACCAGGGACACGGCGTATTCGCGCCAGCGCTGCTCGCGCCCGGGATCCACCCCGAGGAGGCGGTAGGCGACCCGCTCGGCCCCAGACAACCAGCGCACACGCCCCGAGTAGACGGCCTCCAGATAGCTCCCCAGGTATCGCCAGGAGAGTGCCAGGACAGCCGCCAGGAGCAGCAGCGTGAGGGCGAAATGCACCTCAGAAGCGCTCCGGGCGCAGGAGGGCGTACACCAGGTAGCCGAAGAGGATGACGGCCAGGCCGAGGAAGATGATCTGCTGGGTGGTCACAGGCGGTCCAGGCCGGCGATGGCGGCCAGGCAGAGGATTACGAAGAGCAGGGATGCCAGGATGAGTAGGAGGTCAGCCATGCCCGGAGCATGGCCACCAGCGCGTCAAGAAGGTGTCAAAAGTGGCCATTGGGACGTAGACGGGATGCGAACCAGCCAAACCTCGAGTCGGACTAACATCCGCCAAGACGTCTGGACCAGGGCTGCGGAGGGACCCGGCAGGTGGAACAGGCTGAGGTCGTGGTGGCGTGGTTCCCCGAGGCGACCACGTGCGCCGCCGGCAATGAGGTCTCCTTCGCCACCGGCACCTCCGAAGAGCACGAGGCGCTGGGCCTGACCGGGGCTGGGAGCTGGGTCCTCCGGCGTTGGCGGGATGGGGTGACGGGAGAGACGCTCAGCCCCCTCACCCCCGCCAAGGCCCGCGAGTGGCTGCTCCGATGCGAGCACTTCGAAGCGGTGACTGAGCACTTCCCGGCTGCCCTGCCGGGCGAGCACCCCCTGCGTCTCGTCCGCCTCTATGAACCTCGCACTCCCGAGGATGGGCACCGGCTGCTGGTGGATCGTCTCTGGCCCCGGGGCATCTCCCGCGCGGATGGGCGCATCGACTCCTGGCTGCCGGAGGCAGGCCCGAACGCCGCGCTTCGCGCCTGGTACGGCCACCGCCCGGAGGCGTTCCCGGAGTTCTCCCGCCGGTACCAGGAAGAGCTCAGCTCTGCCGAGTGGGCGAAGCCGCTGGCCACGATCGCCGAGCTGCGGAATGCTGGGACCCTGACCCTGGTTA
Source organism: bacterium (assembly GCA_021816695.1). Taxonomy (GTDB): domain Bacteria; phylum Chloroflexota; class Dormibacteria; order Aeolococcales; family Bog-877; genus JAJYXT01. The sequence continues at coordinate 10,934 of JAKAXE010000012.1, read as the reverse complement.
CGGCAACCCGTGATCTGGAGCATTCGGCGGCCCGGGTGCTGCACTCATGGCTGCGAAAAGCTGAATCGCTAACCTGATGCCGGCAGTGGTACCGGACTAGCTGTGCGGGAGGAATTCAGGTGAGCTTCTTCAAGAACCTCGAGTCGATGGCGCAGGGCATGGGCAACACCCAGCCCGGGGCGGAGCTGCCGCCGCACAACTGCGCCGGCTGCCAGACGCAGATGGAGTACCGCGGGCCCCACACCATCCGGACCGGGGGGCTGCAGCGGGGCTTCGGCGTCGGTGCCGATCTTCTCCTCGGCAGCGGCCTCGACAACCTGCTGAACCAGGCCACCGAGCGCAACGTGCTGGTGCACGTCATGGTCTGCCCCAACTGCGGGGAGGTGGCCCTGATCAACGACCCCCAGCGGGGCTTCTGAGCCCGCCGATCAGAACCAGCGGTCGACCGAGATGCGCCCGGGACCGGTGAGCGCCAGGGCCAGCGCCGCCGCCCCCAGAAGGAGGGGGAACTCGTACCCACCCTGGCCGTAGAAACCCTGCTTCCAGTGCGCTCCGCGGACGGCAACCGCCATGTTGCCGGCGGCCACCAGGCCCGCCACCGGGGTACCCGCCCCAGCCATCAGCCCCAGGCCGCCGCCCAGCTCCGCCAGCCCGCTGGCCCTTGCCGCCATCTCCGGCATGGGGACCCCCATGTTGGAGATGGCCTTGCCAAAGTTAACCGGCCCACTCCGCTCCCATGCGGCCTGGTAGTTCGGACCCATGAGGCGGCTCAGCCACGCTGGGGCGGTCCGCCCCTCTCCCCCCATCAGCTTGGGCAGGCCATGGACGGCCAACATCGATCCGGCGGCGAGGCGAAGGGCCAGGAGCCCCAGGTCCGATCGCTTCACAGGTGTCCTCCTCAGGGGTGTCTCCCCACCGATGGTTGCCCGTACAACTATAGCGGGTCAGGATGCCGGAGGAACCGGTGGCAGGGGCAGGGCCAGGGGGCTGGGCGCAGCTGGGTTCCGCTTCAGGACCAGGACCGGGCTCTGCAGCACCGGGTGGAAGTTGCGCTCCACGTAGCTCTCCAACTGACGGTTCCAGGGGATGCGGTCTCCGCTGAGCGGGGTCAGGAGGAGGTAGGTGGCACGGGAGAAGTAGCCCAGCCAGGCGGGAGCGGCGGCCTGGGCCGCAGGGCTGGAGGGCACCTGACTGCCGGAGATGGAGATGGTGGTCCCCAGAGCGTCCACCACGACCGGGCAGCTTTTCTGTTTGGCCAGGAACCGATCGGCGTTCACGGTGTACTCGGTCTCGTCCGTGACGACGCACGCTCCGCTGGGGATGGTGGTGGCGAGCAGTGCCGAGGGGTCCTGGGCCCGCTGCAAAAGGGCCGGGATGGCTGCGGCGTGCAGCAGTCCTGCCACGAAAACCACCGCCACCAGGGCGGCCACCAGCTGCGGCCTAATTCGCTCCATTCGGGCTACCGCCAGCCCAAGCAGCAGCGCCAGGAAGGGGGCCAGGAAGGCCGCGTAGTGGTAGAAGAACTCGGCCGGCCAGCAGAGGGCGACCCCGACCAGCACGGTGCTGAGGAGGGTGAAGCCTTCCAGCTGGGTGGGAAGCCGGCGGCTGCCCTCCCCGGGCAGGGCGGCAAACGCGGCGGCGAACACCGCGAGCAGAACGGCCGCCGCCCCGGCGGCCAGCACCTGGTAGCGGTGTCCGGGGGGCACCCCCAAGCCGGGCCATACGGTGGTCATGAACTCGAGACGCACCAGGATCGGCTGGCCGGCCTGGCCGGTCCGCCCCAGCTGATCCAGGAAAACCTGGTGGATGAAGGGGCCCGGCGAGAGGAGCACGAAGGGTAGGCACGGCAGCAGGAAGCCGATCCCCGCCGCCACCGCCAGGACGATCACCTGGGCGACCCTTCCCCTCATGAGCAGGACCAAGGCCACGGCGGCCAGGGGGATGACGGCCCAGGTCTTCATGGTCCCCCCGACCCCAAACGCCAATCCGGCCCAGATGGTGAGGTCGGTCCGCGGGGTGAGCCGGTCCCCGGAGAAGAGCGCCAGAAGTCCCAGGAGGCAGAACAGGTTGAGGAAGGGCTCCAGAAGCAGGGCGCTGGAGGCCAGGATGGCGTCCGGGAAGAGGGCCAGCACCAGGCAGGCGGTGGCCACCGCCAGGGGGGAGCGGTGGCGCAGCAGCCGTCCCAGCAGGAGCACGTTGACGAAGGAGACCAGGGGCACCAGGGCGCGGGCGACCTCCAGGGCCGTGTGGGTTCCGAAGGGGTATGAGAGCAGGGCCACCGGGGTCAGCGCCAGGGGCACCCCCGGCGGCTGGATGAGCACAAAGTCCCGGTAGGGGACCAGCCCATGCACCATCTGCACCGCGGTGCCGAAGTAGACGGCGTCGTCGTACTCCCAGGAGCCGGCGAGGTGCCCGGTCATCACCAGGGTTGCCCAGCGGATGGCGAGGCCCAGGATGGCCGCCGCCCAGGCCAGGTTGCGCTGCGGGTGTTGGCCGAGCCAGGACGCGTCCCATCGCTCATGCAGAGCTCGCGCCTCAGGGACGTGCACCATCAGCCGCCCAGGATATCGGCCGGGGCCGGTGGTCCCCCCTGTGAGCCGGGGAGGTGGTCCTGGCCCCGCGCTTGTGCGGGCGGCTCTGGGGGGCTACAACTGGCCAGATGAGCGCGGCCCACGGAGCCTGGTCCCAGCACCCACTGCGGCGTTTCACCCGCCCGGCTCTCTTGCTGGCCGCGGTGCTGGTCGGCGGGACCCTCGGCTACATGCTCATAGAGGGCTGGGACCTCGCCGACAGCGCCTTCATGACCGTCATCACGGTCTCCACCGTGGGCTACCAGGAGGTTCATCCGCTCTCCCTGGCGGGTCGGCTCTTCAGCATCGGCCTGATCGTGATCGGAGTGGGGACTATGCTCTACTCGCTCGGGCTCTTCGCCGAGCTGGTGAGCGGCGGCCAGCTGAGCCGGTGGAGGATGACACGGCAGTTGGAGCGGGACGTCTCGGCACTTCGTGGCCACTTCATCCTCTGCGGCTATGGGCGCATCGGAACCCAGGTGGTGGCGGAGCTGGAGCGGGCTGGGGTTCCCTATCTGGCCATCGACAACAACCCCGAGGCGGTGGGCCGCCTCTCACGTGAGGGGCGGCTCTTCCTGGAGGGCGACGCCGCCTCGGAGGAGGTCCTGCGGCGGGCCGGTGTGGAGCGCGCCCGTGGGGTGGTGTGCGCGGTGGACGCGGATGAGCGGGCGGTGTACATCACGCTGGCCGCCCGTTCGCTCAATTCCAATCTCTTCATCATCGCCCGCGCCGGGCAGCCGGAGTCCCTTCGGCGGCTCCAGCTGGCCGGAGCCGATCGAGTGCTCTCGCCATATCAGATGGCGGGTCACCGGATGGCCGAGATGGCCCTCCGGCCCGGGGTGGTGGAGGTGATCGACACCCTGAGGTCGGGCTCCGGGACTCTCGGGGTCGAGGAGATCGTCGTGCCCGAGGACTGGCGGCGGGCGGGCGCCACGGTGCGGGAGGCGGGCCTGACGGATCGGGGCACCGCCAGGATCCTGGCCCTCCGCCGTCCCACTGGGGAGCTGTTCGTGGGCCCCGGTGACGACCAGGTGGTCCTTGGGGGCGACCTGCTGGTGGTACTGGGCTCCGCCGTCGAGGTGGACCGGACGACGCTGGCCCTGAGCTGATCCCCGGCACCGGACCGTCCGGCCGTCCCGGTTATGGTGGAGCGGTGGAGAGGCGCTCCGACCTGCGCAACGTGGCCCTGGTGGCCCATGTTGACCACGGTAAGACCACCCTGGTGGACGCCATGCTGCGCCAGACCGGTGCCTTCCGGGCGAACCTGGTGGTCGCCGACCGGGTGATGGACTCCGGGGACCTGGAGCGGGAGAAGGGGATCACCATCCTGGCCAAGCACACGGTGGTGCGCTACCGGGGCACCCGGATCACCATCGTGGACACTCCCGGGCACGCCGACTTCGGCGGCGAGGTGGAGCGCGCTCTGGCCATGGTGGATGGGGTGCTGCTCCTGGTGGACGCCTCGGAGGGTCCGCTGCCCCAGACCCGCTTCGTGCTGCGCAAGGCCCTGGAGGCCAGGCTGGCGGTTCTGGTGGTGGTCAACAAGGTCGATCGCCCGGACTCCAGGGTGGCTGAGGTGGTGCGGGAGGTGGAGGATCTGTTCCTCGACCTGGACGCCGACGAGGGGCAGCTGGACTTCCCGATCCTCTACGCCAGCGCCAAGGAGGGCTGGGCGTCCACCTCTCCCGCCACCACCGGCACCTCCCTCGAGCCCCTCTTCGAGGCCATCCTGGCCTCGGTGCCGGCGCCCGAGCACGAGCCTGGAGGCGCGCTGCAGGCGCTGGTCACCAACCTCGACGCCTCGCCCTACCTGGGCCGGCTGGCGGTGTGCCGCGTGCACCGGGGCGAGATCGTTCGGGGCGCCACGGTCGCGTTGTGCCGGGCCGGAGGGGGGGTGGAGTCCGGTCGGGTCGTGGAGCTCTTCGGCACCGAGGGGTTGGAGCGGGTCGCGGTGGAGTCGGCAGGGCCAGGGGAGATCGTGCTGGTCGCCGGGTTTGCCGACGTCTCCATCGGTGACACCCTCGCCGACCCCCAGGATCCCGAGCCCTTGGAGCCCATCCTGGTGGACGAGCCGAGCCTGGCCATGACCGTGGGGATCAACACCTCCCCGCTGGCGGGGCGCGAGGGCACCAAGCTCACGGCCCGCCTCCTCAAGAGCCGCCTGGACTCCGAATTGGTGGGAAACGTGTCGCTGCGCATCGCCCCCACCGAACGGCCCGACACCTGGGAGGTTCAGGGGCGGGGGGAGCTACAGCTCGCGGTGCTGGTGGAGACCATGCGCCGCGAGGGGTTCGAGCTCACTGTGGGCAAGCCTCAGGTGGTGACCCGGGTGGTCGATGGAGTGGTCCACGAGCCGATGGAGCGGCTGACCGTGGATGCCCCTGAGGAGTATCTCGGGGTGATCACCCAGCTCCTGGCCCTGCGCCAGGGACGGCTGCAGGAGATCGTCAATCACGGGACCGGGTGGGTCCGGCTCGAGTACCGGGCCCCGGCCCGGGGGCTGGTGGGCTTCCGCACCGAGTTCCTGGTGGAAACCAGGGGGACCGGGGTGTTGCACAGCGTCTTTGACGGGCTGGAGCCTTGGCACGGGGAGCTCAAGACCCGGCGCAACGGCTCGCTGGTGGCGGACCGCAGAGGGTTCTCGACAACCGAGGCGCTGATGTCGCTGCAGGAGCGAGGAACCCTGCACATCGGTCCGGGGGTGGAGGTCTATGAGGGAATGCTGGTGGGGGAGAACGCCCGCCCCGAAGACATAGACGTCAACCCCACCAGGGAGCGGAAGCTGACCAACATGCGCTCCTCCACCGCGGAGGAGCTGGAGCGTTTGAGTCCGGCCCTCAACCTCTCGCTGGAGCAGGCGCTGGAGTTCATTGCCGAGGATGAGTGTGCCGAGGTGACTCCCCGGTCGGTGAGATTACGCAAGGTGGTGCTCGAGCAGAGCCTGAGGGCCCGGGAGCGGCGCCGTTCCCGCCCGACGGCCAGGGCGGGAGCCGACTAGCGCGGCTGGGGAGGTCCCGGAGGAACCCCGCGGTCCAGGGCCTGCTCCAGCTGCCGGGTCCGGTGGTAGGCGGCCCAGACCGCATCCGCCAGCACTGTCCGGAAGCGCCCCCTCTCCAGGGCGGCGAGTGCCTCGGCCGAGGTGCCGCCCGGAGACGTCACCATGTCCCGGAGTTCGCTGGGGTGGCGCTGGCTCTGGGCGGCGAATTCGGTCGACCCCTGCACTGTGCTCAGGACGAGCCTCCGGGCCAGATGGCGAGGGAATCCGAGATGGACGGCGGCGTCCACCAGGGATTCGATGAACAGCAGAGTGTAGGTCGGCCCGGTTCCGGAGACGGCGGTGGCCATCGCCACCTGTTCCTCGTCCTCCACCTCCAGCTCCTCACCCAGGGCGCCGAGCAACTGGCGGGTGCGCAGCCTTCCCACTTGGTCCACCTCGGGGGTGGGGTACCAGACGGTCATCCCCTTGCCGATCTGAGCTGGGGTGTTGGGCATGGCCCTGACCACGGCAGGGTGCCCCAGTCCCTCCCCCAGGGTTCCGGTGGAGGCACCGGCGACGATGCTCAGCACCAAGGTGCCGGGCGCGATCGCGCCCTTGAGCTCGGGCATCACGCGGCGGAGCACCTGAGGCTTCACCGAGATCACCAAGAGGTCCGCGGAGGTTGCGGCCTGGCGGTTGTCCGAAGTTACCCGCACGCCAAGGCGGTGCTCCAGGTCCTCCCGCCGCGCCCGGCGGGGGTGGGTGCAGGTGACCTCCCCTGGGCTCACCAGCCCCCGGGCCAACAGACCTCCCACTATGGCCTCGGCCATGGCGCCCGCTCCCACCACCACTAGCCTTGCTCCGGACAGGTGACTCTGAGGCGCCAGCTCGGGAGAGGTTGGTTGCTCGGGGGACAAGTTGTTACACCATATGCGGCGGGGCGGCTGTGCTCAGCATATCCGCGGCGGTACGATCTCGGCCACCGGATCAATTTGGAGGCAAGGTGGATGTCGGACTCGCGCGACCCCGTCAGAGCGTGAGGGGCAAGGCTTGAAGGCAGCCCTGTACCGTGCGACCGGCGCTGCCGCGGACGTGATCCGCCTGGAGGAGGTGGAGCGGCCCGAGCCGGGACCGGGCGAGGTGCGGGTGCGCCTCCGCACCTCGGGGGTGAATCCCACCGATTGGAAGGCCCGCACCGGGGCCACCCCCCGGCCAATCCTGGACTTTCAGATCCCCCACCACGATGGCGCCGGCGATATCGATGCCGTGGGTGAGGGGGTCCCGGCCGAGCGATTGGGGGAGAGGGTCTGGGTCTGGCTGGCGGCAGCCGGCCGGCCCTGGGGCACCGCGGCGCAGTGGACGGTGGTCCCCTCGGCGCAGGCCGTCCCCCTCCCTGCGGGCGCGTCATACGAGCTGGGCGCCTGCCTCGGGGTACCCGCCCTGACCGCCCACTGGTGCCTTTTCGCGGACGGCCCGGTGTCGGGGAGGGATGTGCTGGTCACCGGGGGTGCCGGGGCGGTGGGGCACTTCGCCATCGAGGTCGCCCGCTGGAGCGGGGCCCGGGTGGCGGCGACGGTGAGTGGGGAGGCCAAGGCGGAGCTGGCCAAGCGGGCGGGGGCGCAGCTGGTGGTGAACTACCGGGAGCCGGGGGTGCTGGCCGAGCTCCAGCGCTTCTCCTCCCGTTTCGCCAGGATCGTGGAGGTGAACCTGGCCGCCAACCTGCAGATGGACCTGGGCCTCGCCGGCCCCGAGACCGTGATCGTGGTCTATGCGGCCGACCTCGACGACCCGGTGCTGCCCGTTCGGGCCTGCATGAGTGCCAACCTCCGGATGCGCTTTGTCCTGCTGTACGGGGTCGCCCGGCCGGACCTGGAGCAGGCGGCGACGATGATCAACCGGGCACTGGTGGAGAACGCTCTGACCGAGCTGCCCTTGGTGCGCTTCCCACTGGACCGCTGTGCCGACGCCCAGGAGGCGGTCCGATCTGGGGCCACCGGCAAAGTGGTTCTGGAGATCCCTTGAGGGGAGGTGGGGCCGGCGCCCCAGCCCGAACGCTGCTCTCCGCCTGGGAGGATCTTCGTGGCTAGCGCGGAGGCGGAGGCCACCGCCGCTCGGCGCGAGATCCGAAACCGCGCCGTCCTGGGGGTGGAGCCCAGCTGGGGGCGCAATTTCAACGACCTCAGCCACGAGTGGAGGCGCCTGTTCGCCGAGCTGTTCGGCACCTTCCTCCTGGTTCTGGTGGCCGCTGGGGCGCCTACCGTGGCGGCCCGCTACCCGGGCATCCTCTCCCAGGCGGCGGTCGTGACCGCCCCGGGGCTCATGGTGATGGGCATCATCCTCTTCATGGGGCTGGTCTCCGGAGCCCACCTCAACCCGGTGGTAAGCCTCGCCTTTGCCCTGCGCCAGGAGTTCCCCTGGCGGCGGATACCGGCCTACCTGGCGGCCCAGGTGGTGGGTTCGGTCCTGGCCTGCCTGGTTCTCTGGGCCCTCGTCGGCAGATATGCCCACCTGGGCGCGACCCTACCCGGCTCCGGGGTTGGAGATCTGCAGGCGATGGCCATGGAGGCCGTCCTGACCATGGGGCTGGTCAGCACCATCCTGGGGACAGCTTCCGGGGCGCAGAACGTGGGCACCCTTTCGGCCATCGCCGTGGGCGGCTACATCGCGCTCGCCGGGCTGTGGTCGAGTCCCATCAGCGGGGCCTCCATGAACCCGGTGCGGTCCTTCGGTCCCGCCCTGGTGAGTGGCGACTTCGCCCACTTCTGGGTTTACCTGGTCGGGCCGGCTGCCGGGGCGCTCCTGGCCGTGGGGGCCGCCTACATCCTTCGTGGCCCGGGAGGGGACGTCACCGCCATGCGAGCGGCCCAGGGCGCCCTCGATTCCCTGGGGCCGCCGGCAAAGACGGAGTGAGCGCGCCCGGGTACGGCAAGCGGAGCCGGAGCCAATCCGGCAGGAGGTGAGCCTGGTGAGCAAGTCCAAGGAGAACTGGAAGGCGGAGCCCGACGAGCACGACTATCCCGCGGCCGCCAACTACCTTTCCCTCCTCCTTCCGGCGGCGGCGGTGCAGGCCGCGGTGGACGGCCTGCGCTCGGCGGAGCTGGTTCGGTACAAGGCCAAGGACCTTCTGCGCGCCAGCCGGCTGCCCCTGCTGCCGGGCAAGGACCCGGACGTGGCTCGAGACCTTCGCGAGGTTCGCGCCGGTCGGAAGCTGTCTCCGGTTCTCCTCCTGAGGGGCGACTTGGGCCGCGACGTGCCGCTCACCGTAGCCGACGGCTATCACCGGATCTGCGCCAGCTACCACCTAAACGAGGACGCCGAGATACCCTGCCGCCTGGCCGAGCTCGGGAGTGCGGAAGAGATCCAGGAGGGCGCGGCTCCCAAGGCGCCTCGCGGCCGGGCGACCCGTTCAAAGGCCTCCCCACAGTAGAGGCACCACTTTCCATCTGTGGAGGTGGCGTTCTCGCAGGGAAGCCACCGAGCGGCCAGTCGCGGGCGGTGCCGGGGCCGGCTGATGTCCAGGGGATGTCCGGTCGGCCATAGCTGCGGGCGGGGGGGAGGGGGACGGTGAGCGCCCCTCTCCCCGTACTCAGCCGCTCAGTACCTGTTCGCGCCCGGGCGGCAAACGGCTGCCCACGCCTCAGGGCCAGCGGCCGCGCAAGCTACATATGACGAACACTCCTGGAGGTCACGAACTGGAGGGTTGGCAGTGGTGAGCGAGACCAGGCCCCCTGCTGGGGGCGAGGCGATGCCGAACCCATTGGAGGAGCTGTCGCTGGGCGAGCTTCGACAGCGAACGAGCATGAAGTGGCGACGGTTTGGTCCCGATGTCCTCCCGCTCTGGGTGGCCGAAATGGACGTTCGGCTCGCACCAGCGGTAGCGGCATCGTTGCATCGGGCCGTGGACATCGGGGACACCGGCTATCCGGTGGGCACCGAGTACCCGGAGGCGCTGCAGGCCTTCGCCAAGAAGCGGTGGGAGTGGGATGGAGTTCCGGTCGACCGGGCCGCGAGCGTTCCCGACGTGATGATGGGCATCGTCCAGGTCCTCCGGCTGGTGACCGACCCTGGCGACCCGGTGATCGTCAACCCTCCTGTCTACCCGCCGTTCTATGCCTTCGTGGGCCACGACTCGCGCCAGGTCATGGAGGCCCCTCTGGGCTCGGACCTTCGGCTTGACCTCAATACCCTGGAGTCGGCCTTCCAGAGAGCGCGGGCAGGGGCCAAGAACGTTGCCTACTTGATCAGCAATCCGCATAACCCAACTGGTGTGGTGCACAGACGGGAGGAGCTCGTCGGGGTTGCCGCTCTCGCCCGCAGGTACGGGGTGCGGGTGGTATCCGACGAGATCCATGCCCCCTTGGTCCTCGCAGGAGCCAGGTTCACGCCGTACCTCAGTGTGCCCGGAGCGGAGGACGCCTTCGCGCTCACATCAGCTTCGAAGGGCTGGAACCTAGCGGGGCTGAAGGCCGCCCTCGCCCTGGCCGGTCCGGACGCCGCCGGAGACCTCGCCCGGTTGCCGGAGGAGGTGAGCCACGGCCCCAGCCATCTGGGCGTCATCGCCCACACCGCGGCCCTCCGCGGCGGAGAGGAATGGCTGGATGCCCTCCTCGCCGGGCTGGAATCCAACCGCGCCTTGCTCGCGGAGCTGGTGGCCGAGCGCCTGCCCGGGGTCCGGCTGCACATCCCCGAGGGGACGTGCCTCGCCTGGTTGGACTGCCGGGCGCTGGGCATCTCCAGTCCGCCGGCCTCGGGCCCTCGGTTCGTTGTCTCGGATCTCGCCGGTCCGGCCAAGATGTTCCTGGAGAGGGCAAGGGTCGCCCTCAGCTCGGGCCACGTCTTCGGCAGTGGCGGCGAGGGGTTCGTGCGGCTGAACTTCGCCACCTCTCAAGCCATTCTCACCGAGGCGGTGGGGCGCATGGGGACAGCCGTGCGGCAGGCGTGAGGCACATGCGACGGATCCCGTGCCGAGCTGACGAATGGAGTTGCCGGTGGCCGAGCCTACGGGCCTCGACAGAGGACGCCACGTGCCCGCTCGACGTCGGGCTGCAGCCCATGGTGGCGGGCGAAGCGTGGTCCAGTGGCCACCTGGTGGTATTCACTAGTCCCGGACGGTCGGGCCCAATTCCGTGCCGCTGACGCGCACCAAGCCGAAGCCCCGCGACCCAACTGTCACAGCTCCTGGCTCAGCAGGGTCTGTAGCAGTGGTGTGTCTTGCTAAGCGAACATGAGTGATGTGTAAGACTTGGTGGCATGGCATTAGTGCGACTCAAGGCGGCGGCGGAGGTGCTGGGAGTGCACCCGGTGACGTTGCGCCGTTGGGCAGACGAGGGCCGGGTGCCGGTGGTGCGCCCGGGCCGGGAACGGAGATTCCGCACCGAGGAGCTGGA
>JAKAXE010000011.1 GCA_021816695.1 bacterium | reverse complement strand
GATCGGCAACGTGGGCACCGCCAGGGTGGACATGGAGTCCAGCCGTGCCTGGGCCCGCGCGGTGGTGGTGGCGGAGGCCAGTCCGACCGCCCCCCACTGGCAGGCGGAGGAGACGCTCGCCCAGTGGCTCCAGCGTCAGGGCGTGCCTGGCCTCCAGGGGGTGGACACCCGGGCGCTGACCCGGCACCTCCGCGATCACGGAACCCTGCGCGGGATCCTCGCCGACCTCGGGTCACTCCCGCTGGAGGAGCTGGTGCGGACGGCCAGGGAGTCGCCTTCCGTGAGCGAGCAGGAGCTGGTGGCGGAGGTCTCCACGCCGGTGCAGTACACGGCCACCGAGCCGCTGCACCAGGCGCTGCGGCGGGGCGCGGGGCGCGTCGCCGAGCCCACCCCGGTCCGGGTGGCGGTGATCGACCTAGGGGTCAAGCTGAACACCCTGCGCTCGCTGGTGAGCCGGGGGGCGGAGGTCCTGGTGCTCCCCCACTCCATCAGCTGCGAGGAGCTGGAGCGGCTCGCCCCCCAGGGCGTCGTGATCACCAACGGACCGGGGGACCCGGCCAACCTCGGCCGGGAGACGGAGCTCACCCGCTTCGCCATCGAGCGCTACCCGGTGCTCGCCATCTGCCTGGGGCACCAGCTGGTCGGCCGGGCGATCGGTGCCACCACCAGCCGGCTGCCCTTCGGCCACCACGGGGGCAACCACCCGGTCCAGGACCTGGTCAGCGGGCGGGTCTTCGTCACCCCGCAGAACCACGAGTTCCAGGTGGACGAGGGCTCCATCCCCGAGGGCTCCGGGTGGTTCGTCTCCGAGCGCAACCTCAACGACGGGTCGGTGGAGGGGCTGCGCCACCGGGAGCTGCCGGTGATCTCGGTCCAGTACCACCCCGAGGGGAGCCCGGGACCGCAGGATCGCCAGCACCTCTTCGACGAATTCCTCAGCCTCTGCCAGGGCGGGGGCCGCGCCGAGGCGGGACCCGAGGCTCGGCCCGTCCCGGAGATGCGCCGGGTGCTGGTGCTGGGCAGCGGACCGATCGTGATCGGGCAGGCGGCGGAGTTCGACTACGCCGGCACCCAGGCCTGCCGGTCGCTGCGGGAGGAAGGGGTGGAGGTGGTGCTGGTCAACAGCAACCCCGCGACGATCATGACCGACGAGGACACCGCCGACCGGGTGTACCTGGAGCCCCTCACGGTGGAGTCGGTCGCGGCCATCATCGAGCGGGAGCGGCCCCAAGGCCTTCTGGCCGGCCTCGGCGGCCAGACCGCTCTCAACCTGGCCGTGCAGCTCGCTGACCAGGGAGTCCTGGAGCGCTACGGAGTCGAGGTGCTGGGCACCCCCCTGGAAGCGATCCGGGACGCCGAGGACCGGGAACGCTTCAAGCAGCGGATGGTGGCCCTGGGCGAGCCGGTGCCCCCCTCGCGCACCGTCAACAGCTGGGAACAGGCCAGGGAGTTCGCCGCTGAGGTCGGTCTGCCCCTAGTGGTGCGCCCAGCCTTCACCCTGGGGGGGACCGGAGGGGGGATCGCCACCAGCTGGGAGGAGCTGGAGGAGGTGGTGGGCCGGGGTCTTCGGGCCAGCCCGATAACCCAGGTCCTGATCGAGCAGGCACTCCTCGGCTGGCGCGAGCTGGAATACGAGGTGATGCGGGACCGCGCCGGGACCTGCATCTGCATCTGCAACATGGAGAACCTTGACCCCATGGGGGTCCACACCGGCGACTCGGTGGTGGTGGCCCCGAGCCAGACCCTCACCGACAAGGAGCACCAGCAGCTGCGCTCCGCCGCCCTCCGGATCATCTCGGCACTGGGGATCGAGGGGGGTTGCAACGTCCAGTTCGCCCTCGCGCCCGACTCCCCCGCCTACTTCGTCATCGAGGTGAACCCCCGGGTGAGCCGCTCCTCGGCGCTGGCTTCCAAGGCGACCGGGTACCCCATCGCCCGGGTGGCGGCCAAGGTGGCGCTGGGGCGCCAGCTCAAGGACATCCGCAACCAGGTCACCGGCAAGACCTCCGCCGCCTTTGAGCCCAGCCTCGACTACTGCGTCGTCAAGATCCCCCGCTGGCCCTTCGACAAATTCCCCCACGGGGACCGGCGGCTGGGCACCCAGATGAAGTCCACCGGCGAGGCGATGGCCATCGGGCGCAACTTCCTGAGCGCCGTCTCCAAGGCGCTGCGCTCCCTGGAACAGGGTCCGGTCGACCCCCAGGACGTGCTGCGGTCGGTGGAGAGGCTGGAGACCCCAACCGATCTCCGGCTCCAGGCGGTGGTGGCGGCGCTGGCGCTGGGACAGCCCGCGGACAGCGTCGCCCGCCGGACCGGGTACCCCCGCTGGTTCACCCACCAGCTGGCCCGGCTGGTGAAGCTGGAGGCGGAGCTGGGCCAGGGGGCGGGCGCCGCCGATTCAGGGTTGATTCGCTCCGCCAAGCGCGCCGGGATCTCCGACCGGCGGATCGGGGAGCTGATGGGGCGGTCGGGCGCCGAGGTGCGGGAGATGCGGGAGCGCCTGGGGGTGGTGGCCACCTTCAAGTGCGTGGACACCTGCGCTGCCGAGTTCGCCGCCACCACCCCCTACTTCTATTCCAGCTACGAGCTGGAGGACGAGAACCGGGCCCGTCCCGGGGCCGCGGTGGTCCTGGGGTCCGGCCCCATCCGCATCGGGCAGGGGATCGAGTTCGACTACTGCTCGGTGCAGGCCGCCTCGGCATTCCGCCGCCGCGGGCTGGAGGCGGTGATGGTGAACAGCAACCCCGAGACCGTCTCCACCGACTACGACTGCAGCACCCGCCTCTACTTCGAACCGCTGGACCTGGAGTCGGTTCTGGAGGTCTGCCGGGTGGAGCGGCCCCTGGGGGTGGTGGTCCAGTTCGGCGGGCAGACCGCGGTCAACCTGGCGCCCCGCCTGGAGAAGGAGGGGGTCCCCCTCCTCGGCTCACCGGGGCGCTCGATCCAGGTGGCCGAGGACCGTGGCCTCTTCGACGCCCTCCTGGAGGAGCTGGGAATAGCCCGGCCCGCGGGTGGTTCCACCAAGGACCCGGACGAGGCCGCCCGGATCGCCGCCCGGGTGGGCTACCCGGTCCTGGTCCGGCCCTCCTACGTCCTGGGAGGCCGGGCGATGGACGTGACCCACAGCGAGGAGGACCTGCGCCGCTACCTCAAGGAGGCCCTGCGGGCGTCAGGCGGGGAGGAGGTCCTGATCGACAAGTACCTCCTGGGGCTGGAGGTCGAGGTGGACGCCATCTGCGACGGCAAGGCCGTCCTGGTCCCCGGGGTCATGGAGCATGTGGAACGTGCCGGGGTGCACTCCGGGGACTCGATGGCCGTGTACCCGCCCCAGAGGCTGGACCCGGAGCTGGTCTCGGAGCTGGTGCAGACCACCTCCCGGCTGGCGCTGGCCACCGGCACCCTGGGGCTGATCAACGTCCAGTACGTGATCCACCGGGGCCGGATCCTGGTGATCGAGGTTAACCCCCGCTCCAGCCGCACCGTCCCCTTCCTCAGCAAGGTCACCGGCGTCCCCATGGTGGAGGCTGCGGTGCGAGCGATGTTGGGGGAGTCGCTGGCGGAGCAGGGCCGGGCCCCGGGGCTCTCCCCGGTGCCACCGCTGGTGGCCGTTAAGGCCCCGGTCTTCTCCTCGCGCAAGCTGGACCTGGTGGACACGGTGCTGGGCCCGGAGATGAGCTCCACCGGCGAGGTCATCGGGGTCGACCGCGACCTGCCAGCGGCGCTGGGCAAGGCCTTCCTGGCCGCGCTCGGCTCGGTGCCGCGCGCCGGAGGGGCGCTGGTCAGCATCGCCGACCAGGACAAGCCCGAGGGGCTGGCGGTGGCGGCCCGGCTGGCCGAACTGGGCTTCCGCCTCTACGCCACCCCGGGCACGGCCGCGGCGCTGCGGGCCGCCGGGGTGTCGGTCCACGAGGTGGCCAAGCTCCACCGGGGGCGGCCCGACGTCGTCGACATCACCGTGGGGGGCCAGGTTCAACTGGTCATCAACACCATCTCCCGGGTCGCCACCGACGAGATGGAGGGTGAGGAGGCCGGGGGACGGCCGGTCCGGGACGGTTTCCGGATCCGCCAGGCGGCGGTCCAGCGGGGCATACCATGCCTGACATCCCTGGACACTGCGGCGGCACTGGTCCAGGCTCTGGAGGTCTGGCAGTCCGGGCTCCCCGGCCGCTCGGCCACCATCACCGAGCACCGCGACCCCCAGGTCGCCCCCACCGCCGGTTGAGCGCCGCCCCGCTCCCAGAGAGCGACCTCGGCCGGGCCCGCGACGAGGTCGCCACCTGCGTTGGGGCAGACCAGCTGGGACCCGGCCTCCACCTCCTGACCCTGGAGGCGCCGGAAGCGGCCCGGGCTGCGCTCCCGGGAGAGTTCGCCCAGCTCCAGATGGTGCCGGGCCCGCTCCTCCGCCGGCCGTTCTCCTTCTCCAGCGTCGATCCGGGCCGAGGCACGGTCTCCTTCTACCTTAGGGTCTACGGCGAGGGGACCCGCAGGCTGGCGCGGCTGGCGCTGGGCTCCACGGTGAGGCTCCTGGGGCCGCTGGGAAGAGGCTTTACCCTCCCGGAATCGCGGGGATCTTCTCTCCTGGTCGCCGGGGGAGTCGGGGCGGCCCCCTTCCCCCACCTGGCCAGCCGGCTGCTGGCCAAGGGGGAGCGCGTCCTCTGGCTCAATGGAGCCGCCAGCTCCGACGAGCTGTTCCCTCTCGGCCTCATGCCCTCCGGCCTCGCCCGTTCGGCGCAGGTCACTGATGACGGTAGCTCGGGGCGGCAGGGCATGGTCACGGATGCCCTGCCCGAGCTGCTGGACGGGATGGACCGGGTCTACGCCTGCGGCCCCAATCCCATGCTCCAGGCGGTGGCCGAGATGGTGGGCAGCCTTCGGCCGGAGGCGCCGGTCGAGGTCTCCATCGAGGCGCCCATGGGTTGCGGTTTCGGGACCTGCCTCGGCTGCTCCATCCCCCTCCTGTCCCGGGGAACCGCGGTGCCCGGGCTCTGCTGCCGCCAGGGGCCGGTCCTGGTGGCGGGCCAGGTGGACTGGGAGGGGCTGCGCCGGCAGCCCTCCCACCTGGAGTAGCTGGGTGGGTGGTGAGGTGGTGATCGGCCGGGGGCTCGCACTGGAGAGCCCGGTGGGAGCCGCGTCCGGGACCTTCGGGTACGGCTTCGAGGCGGAGCGAATGGGCAACCTCGCGGGGCTGGGGGCGGTCTTCACCAAGGGCACGACAGTTGCTCCCCGCCCGGGCAACGCGCCCCCGCGGATCGCCGAGGTCCCCGGCGGGATGCTCAACTCGATCGGGTTGCAGAACCCCGGCGTCGAGGTGGTGGCCAGCGAGTACGCTCCCCGCTGGCGGAGGTGGGGCCCGAAGGTGATCGTCAACGTGGCCGGCTCCACCATCGACGATTACGTGCGGGTCTGCCAGCGGCTGGACCTGGTGCCCGAGGTCGCGGGGGTGGAGCTCAACATCTCCTGCCCCAACATCGCCCACGGTCTCGACCTGGGGGTGGACCCCCACGCCGCGGCCGCCTGCACCAGGGCCGTCCGGAAGGTCACCGGCAAGGCGCTGATCGTGAAGCTGACACCCAACGTAACCGACATCGCCGAGATCGGACGCGCGGTCCAGGACGGTGGAGCGGACGCAGTGTCGGCGGTGAACACCTACCTCGGCCTCAAGTGGTCCCACATCCGGGGAGCGCCGGTCCTCCCAGGGTCAGGGATGGCGGGCCTGAGCGGACCAGCGATCAAGCCGCTGGCGCTGGCCGCGGTGGCCAGGCTGGTGGCGGCCCTCAGGATCCCGGTGATCGGGATCGGCGGCATCGCCAGCGCCGATGACGCCCGCGAGTTCCTCGAACTGGGGGCGCGCGCGATCCAGATCGGGACCGCCAACTTCTACCTGCCGGGCATCGCCGCTTCCTGCGCCGCCGAGCTCAGGCAGGGCGCAGGACCCGCCTGACCGCGGCCACCGGACGTTCAGGGCGCCGGCGCAGGACGATGAGCCACCGGGGTCGACCGCCTCTCTGGGTGCGGCGCCTCTGGGGCACCATCCCTGCCGGCCCCACCGAAGTAGTGCGAGCGGCTCCTCGGCGCCGAAGGTCCGTCGAGTCTTCTACGAGCTCACTCGTGTCCCGGGATCTCCAGGACCAGTCGCTGGGCGCCCTTGGCCCGCCGGCGCACTTGCCTGACTCCGGCTCGGATGGAGCTCGGCGCCGACCTCCACTTTGGAAATATACTACGTTGGTGGGTACATTCGGGACGGGAGTGATTTAATGGCAACCATAGGGATCCGTGACCTGGCCAACAACGCCAGCGCTGTCGTTGAGCAGGTGTCTAAAACTGGCAGACCGACGTTGGTCACCCGGAGGGGCCGTCCTATCGCTGCCTTGATCGCGGTGGACGAGGACGAATTGCTGGATCACGTTCTGGCCACTGCCCCTGAGTACCTCCGTTCAATGAGGCTGACCGAAGCCGAAGTCTCCGAGGGCCGGAGGGGGCGACCCCTGGCTGAGGTGGTTGCCGAGCTCGACTCAGGGGCCTGAGACTTGACCAGGACGGTGACCGTCTCCCCTCGGGGGGAACGGGATCTCCGTCGCGTCCCAGTCGGACAGCGACTCGCGATCGTCGAAGGCATGCACGCCCTAGCCGACGAGCGTCCCGGTGCCGAGATCAAGGCGCTGGCTGGTCACCGGGGCTGGTACCGGCTCAGGGTGGGCGACTGGCGAGTGCTCTACCTATCGGACCCTCCCGGCATCGTGATCGACCGCATCGTCAACCGTCGGGACCTGGAACGTGCCCTGGCTACCCTGCCTTGATCTCAAGCCGGCACATCAGTCGGAGATCCAAGGGGACGGTCTGGCACCCCCGGGCCTTGTCCGATTCCAAGCTGCGTCCTATCCTTGCTCCGCTCGCCTGGGTCCCGCAATTTCCTGGCCAAGGAACGGGACTGCGCCATGCCCTGGTAGGCACCAGACGGGGGTGGGTACCGATGATGATGTGCGCGCTCGCGCCGATCAGGCCAGGCTGGGGCGGGTAATGGCGCGCCCACCTGACGGTGGATCCCCCGGCCGGGTAGCGCTGGCTTCCGGCAGTTGGACAAATAATGGCGGTTCTATGCTGGGATATTTGGTGCGGGCGCTGACGCCCGCCTGCTTCCGCCCACGACTCCCGCGGGGGACCCCGGGGTCAGAGAGGCGGTGGAGGGGCGGACAGATCTGGGCACTGCCCCGGTCGGGCCAAGGCCGAGCTCAAGGGATGTCACTCATCCGTTCCGTACTGGCCGGGGATGGACCAGCATCGATGACGCCGGCTTGCCCCGGACCGAGGCCCCAGATGCGGAGATTGCCACGCGGTGCCGAACATCTCCACCATCGACTCCTTCCGGCGTAACTTCACCGCGGCCACGGCGGGCCTGACAGCCTCGCGTCCCGCTTGCGCCCCAACGCCTCCGGATGTCATCGAGGGCGAGGCGACTCCGACGGATCTGGCCCAGGTCGGGCTGGGGCAGTGCCGTGCGACTGGCGCATCGGTCTAGTAGGGGGGCGCACTCATCACCCGGCGGGCGGTGTCGTCGATGCGGCCTCGAGGAAGTCGGCGCCGGTCTGCCGCTGGGGCGGAGGAGTGTGGTGCTCGGCGAACGCCGCCAGCATCGACCAGCACACCAAGGACGAGAATCGCCGACTCCGCGTACCTGCGTGTTCTGAGCCACGCTCTGCCTCGGCGAGGACAACGAAGCTGCGCCCGCGGTCGCCTGCGCTTTGAAAACGCCGCTCGCCACCGGCATGCACGACCCCGCTCAACCCTGGGCGGGCGACGCAGCCGCCTGCCCCGCCAGCGTCGGCACCCACGAAACCGGTTCGCTGGTGCCCGGTTTGGACCTTCACGATCTGGTGCCGCCAGCAGGATTCGAACCTGCGACCCTGGGCTTAAAAGGCCCCTGCGCTACCACTGCGCCATGGCGGCTCTCGGTGAGCGTAGCGCAGCCGGCGCCCCACCCACGAGCCCACTTTGGCTCCAGCCCACAGATGGAAGACTAGAATTCAATGACAACGGGAGCCGATTTGAGGAGCGGGCCGGAGTTTCGGCTCGGGGATGGTGATATGAGCCAGAACGGACACGTCGAGACGGGCACGGCGCGGGTCAAGCGGGGGCTGGCCGAGATGCTCAAGGGCGGGGTGATCATGGACGTCGTCACCCCGGACCAGGCGGAGATCGCCCAGGAGGCTGGCGCGGTCGCGGTGATGGCTCTGGAGCGGGTCCCGGCGGACATCCGGGCCCAGGGCGGGGTGGCGCGGATGAGTGACCCCTCCCTGATCAAGGCGATCATGGGTGCGGTGTCCATCCCGGTGATGGCCAAGTGCCGGATCGGGCACTTCGTGGAGGCCCAGATCCTGGAGGCGCTGGGGGTGGACTACATCGACGAGTCCGAGGTCCTGACCCCGGCGGATGAGGAGAATCACGTCGACAAGTGGCAGTTCAAGATCCCCTTCGTCTGCGGCGCCCGCAACCTTGGTGAGGCGCTGCGCCGCATCTCCGAGGGCGCGGCCATGATCCGCACCAAAGGAGAGGCGGGCACCGGCGACGTCGTGGAGGCGGTGCGCCACATGCGCTCGGTGAGCCAGGGGATCCGCCGGTTGCAGGGGCTGCGGGGAGATGAGCTGGCCTCCGCCGCCAAGGAGCTGGGGGCCTCCCTCGAGCTGGTGCGCGAGGTGGCCACCACGGGCAAGTTGCCGGTGGTCAACTTCTCTGCCGGCGGGATAGCCACCCCGGCCGACGCCGCCCTAATGATGCAACTGGGTTGCGATGGCAACTTCGTCGGCAGCGGCATCTTCAAGAGCGGGAACCCCCTGCTCAGGGCCAAGGCGATCGTCCAGGCCACCACCTACTTCGACAAGCCGGAGATCCTGGCCGAGGTGAGCGAGGGGCTGGGCGAGCCCATGGTGGGGATCAGCTCCTCCAGCCTGCGCCCCGAGGAGCTGCTGGCGGGAAGGGGCATCTGACAGCCTCCGCCCCGAACCGTTGAGTGCCGTCAAGGTAGGGATCCTCGCCCTCCAGGGGGATGTCCGTGAGCACCGTCAGGTGCTGGAGTCCCTGGGGGTCGAGGTCCGCCAGGTGCGCCTGGCAGCCGAGCTGGAAGGGCTGGCCGGACTCGTCGTCCCCGGGGGCGAGAGCACGACCATGAGCCGGCTGATCCAGCGTTTCGACCTCCTGGGGCCGCTTCAGGAGGCGTTCGCCGGCGGCATGGCCGCCCTGACCACCTGCGCCGGCACCATCCTGGCGGCCCGGGAGATCCGGGACGGCCTGCCCGACCAGGTCCGGCTGGAGCTGCTGGACATCGTCGTGCGGCGCAACGCCTTCGGGCGCCAGCGGGAATCCGCGGAGGTGCTGCTGGAGATCCCCGCGGTCGGACCGGAGCCGGTTCCGGTGGCCTTCATCCGGGCCCCAGCAATCGAGGAGGTGGGGCCTGGCGTGGAGATCCTGGCCTCCTACCGGGACGAGCCCGCGGCGGTGCGCCAGGGGCGCCACCTGGCGCTCACGTTCCACCCAGAGATCACGGGGGACCCGAGGCTCCACCGACTGTTCCTCTCCGGCCTGTGACCCCACCGGGGGTCCTGAGATCCGGTCTCTCAGGCCGGTTCGGACCGCCGGGGCTCCCTGGAGTCCATATGTACACCCTCGTGAGCCAGCAGCCACCGCTTCCGGTCCAGCCCCCACCCGTACCCCACGAGCTGACCGCCCGCGCCGATCACCCGGTGGCAGGGCACGACGATGGAAACTGGGTTGCTCCCCACCGCGCCCCCCACAGCCCGGTAGGCACTCGGCCGCCCTATCTCCAGCGCCACCTCCCGGTAGGAGCGCGTCTCACCCCAGGGGATTCGAAGGAGGGCCTCCCACACCCGCAGCTGGAAGGGGGTGCCCCTCAGGTCGAGGCGAAGGTCGAAGGAGGACCGCTGTCCGGCGAAGTACTCGGCCAGCTGCCGCACCGCCGGGGCCAGCTGCCGCCGGTCCTCGATCCAGCCCTCCCCGATCGCGGGAGCGTGGTCGTGGCCGGCGAAGTGCAGCCCGGTCAGGCTCACCCCGTCGCCCATGAAAAGGAGGGACCCAAGGGGGCTCTCGGCCAGGGTGTAATAGGTGGTCTGGGTCCCCGCCTCCGGCTGCGTCAGGGAATTCATGACCCGAGCATGACACCAGCCCGAGGCCTGGTCTAGACAGATCCGGACAGAGCCCGGGAATGTCCGGATCTGTCCAGCGAGAGCCCAGCCCCGGCCCTAGCATGCGGGCCATGGGCCCATATCGCGCGGTGGTGACCACCGGCATCTACTGCCGCCCCGGGTGCTCGGCCCGGCCGCGGGAGTCCAACGTGCGCCACTTCCCACTCGCCGCCGCGGCCGAGGCCGCCGGCTTCCGGGCCTGCCTTCGGTGCCGGCCGTACCGCTGGGAGCCACCCCCTTGCAGCGCTCCGCCGCCGCTGGTGCGGCGCGCGCTGCAGCGGGTCCTGGAGGGGGCCCTGGACACGGGAACGGAGGACCGGCTGGGGGCCGAGATCGGGATCTCCGCCCGCCATCTGCGCCGGCTGTTCCTCCTCCACCTCGGGGTCACCCCGGCGCAGCTGGCCGGCTCCCGGCGGGCCCACTTCGCCCGCCGGCTCCTGGACGACACCGACCTCAGCGTCACGGACATCGCCTTCGCCGCCGGCTTCGGCAGTGTGCGCCAGCTCAACCGCGCCTTCCTGACCACATTCCGCTCCACGCCAAGCCACCTGCGGGAGCGACGGCGGGCGAGCGACCGCCTGGCGGCGGACGGGGGGCTTGCGATCAGGCTGCCGCTGTCGGGGCCGCTCGCCTTCACCGAGATGCTCTCGTTCCTCGCCGTTCGCGCCATCCCCGGCGTGGAGGCGGTCAGCGAGGGGATCTACCGCCGCACCGTGACCATCGACGGTGACCCGGGCGTGATCGAAATCAGCCGGCTGGAGCCGGGGACCCTGCTGCTTCGGGCCCACCTCCCCCACTGGGAGGGCCTCATCGACGTGGTCCAGCGGGCCAGGCGCATCTTCAACCTCGACGGCGATGTCGCCGCTGCTACCGAGCTCCTCTCGGCGGATCCCCAGATGGCGGAGTTGCTGGCGGCGCGGCCGGGGATGCGCCCGCCGGGGACCTGGGATGGCTTTGAGGTCGGAGTGCGGGCCATCGTGGGCCAGCAGGTGAGCGTCCGGGGAGCCACCACGATCATCGGCCGGATCGTCGCCCGCTACGGGACCGAGGTGGAGGGCCTTGGAGCGCTCGGGCTCTCACGCCTCTTCCCCGCGCCCGAGACCCTGGCGCAAGCGGACATAGAGGCAATCGGCATGCCTGCCGCGAGGGTGGCGGCCATCCGGAAGTTCTCAGCCGCGGTCGCAGAGCACCGTCTCCACCTCGAACGACGGGCCCCGCTGGAGGAGCTGGTGGACGGCACCACGAAGGTGCCCGGGCTCGGCCCGTGGACCGCGCACTACCTGGCGCTGCGCCTCGGCGAGCCGGACGCCTTCCCGGCGTCTGATCTCGGGTTGCGACGAGCCATCGGCTCACTCGGAGGCGAGCCGGCCCGGGCCAGCGAGGTGGAGGAACGCGCGGCCGCCTGGCGGCCATTTCGAGCGTGGGCGGCGATGCACCTGTGGTGCGGGCTCGGGTCGGGAGGCGCGTGAGGGTAGCTGAGCAGTTCACGGCAATGCTGACATACCCGTACAAATAGGTGTAGGTAGTAGTATGGTGTAGGGGTGAAGATCAGTGACTGGGCACGCCAGCAGCACATTCACCCCCGCACCGCCCAGAGGTGGTTCGAGGCCGGCAACCTGCCGGTCCCAGCCCGCCGCCTCCCTTCCGGCACCATCCTGGTCGAGGAGGCCGCCCCTCAGGCCGGCGAGGTGGCGCTGTACGCGAGGGTCTCCTCGCATGACCAGCGCCAGGATTTGGAGCGGCAGTTGGGTCGGCTGGTGGAGTGGGCGGTCAGCCACGACCTGGCCGTGGACCAGACGGTTGCCGAGGTTGGCTCGGGAATTAACGGCGCCCGGCCCAAGCTGCGCCGGCTGCTGGCCGATGGCCGGGTGGGCACCATCGTGGTCGAGCATCGGGACCGGTTGGCCCGGCTGGGCTCAGAGTACATAGAGGCTGCTCTGCTGGGGTCCGGCCGGCGGCTGCTGGTGGTGGACCCCACCGAGGTGGAGGACGACCTGGTCCGGGACATGACCGAGGTTCTCACCAGCCTCTGCGCCCGGCTGTACGGGCGGCGCAGCGCCCGCACCAGAGCGCAGCGGGCGCTGCGCTGCGCGGAGCGGCCGGTGGAGGCTTCCTAATGGCCCTGGTCCGCCAGGCGTTGCGCTTCGCCCTGGAGCCCAACTGCCGGCAGCGCCGCAGCATCTTCCGCCACGCCGGAGCCTCTCGGTTTGCCTACAACTGGGGGTTGGAGCGGGAGCGGGCCGCCCTGGAGGCCCGCCGGGCCGGCGACAGCACCGTCCCCTTGCCCTCGGCGATGAGCCAGCACCGGGAGTGGAACAGCTGGAAGAAGGGGCCGGAAGGCGTCCCCTGGTGGCCCGAGGTGAGCAAGTGCGTGGCGCAAGAGGCCTTCCGCGACCTGGAGCGGGGGATGCGGGCGTTCTGGGCGAGCCGGGCGGGCAAGCGCCCGGGAGCCAAGGTCCACTTCCCACGCTTCAAGAAGAAGGGCCGCAGCCGGGACAGCTTCCGGCTCACGGGAGCGATCCATCTCCACCGCCGGGCCGTGACCCTGCCCAGAGTCGGCACGGTCCACCTCTCCGAGGACGCCACCAGGTGGGTGGAGCGGATCGAGGACGGCTCGGTCCGGGTAACCTCGGCCACCCTCAGCCGGGAGGCGGACCGGTGGTTCGTGGCCCTGGCCGTCGAGGCGGAGCGGGAGGTCCCGAGCAGCAACCTGGCCAGCGACACCATCGGCGTGGACCTCGGGGTGCTGGCGCTGGCCACCCTTTCGGACGGCACGATCGTCCCGGGGCCGAAGGCACTGCCCCAGGGGCTGCGCCGGTTACGCCGCCTCTCCCGGTCCCACTCGCGCAAGCGGCGCGGCTCGCGCAACCGGGCCCGGGCCGCCCGGCGACTGGCCCGCCACCAGGCGCGGATCGCCGCCATCCGCCGCGATCACCTGCACAAGCTCACCACCCGGCTGGCCAAGACCCACGGCCGGATCGTGGTGGAGGACCTCAACGTGCGCGGCCTGCTCGGCAACCGCAGACTGTCCCGGTCCCTGGCCGACTCCGGCTTCGGCGAGTTCCGCCGCCAGCTCGCCTACAAGTGCCAGTGGTACGGCTCCCAGTTGGTGGTCGCCGACCGCTGGTTCCCCAGCTCCAAGACCTGCTCCCGCTGTGCCACGGTCAAGCCGGAGCTGTCGCTCTCGGAGCGGGTCTACCACTGCTCCAACTGTGGGCTGGTCATGGACCGAGACCTCAACGCCGCGATCAACCTCGCCGGGTGGGCCCACCCGGCCGTCACCGCCAGTGCGGAGGAGACGTTAACTGCCTGTGGAGCCGACCGTAAGACCGGGCCCTGCCCGGCCGGTGGCTGTGAAGCAGGAACCGGGATCGCCCCGGAGCCCACCGGCTCGATCGGTGGTCCTCAGACCCCTGTCGCTTTTGTCACGGTTTGAGGAACGGCAACCCGGACGTAGCACACTTAGCCCATGCAGGTGCGCTCCGCCAGCTATCGCGACCTGAGCCAGGTGGATTACCTCTACCGGACCACCATGGTGGTGGAGGAGGAGCTCACCCGTCAGCTGGCGGCGGCCGGGCCGCAGAGCCCGGTGCCGGGCGCCGCCCTGGCCCGGGCATGGTCGATCCTCACCAAGAGCCTCTCCGCGCTCATGCCCTTGGCGGACGTGGGGGACCAGCTGTACGTGGCCGAAGAGCACGGGCGGATCACCGGCTTCGTGCAGGCGGAGCCAGCGGCCGGCGGCCGGGCCTGGCAGGTGCTGAACCTCTGCCTCGACCCCAGCGCTGACGGGCACTTCGCCGGTATACCTCTACTCCAGCACCTCTTCGACGAGGGACTGGAACGAGGGGTGACCCGATTTCTGGTCCGCATTCCCGAGGGCCACCCGCTGACAGGGCTGCTCCGGGAGCAGGGCTTCCAGCCATATGCCTCAGAGCAGATTCGCTTTAGGGAGCTTCCCCGGCCGCCGGGGCGGCCCTCCAGCCCCTGGATTCCCGCCCACCGCGAGCACCTGGCGGGGGTGCATCTCCTGTACCTCAGGACCGCCCCCCATTCGGTGGCCGCCATCGAGGCTCCCAGCTTCAAGCAGTGGCGCACGACCTTCCAGCTGGGGTGGTTGAGCCGGATGGACTCGCGCGGCGGCGACTCGCGCCACTTCGTCATCGAGCGCAACTCGGAGGTGGTGGCCTGGGCGGGGGTGCGCGGCCCCTCCCGAGCTCGTCCGACGCAGATGAGCCTGATGCTCGACCCGCAACAGGGCCAGCTGGCGGTCGAGGCGGTCCACGGCATCCTGGGCCACATCCCGGCGGGTCCCACCATCTGCCTCCTCCGCCACTACGACGGCGAGCTGGCGCGGGCCGTCGCGGCCCGTGGCTTTGAGCCGGTGGCGACCCAGCTCCTTATGGTCAAGGACCTGCCCCTCAAGGTTCGTGCCCGGCGGCCGCTGGAGGCCAAGCGGGCGCTCGCCGGGGCACTGCCGGTTGCCCAGGCGCGAGGAGCCGCCCAGCCCTGAGAGATGGGTGCCGGGTGCGCTATATTCCAGCCGTGACAGGGCGCTCGGCCGGGCCAGATGCGGTGTTGGTCGGTGGAGCCTGCCCAGGTTCGGGGCCGTCGCGCTGAGGGGGCACGCCTGAACGCCGGCGAGGGCCTGGTAACCCCCAGCTTTCCCGAGGAGCTGGCGCTGCTGATCGGGACCCTGCCCGAGCCCATCCGGGATGCTCTCGCGGCGCTGCCCGAGGGGCTGGAGGACCTCCTGGAGATCGTCCTGGACCTGGGCCGGGAGCCTGAGGCCCGCTTCGACGGCCGCGAGGTGCTGCTCTCCCCAGAGCCGGTGTCCCGCGCCGACATCGAGTACGTGACCCTGCGGGTGGGTGCCTTCGGAGGGGACAACCGGGCAGGGATCGCCCGGACCCTGCACCGGATCTCCGCCATCCGCAACCGCAAGGGGGAGGTGGTCGGCCTCACCTGCCGCGTGGGGCGGGCCGTGACCGGCCGGGTGGAGATCATCCGCGACATAGTCGTGGGGGGCCAGAGCCTGCTGCTGCTGGGCAAGCCCGGGGTGGGCAAGACCACCATGCTGCGGGAGGTGGCCCGGATCCTGGCTGACGAGAGTCGCAAGCGGGTGGTGGTGGTGGACACCTCCAACGAGATCGCCGGGGACGGGGACATCCCCCACCCGGGGATCGGACGGGCCCGGCGGATGCAGGTGGCGCGCCCCGAGCTGCAGCACGCCGTGATGATCGAGGCGGTGGAGAACCACATGCCCGAGGTGATCGTGATCGACGAGATCGGGACCGAGCTGGAGGCGGCTGCCGCCCGGACCATCGCCGAGCGGGGGGTCCAGCTGGTGGGGACAGCCCACGGCAACACCCTGGACAACCTCCTGATCAACCCCACCCTCAACGACCTCCTGGGAGGCATCCAGACGGTGACCCTCTCGGACGAGGAGGCCCGCCGCCGGGGGACCCAGAAGTCGGTGCTGGAGCGCAAGTCACCTCCCACCTTCGATGCGCTGGTGGAGATCGTGGACCGGCACCGGGTCACCGTCCACATGCCTCTGGCGGACGTGGTGGACGACGCGCTGCGGGGACGTCCCCACCCTGCGCAGCTTCGAGAGATGAGAGCCGGGCAGGGCCTGACCACCCGCCTGGTGGAGCCCGCCCCCTTCGACGACCGCGGCTCCCGCGAGCTCTTCGAGGGGCAGATGACGGAACCCCGCGCGGGGCTGCGCCAGCTCCGTGTCCAGAGCGGCCGCGATTCCACCGCCGGCACCTCGGTCTTCCCCTACGGGGTGTCCCGGGTCTACCTGGAGCAGGCGGTGCGGGAGCTCCGGGTCCCGGTCAGGATTCAGCACCACGTGGACGACGCCGACGTGGTCCTCACCCTCAAGAACTACTACCGGCGCCGGGACTCCCCGCTGCGGGCCGCCGAGGCCGAGGGGATCCCCATCTCCATACTCCGCAGCAACACGGTGGCCCAGGTGCGCACCTTCTTGGCCCAGCTGTACAACCTGGAGCCGACCGATCCCACCGACGCCGCCCTGGCCGAGGCCCGGGACGGGATCGAGAGGGCTCGCCAGGGAACCGCGGTGGAGCTCTCCCCTCAGAACGCCTACATCCGCCGGCTGCAGCACCAGCTGGTGGAGGAGAGCGAGCTGGTGGCCCGGAGCACGGGCAAGGAGCCCCGCCGGCGGCTGCGCATCTACCCCTCCAGCCAGGCCTCCTGAGGCCGGGAGCCGAGAGGGTGGCGCCGGAGGGAGGCACTGGGTTCTTCATCACCGTGGAGGGGATGGACGGCTCGGGCAAGACGACCCATGTCGGGCGGCTCGCCGAGTCGCTGAGCCACGACGGCCACCAGGTCCAGGTGGTGCGCGACCCCGGCACCACCGCCCTTGGGGAGCGGCTGCGCAGCCTCCTGCTCGAGCCCTCCGCGGACTGGAAGCTGGAGCCGCTGGCGGAGGTCGCCCTCTTCCTCGCCGGTCGGGTGCAGCTGGCGGCGGAGGTGGTCGTCCCGGCGCTGGCGGCGGGGAAGGTGGTGATCGCGGACCGCTTCCTGGACTCCAGCCTGGTGTACCAGGGAGCGCGTGGGGTACCCTGGGAGTCCATCCTGGAGTTGCACCGGATCTGCGGCGTCAGGGTGAGCCCCGACCTCACCCTGGTCCTGGACCTCGAGGCTGAGGCGGCGCGGGCCAGACGAGCGGACCGCCTCACCCTGGACCGGCTGGAGGCCTCTCCGACCGCGTACCATGAGAAGGTCCGGAGGGGCTATCTGGAGATCGCCCGGCACTTCCCTGACCGGGTCGTTGTGGTGCCGGCGACACGTGGGGCGGATGAGGTGGCACAGGAGTGCCTGGAGCTGGCCCGCACTCGCCTGGGGACGAGGAGGAACGCTTGAAGCTGGTGGTGGCGGTGGTTCACGAGCAGGATGCCGCCCGGGCCATCGAAGCGCTCGGGCAGCAGGGCTTCTCGGTCACCCGCCTCAACAGTGAGGGGGGCTTCCTGGAGCGCCGGAACTCGATCCTGCTGATGGGAACCGACGACAGCCTGGTGGACGAGGCGGTGCGCACCCTGAGGACGGTCTGCCGGCCCCGGCACGAGCAGCTGGGAGCCGGTGGCGGCACCGAGGGCGCGGACGTCGAGGTCGAGATCGGGCGCGCCACGGTGTTCGTCCTGGACCTCGGGCGGGTGGAGCGCCTCTGAGCCCGAGCGCGGCACCCGCACCTCGGACGTATACTGCCGCCTGATCCCGGCCCAACGGCCGCCAGCCCGTCATGGGAGCACCGGATGGAAGCCAGCGCCACCTCCGCCGTTCGCCGCCTGGCCGATGCCGTCAGCACCGTGATCGTCGGCAACCGTCTGCAGATCGAGCTCTGCACGGTGGCCTGGCTGGTCGGGGGACACGTCCTGATCGAGGACGTGCCCGGGGTGGGGAAGACCATGCTGGCCAAGGCCCTGGCCCGGGCCACCGGCTGCGACTTCGACCGGGTGCAGTTCACCCCGGACCTCCTGCCGGGAGACATCACCGGGGCCAACATCTACCTCCCTTCTCAGGGCACCTTCGAGTTCCGCAGAGGGCCGGTCTTCACCCAGGTCCTCCTGGCCGACGAGATCAACCGAGCCACCCCCAAGACCCAGGCGGCGCTCCTGGAGGCGATGGAGGAGCGCCAGGTCACCATCGACGGGACGACCCACCCGCTCCCCGACCCCTTCGTGGTGCTGGCGACGCAGAACCCCATTGAGTACCAGGGCACCTTCCCCCTCCCCGAGGCCCAGATCGACCGCTTCCTGGTGCGCGTCTCCCTGGGGTACGCGGACCTGGAGGGTGAGCTGGAGATCCTCGACCGCTTCGGGCTCTCCTCACCGCTGGAGGGTCTCGAGCCCGCCACCTCCCCGGAGGAGCTGCCGGCGCTGCGCGCCGCGGTTGCCGAGGTCCATGTGGACCCTGAGCTCAAGTCCTACCTGGTGCGGCTGGTGCAGCGGACCCGCCGGCACCCCGATCTGGCGCTGGGAGCCAGTGCCCGGGCCAGCCTGGGGCTTCTCCGAGCCGGCCAGGCCTTCGCCCTTCTGCGGGGACGGGACTACATGAGCCCCGACGACGTCAAGGTCCTGGCCCCCTCGGTGCTCACCCACCGGCTGGTGGTCCGGGCCAGCGCCGAGCTCCGCGGGGTGACCGCCGAGGCCATCCTCGAGGAGATCCTCCAGAGCGAGCCGGTCCCGGTGACGGGGCGGCGCGCCGCCAGCTGACGTCTTGCTCCCCCGCTGGCGCCCATACTGAGGTTGGGCGGGTGGCCCGAGCAGCGCTCCTGGCGGTGGTGGTGGTTTGTGGCTTCTTCGCCTTCATCAACGGGGTGGCGCTGGCTTTCCTCCCGGTGTACGCAGCGGCCCTGGTGGTGCCCCTTTCGCTGGCCTGGAGCTGGTGGGCCGAGCGCCACCTGACGCTCTCCCGGACCGCCCCCGACCGCCACCACATGGTCGGGGAGCTGTTCCCGCAGCAGTTCACCCTCTGCAACACCTCCTGGCTGCCGATCGCCATGGCCGAAGTGCTGGACCGCTCCGGGCTTCCTGGGGGTGAGGAGGCGGTGGCGGCCTCCCTGGGCCCCCATCAGCAGGCCAGCTGGGGCCAGGAGCTCCGGCTCACGACCAGGGGCCAGTACCGCCTGGGCCCGACCGAGGTGAGGGTCTCCGATCCCTTCGGCCTCTTCCCCCGCACGGTGAGCTTCCCGGCCACCGGCTCGGTGCTGGTGTTCCCCCTCCTTTACCCGCTTTCCGACCTCGCCCTTGTGGGGGCGCGCGCGGGACTGGAGAGTGAGCGGGGCGGGCGTCCGCGGGACCTGCCCCCGAGCGCCTCCGGGGTCCGGGAGCACGACCCGGCCGACGGGATCAACCGCATCCATTGGATCTCCACCGCCCGGCAGGGGCGGCTGATGAGCCGGACCTTCGACGCTGAGGAGGGGGCCGACCTGCTGGTGGTCCTGGACCTCCGCCGCGGGATCCAGGCAGGCACCGGGCCGGAGAGCTCACTGGAGTACGCCGTGACCATGGCGGCCTCGCTGGCCCACGCGGCCCTGCGGCGGGGGCGGGCGGTGGCCTTCCTGGGGACGGGCAGGTCCCTCACCTGGCTGCCCGCCGCCAGGGGGGATGCCCAGGACCAGCTGCTGCTCGAGAAGCTGGCCCTCTGCCAGGCGGACGGCCAGGTGCCCCTGGGCCAGATACTTCCCCGCCATCTGCCGGAGTGGCGATCCCGCGGCAGTGTGGTGGTGGTGACCTCGGATCCCTCCGGGGAGTGGGTGGAGGCGGTGGCTGCCAGCTCTCAACCGGGACGGCGAGCCATGGCCGTCTTTGTGGACCCCATGAGCTTCGCCCCTCAGCCCACCCTCACCAGGATCCCCGCCCAGTGGCGGCTGGTGCTCGACTTCTGGGTCATCCGCCAGGGGGACGACCTGGCCCGGGTGGACCCATCATCGCGGCGCGCCGTTGGCTGAGCTACTGGTACCCCTGCTGGCCGCGCTGGCCCTCGTCGGGGGAGGGGCGCTGGCGCCGGACCTGGTCTTCGACCTTCGGGCGGGCGGCGGGGTCCAGCGCAACCTGGGCCGCTGGCTCGGGGTGGGTCTGGCCGTGGCGCTGGCGTTGGAGTGCGCCGGCGCCCTGTCACAGACGGCGCTCCCCCACCTGGGCGGCGCCGCCCTGCTCGCCGCCACCTCGGGCACCCTGCTGGCGGCGGGCACGGGGCGGTGGCTCCGCTGGCGGGCCCCGGCAATCGCGGTGCTGGCGGGAGCCACCCTGGCCGTGGCCATCGTGGCCGGGGCGGCGGTGGCCCACGCCTTCGGCGGCAGCCCCCAGCCCTGGACCGTGCTGCAGGCCCAGCTGCACCAGCTCAGCCCAGCCGGCTTCGAGCCGCTGGCGCTGCTGATGGTCTCCTGGGGCACCGGGGCCTGGGTGGGATGGCTAGCACTGCGAGAGCGTTCGGGAGTTCTGGCCTGCGCCGTGCCCCTGGTGGTCCTGACGGCCGACCTGGTCAACGTTCCCAAGGGCCTCGTGGGGCTGACCTTCTGGCCGGTGCTGGGGGCTGTGGTGTGTGGTCTGGCCCTGGTGGGCTGGACCCACCAGGAGCGTCAGGCCCGGCGGTGGCAGCGACTGGCCCGCACCTCGGCCCTCCCCCGTTCCGGACTGGGCCTGGCGCTGATCTCCGCTTTGGCCATCTCCGGGGTGAGCCTTCTGGTCCCCCCGCTCAACAGCCACAACTTCAGCTCCCGGTTCTTCCACTCCGGACCGGTGGTCCCGGCCGGATCCCACAGCCAGCTCATCGCCCCCATCTCCGGGTACGCCACCGAGGTGGTCCCGGGAGGCCCGATCCGGCAGGAGCGGACCCCGGTCCTCAGCTACTCGACCTCGGCCCCGGGGGGCGCCGTCTACCTCAGCGGCATCGCGCTCACCCAGTTCGTCAACGGCAACTGGTATCCCGGGCCCCAGCAGACCCTGGTGGCAGGAGAGGGGACGCAGCTCCCGTACAGTGAACGTCCGGCCAACGACACCAGCGCCACCCAGGTGGACCGCAAGGTGGTCTCCCTCCAGGTGACCTACCTCGGCACCGGCGCCCAGGAGGTTCAGGACCTGCTCTACCCCGGCAGCCCGATCGAGACGCCATACCTCAGCGGACGCTATCGCCTGTCCGGGCTGGCCACCTCGGGACAGCTTCTCACGGTGGACTCGATCGCCGCGGTGGGCGGATCCACGCAGATTCTGCCCTCCAGCCAGGAGGTGACCACGGTGGGGACGGTGTCGACCGCGACCCCCGCCCAGCTGGAGGCGGCCGGCCAGGACTACCCCAGCTGGGTCCTGCCATATGCCACCCTCCCGGAGCTGGCGAACTTCCTGGATGAGAGCCAGCTGGCCGCGGACGCCCTGGCGATGTCGGGGGGAGCCACCAATCCCTACCTCGCCGCCATCAACATCCAGAACTCCCTGCGGCAGGACGAGATCTACACCCTGGACCCACCCACCCCTCCCAACGGGGTGTGGCCCATCCTCTACTTCCTGGACCAGTCGCACCGCGGCTACTGCCAGTACTTCGCCTCCGCCATGGGGGCGATGCTGCGGGCACTGGGCATCCCCACCCGGCTGGTGAACGGCTTCGGTCCTGGCCAGGAGGGCCAGCTCAGGAACGGGCAGTGGCTGATCACCGAGGCGGACGCCCACACCTGGGTCCAGGTCTACTTCCCCCACTACGGATGGGTGAACTTCGAGCCGACCCCGGACGGCTTCTACCAGCCCACCGGGGCGGCGGCCCGCGTGGCCCCGCTGCCGTCCCCTCCCCCGGCGATCCGGGCGCCCCACCCGGGGGTGCGGACGGTCCCCGCCGCCACCGGCCGCGGCGCCCGGGTGACCCGCCGGCCCCGCGAGCTCGCCCCCACCATCGTCGCCGGAACCGCCGGGGCCGTCCTGCTGCTGCTCCTGGTCATGGCCTGGGCCTGGTGGCGCCGGGTCACCTCGGCTCCGGCCATGAGGCGGCGGCTGGAGCTACCGCTGCGGCTGGCCGGAGTGCCGCGCCCTGAGGGCCGCACCCTGATGGAGCTGGCCGACCTCTGCGCCTCCCTGAAGCGTGATCCACCGCTTCGGGCGGGACTCAGGAGGGTGGCCGCCGCCGGGGACGAGCTGGCCTTCGGCCGCTCCCGCGAGCGGGCTGAGTCGGAGCTGGTGGCCGGCTGGAGCGATTTGCGCCCAGCCTACCCTCGCCTGCTCTGGTCCGCCCTGCGGGCCCGGGGTAGCGGCCCTCGGCCGGCGCCTGCGGCCAGGGTGGCGGTCGCCAGAGCGAGGCCCCGCGGATGACGGCGGAGATGAGGCTCAGCATCCTGGGGAGCGGGGCCGCCTTCTCCGAGGTGGGGCACAACTCGGCGCACGTTCTGGATGGGAAGTTGCTGCTGGACTGCGGGGCTCCGGTGACCAGCCTCCTCCCCGGCATGGGAGGCTCGGTGGGCGATCTGGAGGCGATCCTGATCAGCCACTTCCATGGCGACCACGTCATTCACCTGCCCACCCTGCTGGTGACGCGCCGCCTGCAGCATCCGGGGGCACCGCCGCTTCGCCTCATCGGGCCGCCGGGGTTCCTCCACCACCTGAAGCTCCTCGGGGAGACCGCCTTCGGGACCGGGCTCTGGTCCCGGATTGAGGCGGAGGACGGACCCCTCTGGGCCAGGGTCGAGGAGTGGGAGGAGGGCCGCTCCGGCGAGGTGGCCGGCTATGAGGTCGAGGCGTACTCGGTGATCCACGCCCCGGAGCTGGAGTGCCTGGGATACCGGATCTCCATCCCCGGGCTGAGCCTCGGTTACACCGGCGACACCACCTACTGCCCCGGACTCCTGCGCCTGGCCAGATCGGTGGACCATTTGCTGTGTGAGTGCAGCTCCTTCAGCGGCCCGCAGCCGACCCACCTCTGGGGTGAGGAGGTCGCGACGCTGATGCGTGAGCTGCCGTCACTCCGGCTGATCCTGACCCACCTCAACGAGCGCCGGCCGCTCCCCGGAGCGCTGCTGGCCTCGGACGGCCTGACCGTCACCCTCCGAGGATGTGCCGGGGGCTGAAGGCGTTGAGCGCCACCGGCTCTTGCCCACCGGCCAGTGAATCGCCCACCAGCTGAGCCGTCACCGGGGCCAGCAGGATCCCGTTGCGGAAGTGGCCCAGCGCCAGGATGACCCTGGGGTCCTGGGGCAGTGCGCCGATCACCGGTCCGGATGGCAGGAAGGGCCGCAGGCCCGCCCAGGCCCCGGAGAACTCCGCCAGGCCCAGCTCGGGAACCAAGGACCGGGCCATGGCGGCCAGCTTGGCCACTCCCTCCGGGGTCGTCTCGGCCAGGTACCCGACCCGCTCTTCCGTGGCGCCAGCCAGGACCAGCCCGGACCGCTTCTGGAGGACGTATCCATGGTCCCCGAAGACGATCTCAGGCAGGGGCAGGCCACGGGGGCGCAGGGCCACCATCTGACCCCGCACGGGCTCGGGTCGAAGGCTCACCCCGAGTCCGCGCAGAAGCGGCTCCCCCCAGCACCCGGTGGCCAACACCACCCGCCGCGCGAAGTGCCGCTCGGCGCCCACGCTCACCTCCAGGAGGTCGTCGCTGGGACGCACCCCAGTGACCTCGGCCGAGAGTAGCAGCCGCACCCCGGCCCGGCTGGCGGCCAGCGCCAGGGCCTCGGCCACCCGGTGGCTGTGGACGTGGGCGACCCCTGGGTAGTGCAGACCGGCGACCACGTCCGGGCCCAGCTGGGGCACCTCCTGGCGCAGCTCCTCGAGGCCGAGCAGCCCGGACACCTCCAGCCCCTGGGCCAGCTGCCAGGCCCGGCGGATCTCCAGGTCTCCGACCACCTCCGAGCTGGTGGTGACCCGCAGCAGACCGCAATCCTGGTACTCCACATCGACGCCGGACTCCTCGAAGAGCTGCTCCGCCCACCCCGGCCAGAGGTCGGCGCTCCGGCGCGCCAGATCGAAGAAGGGGCCGGGGGAGTGGGCCTCAGCGGCGGCGGCCAGCATTCCCGCGGCGGCCGCGGTCGCCTCCGCTCCCGGCTCCGAGCGCCGCTCCAAGAGGGCCACGGAGCGGCCGGTCCTGGCCACCTCCCGGGCCACCGCCAGGCCGATCACGCCACCACCGATCACCAGGCAGTCGAGGGGGGCCTCTCCCATGCTCCCAGCATATCGGCGGGAGAGCCTGGGATCAGCCGTCCGGGGAACGGGAGGAGCGGCGCCGCTCCGGGAGGCAGGCCAGGGCCGCGGTGCGCCACCAGCCCCCCTGGTCCAAGCGGGAGAGCTCGATCTCAGCGGACTCCTGGGCCGCCTCCGTCTCCAGCTCCGCCCGAACGACGATGCGCCGGAGGGCGGGACGCAGGTCCGCCGGGCCCTGCTTGGCGGCCCGGTCCACCCAGTCCACCAGCTCCCTCCACTCTCGGAGGGGCCCCAGCTGGGCCAGGAGGCTGGCGAGCTCGGAGAGCACCACCTGGTGCTGGCGCGCCAGCGCCGGCGAGAACAGCTCCAGCCCATGCAGCAGGCGCTGGATCCGCCGCCGGCGCGAGGGCTCCAGCGGGCGGCCGGACCTGGAAGCCGCCTCGAACAGCAGCGGGAGGCGGACCCGGGCCAGCTGGACGGCCTCTGTGGCGTCGCGGTCCCGGTCGACGACCGCGCCGAGGGTGGCGGCCGCCTCCAGCTCGGAGATGAGGCGGCGGCTCAGGATCTGCTCGCGGAGGGTGGCCTCCTCCAGGCGGGCGGACTCGAGAAGTGAGCGCAGCGCCTCCGGCTCCCTGCCGCGCCACGCGGGAGCCCCCAACCCCCCAGGCGCCCCGAGCGGGCCGAGGAGGTCCAGGAGCAGCCGGATGCGAGCCTCGGCACGCTCCAGGGGCCGGAGCTCGGCGGAGAGCTGGCGAAGCCGGCGCTGGGGCGCTGTGGAGTGCGGCTCCAGCTGGTCCCCGAGCGCCATCCAGACCTCCCGCAAACGGCGCAGGGCCAGCCGGCAGTCGGGGACCGCCTCGAGGTCGGCGGCCAGGGGAAGCCGGGCTGCCGACCAACGCAGCTGATCCGCGCGGTCGGCCAGGGTGAGGCGAGCCAGCTCCGTGGCCGATAGCGGCTCAGCCACCAGCTCCCACCGCCACCTCGACCAGATGCTCCTCGGCACGCCACCAGCCCTCCTCGCGACGCAGGAGCGCCAGGATCATGCCGTCCCGCAGCCCCCGTTCGGAGGCGCGCACCGAGCGCAGCTGCAGCAGGTCCATGAGCTGGGCGAGGATGACCGCTCCCCCGCGGCAGAGCCGCACCCGCTCGAGGTCGACCCCGCTGCGACGGGCGAGATCGGTGGCCGGCCCGACCCGGAACAGCTCCAGCAGCAACTCCACCTCCCGCAGGCGGAGCGAGGCGCCCTTCGCCTTGCCCAGCAGGCGGGGCAGGTTGGTGATGGTTCCACCGGTGCCCAGGACGAGGTGCCCGGTGGCCGGGTCGAGATCCCGGGGCACCCGGCTCGCCACCAGCCGCTCCATACCCCGCCACTCCGCGCCGGTCGGAGGGTCGCCGTCCACGGCTGCCAGCAACGTCCCCGACCCCACCTTGATGGAGCGGTCCCGACACAACCCGCCGGCCGGCCCGCGCGCCACCTGGGTCGAGGCTCCCCCGATGTCCAGCACCATGCACTCCGCCCTCGGGGTCACCCCCAGGGTGGCGCCGTCGAAGGCCAGCTGGGCCTCCAGCTCAGGGGAGAGGATGTGCAGCCGGTCCACCCCGGCGCGCCGCGCGAGCTCCTCCGCGACCTCCTCCCCGTTGGAGGCGGAGCGGAGCGCCTGGGTGGCCCCGACCGCGATGAGTCGAGCCCCGTGGCGCCGGGCCTCCTGCACCTGAGCCGCCAGCGCCCTCCCGGCCAGCTCCAGCCGCTCCGGCCCGACGCTTCCGGTGGCGGCCACATCCAGCCCCAGCTGGACGAAGGCCCGGCGGCGGAAGAGGGGCCGGGGATGCACCCCCTCGGGGGCAGCGGCCACGAGCAGGTGCACGGTGTTGCTGCCCACGTCGATGGCCGCCAACCGATCCGCCCGAGCCACCCGCAAACCTTAGCCAGGCCAGCTGGCGCTTTCGATCACGCCCCAAGTTTGCGCCGCCGGGGGGGCGGCCCGCCCGGTCCGGCCGTGTACCCTGGAAGCGCAGTGCGGAGCCAACGACGCCCACAGACGGCCCCCCTCCCTTCCCTCCGGGGAGGTCGCATAGGCCCCGGTCACCGCGGGCGATGAGCGGCCAGCGAGCCATCTACCTGGTCCGTCACGCCGTCGCCGGCGAGCGGGGCGCCTTCGCCGGGCCGGATCCACTGCGGCCCCTCACCTCCACCGGCTGGCGGCAGGCCCTCGCCGTAGCGGACGTGCTGGTCCCGGCCGGGGTGCGGAGGTACCTTTCCAGCCCCACGGTTCGCTGCCGTGACACCCTGGTCCCAGCCGCCCACACCGCCGGCCTGGAGATCGAGGACGAGCCGCTCCTCTTCGAGGACCGGGAGCCTACTGGCCCCAAGGAGGCCCGTGAGCTGCTCGTCCAGTTCCTGGGGAAGGGGCCGGGGCCGATCGCCGTCTGCACCCACGGCAACCTGATGCTCGCCTTCGTGGAGGCCGCCGGGGGCCGCTCCCCGCGCTGTCCCAAGGGCGGTGTGTGGCGGCTGGAGGTTGACCCGGGAGCCGATGGTTGGGCCGACCCTCTCTACCTTGGGCGGCTGGACCCACAGCAGCTGAGCTGGCGGGCGGAGTGACCGGACCGGGGACGCCGGGACCCGCCCTCCAGGGCCGGGTGCTGCGGCTGCTGACCCGGCTGGGATCGGACGCCACCCTGGTGGTGGGGCCCGATCGCCAGGTGGTCTGGGCCAGCCCCAACGCCAGCAAGATCCTGGACCCGGAGGGCTCCTCCCAGGAGTTGCTCCCAGGAATGCCGCTCAGCCAGGTGCTCCAGGACCCCCGTGCCGGGGAGCTGGTGGGCAAGGCGCTCGCCGAGCAGGTTGTCCAGCGGGGGGAGATCGGCCACCAGGGCTGGCGGCGGGTGCTGCGCGCGGTGGTGGCTCCCCTTCCGGCGGCAGGTAACAGGGGCCTGGCGGTGGTGATCCTCTCCGACATCACCCACGAGCGGAGGCTGGGCCGGGCCCACCAGGACCTGATCGCCAACCTCTCCCACGACCTCCGAACCCCCCTGGCCAGCCTGACCCTCCTGGCCGAGACCCTCAACGGGGCGGCTCGGGACGATCCCGAGGCCACCCGGCTCTTCGCCGGGCGGATCGCCGCTGAGGCCGACCGACTGCACGCGCTGGTGGCGGGGATCCTCGACCTGGCCCGCATCGAGGCCGGGGTGGAGGAGCCCACCCTGACCGAGGTCGACCTCCTGGAGCTGGCCCGCGAAGTGGCGGCCGCCCTCTCCCCCCAGGCCGAGCGGCGCCAGGTGCGGGTGGAGATCCTGGGCTCAGCGGTCGCCGCCAGCGCCGACCGGCCCCGTCTGGCGCGCGCCTTGTCCGGCGTCCTGGACAACGCCATCAAGTTCAGCCACCACGGAGGTGTGGTGCAGGTGGAGGTGGGGCCGGGTAGGGAGGGGCCCCGGGTAGCGGTTCGCGACCAGGGGCGGGGGATCTCGGCGGCCACCATGGCCCGCATCTTCGACCGCTTCTACAGCGGCGACCGTTCCCGTTCGGTGCCGGGCAGCGGCCTGGGGCTGACCATCGCCAAGGAGGCGGTGGAGCTCCAGGGGGGGGCGATCGAGGTCTCCAGCACCCCGGGTGAGGGAACCGAGGTGGTGATCTCGCTGCGGGCCCCGACTCCCACGGGCGGCTGAGAGGTCATCTACCATCGCAACGGTGTCTGAGCTAGAACCGGGAAGCCACGAGATCTCCGCCCTGCGCGACGGCGCCCGGGTGCAGGGCCAGATGGTGGCCGAGGCGGTGGCAGCGGCCATGGAGGGGCTGGCCGACCGCGACGGGGACCGGCTCCGCCGGGTGGTGGCCCGCGATCTGGAGATCAACGAGCGCCACCGGCAGGAGCGGGAGCTGGGAATCTCCATCCTCGCCACCCAGCACCCGGTCGGCGACCTGCTGCACGAGGTCTTCGGCCTGCTCCTCATCGCCTCAGAGCTGGAGCGGATGGGAGACCATGCCAAGAGCTGCGCGCGATACGCCCTGCCGCTCATCGAGCTCAGCTCCCGGCCGCGGCTGGACTCCATCCTGAGCCTGGGTCACTACGTGGAGGAGCAGGTGTCCGACATCCTCTCCTCAGTCGCCGCCAGCGACGCGCGCCGGGCCAAGGACATCGCCGAGCGGGACGACCGCATCGACCGGATCTACCACCGGGTCTTCGACGACATGGTGGAGACCATGCGGGAGCGGCCCGACTGGGCCTACGCCTGCACCAACCTGCTCCTCATCGCCCACAACCTGGAGCGGATCGCCGACCGGGTGACCAACATCGCCGAGGACCTGGTCTTCATGACCACCGGCCAGCTGGTGGAGCTCGGCTAGGTGGTCAGGGAGCCCGAGGCACCTCCCAGGTCCCGGCTGGTCCTGGTGGTGGAGGACGAGGAGTCCGTGCGCATGACCCTGCGCTACAACCTCGCCGCCCGCGGCTATGTGGTCCTGGAGGCGGAGTCGGGCACCGAGGGGCTGGAGATGGCCCGGGCCCGCAATCCAGACCTGGTGGTGCTGGATCTGATGCTCCCCGGCCTCTCCGGGGAGGAGGTGTGCCGACGGCTGCGGGCGGAGTCCGAGGTGCCCATCCTGATGCTCACCGCCCGCACCACCGAGAGTGAGAAGGTGCGGGGACTGGACCTGGGCGCCGACGACTACATGACCAAGCCCTTCGGGGTGCAGGAGTTCCTGGCCCGGGTCGAGGCGCTGATGCGCCGGGCGCAGCGCCCCGCCCGTGAGGCCCCGCGGGCGACCCTCCTCCGGGTCGGGGACGTGGTGGTGGACTCCGAGTCCCGGCGGGTGACCGTCGGCGAACAGGAGGTCCGCATGAGCCCGAAGGAGTTCAACCTGCTCTTCCAGTTGCTGAGCTCCCCGGGGCGGGTCCAGACCCGGGAGGTGCTGCTCCGCTCGGTCTGGGGTCCCGGCTTCCGGGGTGACAGCAAGACGGTGGCCGTCCACATCCGCTGGCTCCGGGAGAAGTTCGAGGCCTTCCCCACCCTCCCCTTCCGGATCACCACCGTGTTCGGGGTCGGGTATCGGGTCGACCTGGCTCCAGGGGTGCAGCTCCGGCGGTGAGCCCCAATCCGGTCGTGTCGCTGCGGGGGGTCACCAAGTCCTACGGACCCAACCGGGGGGTGATGGACCTCGACCTCGAGGTCGGAGAGGGCGAGCTGCTGGCCGTCCTCGGCCCCAACGGGGCGGGCAAGACCACCAGCGTGGAGATCATGGAGGGCTACCGCCGCCCCGACCGGGGCACGGTGCGGGTGCTGGGGCTCGACCCGGTCCGCGACCGCCGCCGCTGCATCCCCCAGCTGGGGATCATGCTCCAGGAGGGCGGTGTCTACCCCAGCCTCTCTGTGGGCGAGGCGGTGCGGCTGTTCGCCGCCTACTTCGCGAACCCGGTGCCCCCCGGTGAGCTGCTGGAGCTGGTGGAGCTCAGCGACCGGGTGCGCTCCCGCTACCGCACCCTCTCCGGCGGTGAGCGGCAGCGGCTCTCGCTGGCGCTGGCGCTGGTGGGACGGCCCCGGCTGCTCTTCTTGGACGAGCCCACGGCGGGGATGGACCCCAGGGCGCGCCTGCTCACCTGGGAGGCGGTCCGGGAGCAGCGCCGCCGAGGGGTGACCGTTCTGCTCACCACCCACTCCATGGAGGAGGCGGAGCGGCTGGCCGACCGGGTGGCCATCATCAACCAGGGCCGGCTGGTGGCACTGGACACTCCCTCGGCGCTGATCGGGGCCGGCGGGGGCGGGGTGGTCGAGCTGGAGACGATCGAGGCCCTCACCGTCGAGGGGCAGGCGCGGCTCTCCGCCCTGGCCTCGGTGGAGCGCTCGCGCGAGGTGGCTCCCGGGCATTACCTGCTGAGGACCGCCAGCCCGCCCCAGGCGCTGGTGGAGGTCGCCTCGCTGCTGCGGGACGAGGGACCGCAGGTGCTGCGCCTCCAGGTCGGTGGCGGCTCACTGGAGGAGGTGTTCCTGGAGCTCACCGGAGGCACCGATTGAGCAGCCCCCAGCTGGTCGCGCCCTGGCCCCGGTCGCTCCGGGCCCAGCTCCGGGTGGAGCTGCTCCTCCTGCTGCGCCAGCCGGAGAACCTCCTCGTGATCCTCGTCCTGCCGGTGCTGCTGCTGGCCCTCTTCGCCGGGGCCCGGATCTTCCCCGCCGGCGCCGGTCGGCCGGCTGACTTTCTCATCCCCGGGGTGATCACGGTGGCCCTCATGTCCACCGGCATGGTGACCCTGGGAATCTCCACCGCCTACCAGCGCTACTACCGGGTCCTGAAGCGGCTGGGGGGATCACCGCTCCCCACCTTCGTCCTGGTGCTGGCCAAGGCCGGAGCGGTCCTGCTGGTGGAGGTCGGGCAGGTGGCGCTGCTGCTGGTGATCGGCAGGCTGTTCTTCGGCTGGAGCGGTGCGGTGCTGGGGGCCATCCCGCTGATGCTCCTGGGCTCGGTCTGCTTCGCCGGTCTGG
This sequence comes from bacterium, assembly GCA_021816695.1. Classification (GTDB taxonomy): domain Bacteria; phylum Chloroflexota; class Dormibacteria; order Aeolococcales; family Bog-877; genus JAJYXT01. The sequence continues at coordinate 16,100 of JAKAXE010000011.1, read as the reverse complement.
GCCTCACGCTGGCCGGAGCGCTCCGCGCCGAGCTGACCCTGGGTGGTGCCAACGGCCTCTACCTCCTCTTCCTGGTGGTGGGTGGGGTGGTGCTCCCCGTCGACCACCTGCCCAGCTGGCTCCAGCCGGTGGCCGGCGCGCTGCCCCCGGCGCTCCTCAGCTCCACCCTCCGGGCGGCGCTCGGCTCCACCGCCATATCCGGCTCCACGGTGCTCCTGCTGGCGGTATGGACCGTGGTCCTGGCCGGGGCCGCCTCCCTCCTCTTCCGCTGGGAGTGACCGCCTCAGGACGTGGTACGGTGAGATCGCCATCTCAGGAGGCCCCCACTTGAACCCCTTCGCCCGCCGCCACCAGCTGCCCACCGAGTCCGAGGCGCTCCCCGGGCGCCCCGAGCCCATCCCCACAGCCGATACCCACTTCGTATTGGGAACCCGGCTCCACCCCCCCTTCCCGGAGGGGATGGAGCGGGCTGTCTTCGGGATGGGCTGCTTCTGGGGGGCGGAGCGCCTCTTCTGGACGGTCCCCGGAGTCCACACCACGGCGGTCGGGTACGCCGGGGGGACTACCCCCAACCCCACCTACAAGGAGGTCTGCACCGGCCTGACCGGCCACGCCGAGGTGGTCCTGGTGGTGTTCGACCCGGTCCAGCTGAGCTACGACCGGCTGCTGCAGCTCTTCTGGGAGGGACACGATCCCACCCAGGGCATGCGCCAGGGCAACGACGTCGGGACCCAGTACCGCTCCATCGCGCTCTGCGCCGACGACGGTCAGGCCCAGGTCGCCAAGTCCTCTCGGGCCGCCTTCCAGGTCGAGCTGGAGCGGGCCGGGCTGGGCCAGATCACCACCACCATCGAGGAGCTGGGGCCCCTCTACTACGCGGAGAAGTACCACCAGCAGTACCTGGCCAAGAACCCCTCTGGCTACTGCGGGCTGGGCGGGACCGGGGTCGCCTGCCCCACGGGGGTGCTGCAGGCCGGAGGCTGAGTCCGGGGTGACCTGGAGGATCGGATCCGAGGGGCACCGCCGGGGCTCGACCGCTAGACTCAGGCGTGCGGGGACTGGCTCGCATCCGATCTGAGCCGGTCTCGGCCCAGGAGGGGGCGTGCCCGATCTATTCCCGCAGCCGGGGGGCGATGGAGGAGCCGGGTCCAAGCCGGCTCGGGTCGTGGACCGAGCTGGCTTGGACGCCGTAATAAGGTCGCTGCAGAGCCGCGGCTACCGGACCGTGGGCCCGACGGTCCGGGACCGGGCCATCTCGCTCGCCGAGATAAGCGGAGTCGCCGACCTCCCCCAGGGTTGGCACGACTCCCAGTCTCCGGGAAGTTATCGCCTGACCCCGGGTGCCGACCTTGAGATCTTCGGCTGGGCGGTGGGCGCGGACTCGGTGAAACGCCAGCTTCTGCCTCCCCGTGAGGTGGTCTGGCGCGCCGGCGCCCAGGACCTCGTCCCGCACGAGGAACCGGCAGCCGGCCTGGCCCCGCTGGCGCTGGTGGGAGTGAGGCCCTGTGAGGTGGCGGCGCTGGGGATCCTGGACCGGGTGCTGGGCGGGGGCCGCGTCACCGACCCCCGGTATGCGTCCCGCCGGGAGGGCCTCTTCATATGCACCGTGGAATGCGGCTCCCCGGCCAGCACCTGCTTCTGCACCTCCATGGGCACGGGGCCGGGCGCGGAGTCGGGCTTCGACCTCGCCATGACGGAGATCGTGGAGGAGGACGACCCGAGGTACCTGGTCCGGGTGGGCTCGGACCGCGGGGCAGCGGTCCTCGATGAAGTGGAGAGCCAGCCCGCCACGCTCCGTGACGAGGCGGCCCGCCAGGAGGTGCTGGCGCGGGCTCGGACCCGGATGGGACACGGGGTCGTGACCGAAGGCCTGCCCGAGCTGCTGGAGCGCAACCTGGAGAATCCCCGCTGGGACCAGGTGGCCTCACGCTGCCTCTCCTGCGGCAACTGCACCCAGGTGTGTCCCACCTGCTTCTGCGTCTCGGTGGAGGACATCACCGACCTCGCCGGCACGGTGGAGCGCCGGCGGCGCTGGGCCTCATGCTTCGAAGTGGGGCACTCATACATCCACGGGGGGGCGGTGCGCCCCACCACCCGGTCCCGCTACCGCCAGTGGGCGACCCACAAGCTGGGAACCTGGCACGCCCAGTTCGGGACCTCCGGATGCGTGGGCTGCGGCCGGTGCATCGCCTGGTGCCCGGTGGGAATCGACCTGCGAGAGGAGGTCTCGGCCATCCGCGCCAGTGACGGGATGCGGGCGCTGGCGCCGAGACCAGGAGGGGGATGAGATGGCAGAGTCAATCGCGGAGTTGATCGGGCGCCATCCGGTTCTGGAGGGCCTCTCCCCGGAGGACGTGGAGCAGGTGGCCGGGTGCTCCCACAACGTCGTCGCCGAGGTCGGAGAGGTTCTCTTCCGGGAGGGCGACCCCGCCACCACGCTCTACCTGGTACGGCGCGGCCAGATCTCGCTGGAGGTCCATGCCCCCGGCCGGGAGTCGCTGGTGATCGAGACGGTCGGGGACGGAAGTGTCGTGGGATGGTCCTGGCTCTTCCCCCCCTACCGCTGGACCCTGACGGGCCGGGTGACCGCGACCCTGGGCGCGGTGGCCATCGACGGCAACTGCCTCCGGGGCAAGGCGGACGCCGACCACGAGCTCGGTTACGTGCTCATGCGGCGCTTCGCCGCCATCATGCTGCAGCGGCTCCTGGCCACCCGGCTGCGCCTCTTGGACCTCTACGGCGATGGCGCTGGCGGCTGAGGCGGTGCCGGAGGTCCGCCACCCGCTCACCCCCCTGCGCTACCGGGTGGTGGGCAAGAGGCGGGAGACGGAGGACACGGTGACGTTGAGCCTCCTCCCTCTGGACGGGCCGATCGCGATGACCAAGCCGGGCCAGTTCAACATGCTCACCGCGTTCGGGGTGGGTGAGGTCGCCATCTCGATCAGCAACGACCCGGCTGCGGATGAGCCGCTGGAGCACACCATCCGGGCTGTGGGAGCGGTGAGCTCGGCCCTCTGTCAGACGCCTCCCGGAGGTGCCGTCGGAGTGCGCGGTCCTTTCGGTACCGACTGGGGGGTCGCGGATCTCGGCCAGTCCGACGCCATAGTGGTCGCCGGAGGTATCGGCCTCGCCCCCTTGCGGGGGGCGATCAGGGCTCTGCTGGAGCGGCGCCGTCCGACCGGGAAGAGCCACCTGCTGTCGGTGGTGGTGGGGGCGCGCAACCCCTCCCAGCTCCTGTTCGAGGAGGAGATGCTGGCCTGGCAGCGGGCCGGGGCCCACCTTCAGGTGACCGTGGACACCGCGCGGCCAGGCTGGAGCGGTCCGGTCGGCGTCGTGACGGACCAGCTGGCTCGGGCACCCGTCGACTTCGCCACTGCGGCGGCGCTGGTCTGCGGACCGGAGGTGATGATCCGCTACACCGCCCGGACCCTCTTTGACCTGGGTATGCCCCGGGACCACATCCGGATCTCCCTGGAACGGAACATGCAGTGCGGAGTCGGGCTGTGCGGGCACTGCCAGCTCGGCCCCTGGCTGATCTGCCGGGACGGTCCGGTGTTCACCTACGACCTGGAGGCTGAGGCAATCCTGGCCTCCCGGCAGCGATGAGCAGCAGCCCCAGCGGCTTTCACCCCACCATCGCGGTCTTCAAGTTCGCCTCCTGTGACGGCTGCCAGCTGAGCCTCCTGGACTGTGAGGACGAGCTCCTCGCCCTGGCGGGAGCGGTGCGCATCGCCAACTTCCAGGAGATGTCCCGGGCGACCATCGAAGGACCCTACGACATCGCCTTCGTGGAGGGTTCCATCACCACCTCCCACGACCTCGAGCGGCTGCAGCGGATCCGGGCCACCTCCACCACCCTCATCACCATCGGGGCCTGCGCCACCGCCGGTGGGATCCAGGCGCTGCGCAACTTCGCCGACGTCCAGGAGTACACCGCGGTGGTCTACCCCCGGCCGGAGTTCATCAGGACCCTGGCCACCTCGACCCCGATCGCCGAGCACGTCCGGGTCGACTTCGAACTTCGGGGATGCCCGATCAACCGGCACCAGCTCCTGGAGGTCATCACCGCCGCGCTGGCCGGCCGCCGCCCGGCGGTTCCCCGGCACAGCGTCTGCGCCGAGTGCAAGCAGCGGGGCACCACCTGCCTGCTGGTCGCCGGGGCCACCCCCTGCCTCGGACCGGTCACCCAGGCCGGCTGCGGCGCCATCTGCCCAGCTGTGGGGAGGGGTTGCTACGGCTGCTACGGGCCGGCCGAGGCCGCCAACCCCAGCGCCCTGGGGGACCGCCTGCTCGCCGGCGGGATGGCCCCTGCCGACGTCACCCGCTGGTTCCGGACGTTCAACTCCGCGGCCCCCGTCTTCACCAAGGAGAGCCTCCGCCATGACCCACAGCGCCAGCGATAGCGAGCGGCTCCTGGAGGTCCATGACCTCGCCCGGGTGGAGGGCGAGGGGGCTCTGCGGGTGGTGGTCCGGGAGGGCCAGGTGGCGGAGGTGGCACTCAACATCTTCGAGCCGCCGCGCTTTTTCGAGGCGCTCCTGCGGGGGCGCCGCCATGACGAGGCCCCGGACATCACCGCCCGGGTCTGCGGGATCTGCCCGGTCGCCTACCAGACCAGCGCCTGTGCCGCCATGGAGCAGGCGTGCGGGGTCCGGGTCGAGGGGCAGATCGCCGCTCTGCGCCGGCTCCTGTACTGCGGGGAGTGGATTCAGAGCCACGCCCTGCACATCCACCTGCTGCACGCCCCCGACTTCCTGGGGTGCCAGGACGCTGTGGGGCTGGCGCAGATCGACCGCGCCGCCGTGGAACGCGGGCTCCGCCTCAAGCGCACCGGCAACCTGCTCATGGAGACCGTGGGCGGAAGGGCGATCCACCCGGTGAATGTCCGGCTGGGGGGATTCCACCGAGCCCCCACGCGATCTGAGCTGGCGGCCCTCCGCCCCCACTTGGAGCAGGCGGTGGAGGATGCCGCCGCGACCATCAGCTGGGTGGCCAAGTTCGACTTCCCCAACCTGGAGCAGGACTACCTCTTCGTCTCCCTGCTCGGCGACGGGCTCTACCCGATCGAGGGTGGCCGGGTGGGAACCTCGCACGGCTGGGACCTTTCCGTGGAGGAGTTCGAGCCGCTGCTGGTCGAGGACCACGTCGAGCGCTCCACAGCGTTGCACGCCCGCCTTGAGGGCCGCGACCCCTACCTCACCGGGCCGCTCGCCCGCTATGCGCTGAACAGCCAGCGGCTGCCTGACGAGGTGCGCCGGGCGGCCAGCGCCGCCGGTCTGGGCGCCGTCTGCCGCAACCCCTTCCAGAGCATCGTGGTGCGGGCGGTGGAGCTGCTGTACGCCTGCCAGGAGGCGCTGCGGCTCATCGAGGCCTACCAGCCTCCTGAGCCCCCGGCAGTGGAGGTGCCGCCCCGGGCCGGAGCCGGGACCGGGGGATCGGAGGCCCCGAGGGGGTTGCTGCTCCATCGCTATGAGATCGACGCGGAGGGGATCATCCGCGCGGCCCGGCTGGTGCCGCCCACCTCCCAGAACCAGCTCAGCATCGAGGCGGACCTCCGCCGGGTGGTGGAGGACAGCTTGCAGCTGCCCGACCCCGAGCTCACCTGGCGCTGTGAGCAGACGGTCCGCAACTACGACCCCTGCATCTCCTGCGCTGCCCACTTCCTTGAGGTCTCCGTGGAGCGCGAGGCGTGAGCGGGATCCTGGTCGCCGGGGTGGGCAACCGGGACCGCCGGGACGACGGGGCGGGACCGGAGGTGGCGCGACGGGCGGCGCTTCGCCTGATGCCGGGTTCGGAGTCCCTCCGGTTCCTGGAGGTCCCCGAAGCTCTGGATCTCCTGGACCTCTGGTCCGACAGCCAACTCTGCCTGGTGGTGGATGCGGTCCGGACCGGCGCGGCCCCGGGTACCGTCCACTCACTCGACCTCGGCGCCCGTCCGCCCTCCTGGACCCGAGGTGGGAGCACTCATGGCCTGGGAGTGGCCGAGGCTCTGCTCCTGGCTCAGCAGCTGGGGAGGGCGCCGGACAGGGTCCTCCTGCTGGGCATCGAGGGCGGCGAGTTCGGCCAGGGTGTCGGACTCAGCCCGGAGGTGGAGAGGGCCGTGAACCCGGCGGCCGATCGGGTCTGGGAGCTGCTGGGGGAGCTGCTTCCATGTGCCTGAGCCGCCTCCACCGGGTGCTGGGTCCGGCGGGTCCGGGTGAGCTGGATCTGGAGGACGCCACGGGGCGGCGGATCCGGGCCTCGCTCCTGGCCCTCGAGGGCCCGCTTCCGGGGCCCGGCGACTGGGTGGTGGTGCACACGGGCTTCGTCCTGCACCGGGTCGACAGCGGGGAGGCGGAGGCGGCAGTTGACGAGTTGCGGCGGGTGGGTCTGCCGCGGAGCGTCCCGGAGTGAGAGGAGGGCGAGCTCGGTGAGGGTTTCGAGTCGCGGGTCGGGCTGGGGGGGTGGGCGGCAGATCCCGGGGCTGGCGCTGGCGGCCGTGACCGCGGTGGTCAGCGGGGTTGCGGTCTACGTGAACAGCTTTGCAGTCCGGGCGGTGCCCAACGCCGCGGTGTACACCACCGCCAAGAACCTGGTGGCCGCGGCCATCCTGCTGCTGGCGGTGACCCTCTGGCGCGCGAGCGGGCGAGCGCCCGCGGTGCCCGGTGCGCCTCCATCCGCGGAGGCTCCGCGATCTCGCTGGGGACGGCGTCTGGGGCTGGCCTACGTGGGCGTCGTCGGGGGCGGCGTGGCCTTCATCATGTTCTTCTCCGGCCTGGCCCAGAGCTCTGCCCAGCCCGCCTCCTTCCTGCATGACACCCTGGTGGTCTGGGTGGCCGTGCTCGCTTGGCCGTTCTTGCGTGAGCGAGTCTCGGGCTGGAACCTGCTGGCCATCGGTCTCCTGGTGGCCGGCGAGGTGGTGCTGGCGGGAGGCACCGGTCAGCTCGGGATGGGCCGGGGGGCGGGCCTGGTGCTGGGGGCGACCCTCCTCTGGGCGGTGGAGACGGTGGTGGCCAAGCGGCTTTTGGGCACCGTCTCGCCCGGGCGGGTCGCGGTCATTCGCATGGGAGTCGGGGTGATGGTTCTCCTGGCCTACCTGGGGATCACCGGGTCCTTCGGAGGGCTCCTCACCCTGGCCCCGGGGCAATGGTCGTGGGCCCTGCTCACCGGCCTCCTCCTGGCCGCATACGTGGGCAGCTGGATGGGGGCGCTGGTCCGGGCCCGAGCCGTGGATGTCACCTCCGTCCTGGTGGGGTCGGTCCTGGTGACCACCTTCCTCTCGGCGCTCTCCGGAGGGGGCGGGCTCGCCACCGAGGGAGCCGGGCTGGCACTGATGGGTGTGGGGGTGGCTCTCGCGGCCCGCATCTGGCCCCGCCCGGCGGCCGCGTGAGGTCAGCGCCCACGATCCGCGGCGAGCGCCGGCCCGCAGGACCCGCGCCGGGAGCGGTCCTGTTCGCCCGCTACGCCTACCCCCCCAACGCCCTCGGTTACTGTGGCCCCGGCGATCCGGAGAGGCTGCTGGGCGCCGCCACCCAGGGCGGCGACCTGCGGGAGCTGAGCGCCCTGGCCTCCCAGTTCGAGGGCGCCTGGCCCTACCTCCAGCTCATCGCCGCGGCCACCGGGTTGAACGACCCTCTGGATGCCCGGGTGGTCAATGCGTACTGGCTGGGCAACCCCCTCCTGGAGCGGATCCCGGTGACCATCCTCCTCAGCTCCCTGGATGAACGCTTCGAACGGCGGACCCGGCAGGACTTCACCTCCATCGCCACCGCGGTGCTGGCCGGCGGGATCCCCCACCACTCGTTCCATGTTTTCGCCGTCTACCCATGGCTCGGTCTCCTCCGCCGAGGGATGGAGGGGATTCCCCTGGAGGTGATGGATCGCTGCCGGATCCGCCCTGGGCGGGTGGTCTCTATCGCGGGGGAGCGGGCAGTGGTGCGCAGCCGTGGGCTCACCTTCCAGGGAGGTCGCCTGCTGATCGGGGAGGAGCGGCTCGAGCAGGTCAGCTGGAGCCGGAGCGGATTGGCGCTTGCCGGTGAGCTGGAACCGGGCGACAGGGTTTCTCTGCACTGGGACTGGATCTGCGACCGGCTGTCCCCCCAGGGGGAGCGGCGCCTCACCGATGTCACCCGGCGGAACCTTGCCGCGGTCAACTCGCTAGACCGGCCGGGACCTGCGGTCGCCTGCGGGGCCTGAGGCTCGGGCCCCGCGGGCGAGCCTGCGGATACCGGCGATCACGCCAGGGGCAGGTACTCGGGCTCCCACATCTCCTGGTCCACGGCGCTCTCCAGCGCCTCGTCCGAGCAGAGCTGTCCGACTCCCTCGGAGCGCGCCTGGCGGGCCACCGCCAAGGCGATCTCACGGGAGATAGGACGGAGCTCCTGGAGGTTGGGGTACATCGCTCCCGCCTCGAGCCTCTCCTGGCTCACCAGCCGCGACAGCGTCTCCGCCGCCGCCAGCAGCATCCCGTCCGTGACCTCGCGCGCCCGGGATACGATCGCGCCCAGCCCGATCCCCGGGAACACGAACACGTTGTTGGCCTGCCCGACGACCCGGTCCCGGCCCTCAACCCGGACCGGGGGGAAGGGGCTTCCGGTCGCCACCACGGCCCGGCCGTCCGTCCAGAGCATGATCTGCTCGGGGGTGGCCTCGGAGTTGAGCGTGGGGTTGGAGAGCGGCATGACGATCGGGCTGGGGCAGCCCCGGGCCATCGCCCGGACGGCCCGCTCGGTGAAGCTTCCGGCCACCCCGCTGACCCCCACCAGGATCGTGGGAGACACCTTCTCCACCACCTCCTCCAGATCGTGGCGCGGGCCGGAGTCCATCTTGAGCTCGGCGAGGAGTGGGGTCGGCACCGCGAACGGCAGCGTGTCCTCCTTGAGCGCCTCTCTCCCCTGGAACACCAGCCCCCTGGAGTCCAGCACCATGACCCGACGGCGAAGCTCCCTGGGATCCGTCCCCTCCCGCTCCATGAACTCCTCGGCCATCCGGGCGATCCCGGTCCCGGCGGCCCCGGCCCCGAGGAAGACCAGGCGCTGGTCGGAGAGCCGCTCCCCCCGATGGCGGAGCTCGGCCAGGATCCCGCCGAGGACCACGGCCGCGGTGCCCTGGACGTCGTCGTTGAAGCTGGCGATGCGGCGGCGGTAGCGGTCCAGGAGGCGGATGGCGTTGTGCTGCTTGAAGTCCTCCCACTGGAACAGGGCCCGGGGGAAGACCTCCAGAACGCCCTCCACGAAGGCCTCGATGAAGGCCTCGTACTCCGGCCCGCGCAGCCGCGGCCGGGGATAGCCGAGGTAATGGGAATCGGCGAGGAGCTCCGGGTTGTCCGTGCCGCAGTCCAGGGACACCGGCAGGGTGTGGCTGGGGTGGATCCCCGCCCCGGCGGTGTAGAGCGCCAGCTTGCCCACGGGGATCCCCATCCCGCCCGCGCCCTGGTCGCCCAGGCCGAGAATCCGCTCGTTGTCGGTGACCACCATCAGCTTCACCTCGCCCTCGGCGGCGTTGCGCAGCAGCTCTGGGATGTGGCCCATATCGTCCGGGGTGACCCAGAGACCGTGGGGGCGGCGCACCACGTGGCTGAACTCGCGGCAGGCCTGGCCCACGGTGGGGGTATAGACAATTGGTGCCAGCTCCTCCAGGTGGTCGATGAGCACCCGGTAGAACAGCGTCTGGTTGCGCTCCTGGAGCGCGGCCAGCCCGATGTAGCGCTCCAGGTCGTCACCCTTCCGGCGCAGATGCTCCAGTTCCAGCTCCACCTGTTCCTCGATGGGGACCACCCGCCACGGGAGCAGGCCCGTGAGGCGCAGCTGCTCCCGCTCGGACGCCGTGAAGGCGGCATCACGGTTGAGCCCCGGAGTTTCCAGCAGATCCCGGCCGGTGTGGGCGATGTTCCCCCCGGCCCCCTGGTCCTCTATTGCCATTGCCCTTCCCCCCTGCAGCACCACCCTGGAGGTTATCGGTGAGGGCAGCCCACGACCTGCGGGATTCCGCCTATAGCGGACACGAGGAGTGGGCAACGGAGGCCACCGAGCTGACCGCCCCCGGGTATGATTTGGGGCGACTCATTTGGAGCACCGGAGGGACCTGGCCCAGCGAAGGTGCAGCAACCGGCCGACCGGCACGGTGCTAATGCCAGGAGCGATGAGGAGGACCTGGCATGGCGGAGCCCATCGAGTTTCGCGCCGATCCCGGCCGCCGGAGGCTGATCAGGAGTGTCTTCGAGCCCTCCCCCCTGGAGGAGGTGGCGGTGGCCGTGGCCATCGCCTCCCTCGAGGGGGCGGGCGACATCTACGTGGAGCGGACCAAGGGCCGCTACCGCTGGAGCCTGGCCCACCGCGGGGGGCCATACCCGCTGCTGCGGATCGTGGCCCGATTTCTCCACGTCGACCACCAGCTGGCGATGATCGGGTACTGGACGACGCCGGACGGCTGGTGCATCTGGATCAAGGACCCGGGAGCCCGGGTGGAGCCGGACGCCTTCGCGGTCCTGAGGCCTTCGGTGCACACGGCGGAGGGCGGCGTCCGGGCCGCCATCGAGTCCACCCTGGCGGCCCATGGCAGCTCCTGGCCGGTGCCCCGACGGCCGGATCTGGGGCCGGAGGTCCGGCTCCTCCTCCCGGGCGAGCAGGAGCTGGTGCGGCCAGCCCTCACCTCGATCCTCGGCTGCCTACTGCTGGAGACCGCGGGGAGACCGTTTGTGGGGTTCAGCACCCGGGAGGACCCCGCCCAGTACGTCCAGCTGCTGTGCCACGACGGTACGGTGTACGCCGAGGTCAGCTCCCGGATGTGGGAGGAGCCCTGGCGCCCTCTGGGCGTCAGGGAGGTGCGCCGGCTGCGGCGGCTGGGCTTCTCCGGGGGCGGGCCGAGGCACAATTTTGCTCGGGACGGGCTGCCCCGCGACCCGCGCTGGCTGGCGCGCCTCGTGCGGTGCCTCTTCCGGGCGGCGTACGGCGTGCGGGACCTGCGAGGGGCGGCGGTGAATCCCTCCGGCGAGCTGGTGCGGGCGGCCCTCCTGGGGCCGGTTGCTACGCGACCCGCCGTGGGGCCGGCTCCGGCCCAGGGGCCGTCTTCGGAGAACCGATGAATTGAGCGCCCCTCAGCCGTCTTACGGTTCGTGGGACGTCTTGCGCTCGGGCTGAATCCGCCCCCGGTGTCCGGCGGCACGGATGCCCGGGCTTGATGTAGCCTTGCTCAGCTCGGTTTTGGGGCCGGTCCGGCCCGTGGAGAAGTGCCATGCCTGAGACCACCTTGTTGATCGGCACCCGCAAGGGGGCGCTGGTGGCCCGCCGTCCGCGCGCCGGGGCGGCGTGGGAGCTCGGCCCCCTGGAGCTGCCCATGTCCGAGGTCTACGGGACCGGGATAGACGCCAGGGGCGCCACCCCGCGGCTCTTCGCGGCTGCGGACAGCCCGCACTGGGGTCCCACCCTGTTCCATTCGGACGACATGGGCCGGACCTGGAACGAGCCCGGGGAGGCCCCGGTCGCCTTCCCCAAGGAGACGGGCGCCTCCCTCGTGCGCATCTGGCAGATCCAGGCGGGGCCTGCGTCGGCCCCCGGTGTGGTGTACGCCGGGGTCGAGCCCCACGCCCTCTTCCGGTCCGAGGACGGGGGAATCACCTTCTCCCTGGTGGAGGGGCTGTACAACCACCCCCACCGGGGTGAATGGGTACCGGGCAACGGTGGCGCCTGCCTGCACACCGTGGTCCCCCACCCCACCGACCCCGACCGGGTGCTGGTTGCCCTCTCCGCCGGGGGCGTCTACCGGACGAGAGACGGGGGCGCCAGCTGGGAGGCGGCCAACCGGGGGATCCAGTCCTATTGGATGCCGGAGGACCAGCGCTTCCCGGAGTTCGGCCAGTGCGTCCACAAGGTGGCTTCCCACCCCAGCTTCCCCGAGCGCCTCTTCGCCCAGAACCACTTCGGGGTCTACCGCTCGGACAACTACGGAACCAGCTGGGAGACGATCGAGAGCGGCCTGCCCTCGACCTTCGGCTTCCCCATGGTGGTCCATCCCCAGGAGCCGGAGACCATCTACATCTTCCCGCTCAAGGCGGACTCGCACCGCTTCCCGGCCACCGGCCGGTGCGAGGTCTATCGCAGCCGGGACGGGGGGAAGAGCTGGACCGCTCTGCGCAGCGGGCTACCCGAGGGGGAGTACCGGGCGGCGGTCCTCCGCGATGCCATGTGCACGGACGGAGGCGATCCCGCGGGGATCTACTTCGGCACCAGGGCCGGCGAGGTGTACGGCAGCCCGGATGCTGGCGACCACTTCGAGAAGATCACAGAGCACCTCCCGGATGTCCTCTCGGTGCGCGCCGTGCAGCTCAGCTGAGGCGTACGTGACCGCCACCCTGGTGCTCCCCGCCGCCCTTCGACCGGCGGCCGGTGGAGCCCCGGAGCTGGACATCGCCGAGGGCACGGTGCGTGCGGCTCTGGACAGTCTCGCCGCCACCATGCCCCTGCTCGAGCGCCGGGTGCGCGACGAGCAGGGGCGGGTACGACCCCACATCCGGCTCTATCTGGGGAGCTCGGACGTTGAGGACCTGGAGGGGCTGGACACCAAGGTGGCGGCGGGCGCCCGGCTCTACGTGATCCCGGCGGTGTCGGGAGGCTGAGGCCGCCCGGCCCCCGTCCGCGGCGCCTCGGGTCCGCCCACGATCGACGGCGGGAGCGCCCAATGTGGACTGGCTGCGGCCCGCGCCGATGGCAGTTCGCGGACGCCTCCGCCGACCCTAGGCCCTGATGGCAGCTCCCCGGTCAGGAGTCCAGGTGAGCGGGTAGGCCAAAGGCTTCGAAGATGGCCTCGCCCAGGAACACGTGCAGGACCGCCACCTTCCCCTGAGACACCTCCAGCACGTGCAGCCCCCAGGGCCGGTGGCCCCCCTCGGGGTCGATCCGGTACTGGCCGAAGGCGGGGCAGCCGTTGGCAGCGGTGGGCAGCATCCGGGACCCCCGGCACTCCGCCCGTGGGCCCAGCATCCACCTGGCGATGTCCCCGGAGCCGCGGAGCCAGAGGGCGAAGGGCGGCATCATCTGGATGGCGTCGTCGTGCATGAGCTGGACCAGGGCGTCGAGATCGTAGGCCTCGAAGGCACGCAGGTAGCGCTCCGCCAGCTGGCGGTCCGCCTCAGAGACGGGCTTGCCCTCCAGGGCGGGCTGCGCGGCCAGCTTGGCTCGGGCCCGCTGCAGGGCGCTGTTCACCGCCGGCACCGAGGAGTCCAGCAGCGTGGCGATTTCCCGAGAGCGCCAGCCAAGGACGTCGTGGAGGATCAGGACCGCGCGCTGCAGCGGGACCAGCTGCTGCACCGCGGCGATGAAGGCGAGCCGGATCGTCTCCCGGTAGACCACCATCTCAGCGGGGTCCTCGCCGCCGGTGAGCAGGAGGGAGTCGGGCACCGGCTGCACCCAGGGGAAGTCGGTCAACATCTCGCCGAGGTAGGAGAGCTCCGGAGGCGAGGAGGGCCCGAGGTCCACCGGACGCGCCCGACGGGGCTGGTTCCGCAAGGAGTCCAGGCAGATGTTGGTGGCGATCCGGTAGAGCCAGGAGCGGAGGGAGGACCTTCCCTCGAAGCCGGCCCGCGCGCGCCAGGCCCGGGCCAGGGTCTCCTGCACGGCGTCCTCGGCGTCGAAGACCGAGCCCAGCATCCGGTAGCAGAGGGCGGTGAGGCCGGGCCGATGGGCTTCCAGCTCCTCCGCCGTGAGGAGGACTGGACCCTCCGCGATCTGGACCTGCACCCAGGGATCCTATCCTGTCCGCTCCAGTCGCAGGGAAGTTATCCCGCAGACGCGGTGGCTGGTAGGGTCCGGGGAAGATGGCGGACCCCATCCCGGTCCTGCACACGCGGCGACTGACGATGCGTCCCTTTGAGGAGGGGGACCGGGAGCCGTTCGCCGCCATCAACGCCGACCCGGAGGTGATGGAGCACTTCCTCGCCCCCCTCAGCCGTGACGAGAGCGACCGGTTCCTGGACCGGATCAACGCCGGCTTCGCCGCCCACGGCTTCGGCCTCTGGGCGCTGGTCAGCTCCCAGATGGGCCAGCTCCTTGGCTTCACCGGGCTCTCGGTCCCCCGGTTCCCGGCCCATTTCATGCCCGCCGTGGAGATCGGTTGGCGCCTTCGGAAGAGCGCCTGGGGCCAGGGCCTGGCCACCGAGGCAGCCCGGGCGGCGCTCGACTTCGGGTTTGGACCCGGGGGCCTGGAGGGGGTGGTCTCCTTCACGAACTCGGACAACGCCCGCTCGCTGGCGGTGATGCGCAAGCTGGGGATGACCCATGATCCCCGTGACGACTTCCAGCACCCACTGGTGCCGCCGGGCCACCGCCTGTGCCCGCACGTGCTCTTCCGGATCTCGAGGGCGCGGTGGATGGCGAGGCACGGCTGATGGAGGCAGGCCCCGCCCGGGCCCCCGGTCAGGGGGCGCCTACCTGAGGCTTGCGGCCTGGGCCTCGTAGGCCGGGATGAGAGCCCCCCAACGCGCCTCAGTGTCCCCGGGAGTCCTCCCGGCCAGGTGGCTGGCGAGGTTCTCCAGGTGGATCTGCCAACCGGCGCCGTAGGCGGCGAGTGGCTCCAGCGGCAGACCCGACACCTCGACCGTGATGGCGGTCCCGTCACCATCCGGCTCTAGTCGGACCTCCACCGACTCGTCGAAGGGCGCCGCCCCTCGCCCCCCCCTCCAGGACTCCTCGGACTCCCTCGACGTCACCGAAAGGCGCCTCGGCGGCTCGCACGCCGTCACCCGGCCGGTCCCCTCCCAGTCGTCCGCCTCGACGAAGATCCGGAACTCGCCTCCGAGGCGGAGGTCACCCTCCACCAGGGCATGCCACGCGGCCAGGCGGCTGGGGTCGGTGATGGCCGACCAGACCTCACGGATCGGGGTTGCGAGGCGCTCCTCGAGCCGCACCATGCCCCTGCCGCCCGCCAGCGTCAGGACTCCCAGGATGACGGGCCGCCCGGGATCAGTCGATGTCATGGGTGGTTCTCCTCCTCGAGGTGACGTCCTGCCATCTAAGACGTCGGCCGGGTGGGAAATCATCGCCCTGAACCTGGCCCCGAGCCAGCTCGGCGCGGCGGCTCGGGCAGGACAAACTCATCCCCTCCTCACACCGCCTAGCCAGTGCCGCCCTGATCGAGGGGGCGCAGGTAGATGTGTTGGCCCACTGCGGTCACCTCCCCTGGCTGGAGCAGCCACGGTCGGTCCGAGCGGCGCCCTGCCGGCTCGTGGAGCGGGCCGTCCGCTCCACCGGAGGTCGAGCGTCCCCGGGCGCGGCCCCGCCCGACGAGCTGGGCGCCAGCTCCTAAGCTCTCGTCGCTGGTCCGGGGGAAGGGCCGAGGACGAGGTGGGCGACCCGTCCTCGAAGTTGAGTTGCCCTGAGCTCGCCCGCCGCGCCTTCCGGAGGCCCGCCCGCAGGCGCACAGGGCCGTCCCCAGAACGGGCTGGGCGCAGCGGCTGACCCGCTCCTCGCTGGGGCGGTATAGGCTGGGTGGGCCAGAGGGACGGCCGAGTGACCGAGCGGGGAGCGGCTGCCACCCGGGCGTGCTGGCTCGCCGGATGCGCTTCTGCTGTTCGGGAGGGCGGGCGTGGAGTCGAGAGGTGGCCCGCCGGTACCGGCCCCGCGGCCGGGCGGATTGGCCGGGCTGATGGGGCGGTGGCACCGCCGCCGCCGACGGGCCAAGAACATGCCAACTGGCGGCCGCTCCGCAGCGTTACGAACCCGAGGTGGGCCAAGGCAGTGAACCTGCTCTCGGTCGCTGCGCTCATCGTGGTCCTGGGGTTCGCCTTCATGCTCGGCGTCTCAGACGCCCCCAACGCCAGCGCCTCTTTGATAGCGGCACGGGCCACCTCCTACCGCGCTGCCATGGTCTTCGCTTTCGCCTTCCACGTGCTGGGCGGTTTGCTCGCCGGCCAGGCTGTGGCGCTGACCATGGTCACCCTGGTCCATGTCCCCGCCGACCGCGTGGCCCTCACCTACCTGGCCGGCGGGCTGGCAACGATCGCGTTCACCCTCGCCGCCACGCGCCGGGGTATCCCGGTCAGCGCCAGCATCGGCTTGGTCGGCGGTCTGGCGGGAGCCGCAGCCGTGATCGGGGGATGGCAGGCCGTGGGGTGGGGAGGAATAGATCGGAA
>JAKAXE010000090.1 GCA_021816695.1 bacterium | reverse complement strand
GACCTGAGTCAAGCCGCTCATCCATCTGGTAGATGGTGACGCCCGTCACCTGGTCCCCGGCGAGGATGGCTGCCGCCACCGGCGAGGCCCCCCGATGCCTGGGAAGCAGAGAGGGGTGGACACCCACGGCGCCCCGGGGAAGCGCCTCCAGGACCGGACGGCGCACCAGCTGCCCGTAGGCGCAGACGACCAGCAGCTCGGCCCCCGCGCGAAGCGCCCCAGCCAGGTCGTCGGTTGTGAGCCGCGTCGGCTGCAGCACGGGCAGGCCCAGCTCTCCGGCCAGGTCGCGGACCGGCCGGGGCGCGGGCCGGCCCCGGTCCCCGACGCTGTCCGGCGCGGTGAGCACTGCGAGCACGCGGTGGCGAGAGTCGGCGAGAGCCCTCAGGGGACCCAGGGCGAACTCCCCCGACCCGGCGTAGACGACCAGCAAAGACCGACCTCCCTTGATTGACCAGCCCCGCCATTATCAGCAGCGGCCGAGCGCGCTAGGCCGGGTCGACGTCCAGCGCCCACCCCTTGCCCGCGGGCAGAAGTTCGGCCACATCCTCCATTCGGGTGCCCTTGAGGGTCAGCTGCCAGCGGTGCAGGGAGCGCAGCCGGGGGATGAACGCGGGGCTGGGTCCCAGGACCTCGACGCCCTTGCCCCGCAGTGCCTCCCGGAGGCGGGCCCCCTCGCGCTCGCAGTCCTGGCGGGCCACCTCCTCGCGGGCATCGCTGCGGGTGACCACCAGCAGCCGGGTGAACGGAGGGTACCCCAGCCGCCTCCTCACCTCGACCTCTTCGCGGGCGAACCCCTCGTAGTCATGTTCCACTGCACGCAGCACCGCCGGGTGCTCGGGACTGTAGGTCTGGAGGATCACCTCCGCAGGCTCGTCACCCCGGCCGGCCCGGCCGGCCACCTGGGTAAGGAGGGAGAAGGTGCGCTCGGAGGCGCGGAAGTCCGGGAAGTGGAGGGCGATGTCGGCGTTGACGATCCCCACCAGCCGGACCCCGGGCAGGTCCCACCCCTTGGCCACCATCTGGGTCCCGATCAGGATGTCCGCCCGCCTCTCGGCGAAGGCCTCGTAGATCTCCCGGTGGGCGTCCCGGTGCCCCACGGTGTCCCGATCCATGCGCAGGATCCTGGCCCCCGGCCAGCGCTGGGCGGCCTCCGCCTCCACCCGCTCGGTGCCGGCTCCCAGGGCGCGGAGGAGCGGGCTCCCGCAGCTGGGGCAGGCCTCGGGAAGCTCCTCCACGTGGCCGCAGTAGTGGCAGCGGCAGAGCCGGCCCGGGAGGTGCAGCGTGAGGGAGACCGAGCACTCGGGACACCCCAGGGCCTCTCCGCAGCTGCGGCACAGCACCACGCTGGAGGTGCCCCGGCGGTTGAGGAAGAGGATCACCTGCCCCCCCTCGGAGAGGGCCCCATCCACCGCGGTGACCAGGTCACGGGAGAGCGGCGAACGGTTGCCCCAGGCCAGCTCCTCCCGCAGATCGACCACCCTAACCGGGGGGAGGGGACGCCGGTTGTAGCGCTGGGAAAGGCGGAGCAGCCGAGGGCTGTCCCTGGTCTGAGCGAGGTGGTAGGTCTCCAGCCGAGGGGTCGCGCTCCCCATGACCACCGGAACCGAGAGGATCCGCCCCAGCCGGCGCGCGACCTCGACCGCGTGGTAGCGGGGTACCCGGTCGTACTGCTTGTAGGAGGTGGAGTCCTCCTCGTCCACGATGATCACCCCACAGTTGGGCATGGGAGCGAAGACGGCGCTGCGCGATCCCACCACCACCTGGACCTGGCCCGAGCGTACCCGGCGCCACTCCGATCCCCTCTGGCCCGGGGTCAGCCCCGAGTGCAGCACCGCGACCCGGCTTCCGTGGTGACGCGCGAAGCGGGCCACGGTCTGGGGGGTGAGGGAGATCTCGGGGATGAGGACGATCGCCCCCCGGCCCCGCTCCTGGGCGGCGCGGATGGCGGCCAGGTAGAGCTCGGTCTTGCCGGAGCCGGTGACCCCGAAGAGGAGGAACTCCTGGAAGCGGGACCAGCGCACCGCCTCCTCGATGGGTACGAAGGCCGCCATCTGTTCGGGGCTGAGGTTGAGCTCGGGCGCCCCCTGCGCCATCTCGGCCTCCTGGGACTCGGGTCGGCTCCGCCGGCGGACCGGCCGGGCATCCGCCCTGCCTCCGCGCATGGCCGGGGGCACCATGGCCCTGATCACCTCGGGGAGTGGGGTGAGGTAATGGTCGCTGATCCAGTGGGCCAGGCTGATCTGGGCCGGCAGAAGCAGCGGCTCGGGATCCCGGATCCGCTCCACCGCGCGGAGCTGCTCCAGCCGGGACTCCTGGACCAGCGCCACCACCATCCCAAAAACCCGCCGCCGCCCGAAGGGAACCACCACCCGCTGCCCCAGGACCAGCTCGTCCTGGAGCTCTGGGGGCACCAGGTAGTCGTAGACACCTGCCGGCGCCGCCGGTCCCAGGTCGGGCACCACCTTGGCGATGGGCCCGCCCCCGCTCAACTCGCCTCCGAGCCGTCCCCGGGGGAACTCAGCAGCTCCGCCGCCAGGTCGAGGATCCGCCCCGCGACCAGGGACTTGGGAGACCAGGGCAGGTCGACCTCGCGGCCGTCTGGGTAGAGAACCACCGCCTCAGCCCACTCCCCCCCCATCGCGGAGCGTGGTCCCGCAACCGGGTTGGCGACCAGCAGGTCACACCCTTTCCGGTGCAGCTTGTCCCGCCCCCGGCCGCGCACGTCGTCGGTCTCGGCGGCGAAGCCGACCACGCGCAGCCCCTCCGGCCGCCGGGCCACCAGCTCCTGAAGGAGGTCGGGGTTGGGCACCAGGTGGAGGTCCAGCGCCTCGTGCTCGGCGCGATGGAGCTTCTGCCCGAAGGGCTGCGCCAGGTGGTAGTCCGCGACCGCGGCGGCCATCACCAGGAGCCGGGTGCGCGGGAGCCGCTCCAGGCAGGCTTCAAGCATCTGCTCCGCCGTCTCCACGCGCACCAGCTCACCTCCTGGAAGTGGCTCAGGGGATTCCGCGGCGGTCACCAGGTGCACCTCGGCGCCGCGCCGGAGCGCCGCCCGGGCCAGCTCGGTGCCCATCCGGCCGCTGCTCCGGTTGCCCAGGTAGCGCACCGGGTCGATCGGCTCCCGGGTCCCTCCGGCGGTGACCAGCACCACCACCCCCTGGAGCTCCCCGGCTGGTTCGAGCAGAAGGCGGGCGGCCTCCAGGATGTCAGCCGGCTCGGCCATCCTCCCCATCCCCACATGGCCCGAGGCCAGCCTGCCCGAGGCCGGCCCCACCAGATGGGCGCCACGAGCCCTCAGGGTCTGCAGGTTGGCCTGGGTGGCCGGGCTCTCCCACATCCCGCTCTCCATGGCGGGGGCCAGCAGGCGGGGGGCCGGGCTGGCCAGTAGGGTGGCGCTGACGATGTCGTCGGCCAGCCCAACGGCCAGCCGGGCGATGGTCGAGGCGGTGGCGGGGACCACCAGGTGGGCCTCGGCCCACTGGGCAAGGTCGATGTGGGGCATGCCGGCCTCACCCCCGGCGCCTCCCCGACCGGGGTGGGCAACCGGATGTCCGGATAGGGCCTGGAGAGCCAGCGGCGAGATGAAGCTGGTAGCCGCCGCGGTCATCGCCACCCGCACCTCCGCCCCCTCCTGGCGCAGGGCGGTGACCAAAGACGGGGCCTTTACCGCGGCGATCCCCCCGCACACGTGGAGGAGGACCCTCCTCCCGGCCAGCCCGCTCCCCTCCATCACCCCGTCATTGTGGCAGCCGGGAGCTTCATCCCCGATCCCCGGTCAGGATGCGGACCACCTCCTCGGCGGCCCTCTCCACCTCGTCGTTGACGACCAGATGGTGATACCAGCCAGACTGGGCCAGCTCCCGGTCGGCGTCCTCGGTCCGACGTGCCAGCTCGGCAGGGCTCTCGGTGGCCCGCTCCCGCAGCCGCGCCAGCAGCACCTCACGACTGGGGGGGGCCAGGAAGATGAAGGTGGCATCGGGTTGATCGGCCTGCAGCTGCGAGGCTCCCTGAACGTCGATCTTGAGGAGGACGTCGCAACCTCTCTGGAGCAGGTCCTCCACCCTCCGCTTGGAGGTCCCGTAGAGGTTGCCATGCACGGTGGCGGTCTCCAGGAACTCCCCGCCATCCCGAAGGCGCAGGAATTCCTCCGGGCTCACGAAGGAGTACTCCCGGCCATCCTCCTCCCCCGGGCGGGGCGCCCTCGTGGTGTACGCAACCGGGCGCTGGAGTTCCGGCAGCCGGCGGCGAACCGCCTGGATGACGGTGTCCTTGCCCACCCCGCTTGGTCCCGACAGGACCACGAGCCTCCCTCTGCCCACGTCTCAGACTCCGCCCGGGGGCAGCCAGGGCCAGACCAGCTCCCCCGAGCCCCCTAAGCTGAGCCGAAGCGAGCGCAGGTCCTCTGGCAGTGGGCTCACGAAGGTCATCTCCCGGCCGCTCCCGGGGTGGCGCAGGTGGAGCATGGCGGCGTGGAGGGCAGGACGGGGCGCCGTCTGCGGATGGCCTCCATAAAGGGGATCGCCCACCACCGGGTGGTGGATGTAGGCCAAGTGGACCCGGATCTGGTGGGTGCGGCCGGAGAGCAGGCGGAGGCGGAGGGCGACGTGGGCGGGTAGGCGCTCCAGGACCCAGAACTCGGTCGCCGCGTCCCGCCCGCCCGCGGTCACGCTCATCCTTCCCGGGCGCGCCCGCTGCCGCCCCACCGGAGCCTCGATCCGGCCTCGTCCCTCCGCCACGGTCCCCTCGGCCAGCGCCCAGTATTCCCGCCCCATGGTGCGCAGCCGCAGCTGCTGGGCGAGGTCGAGATGGGCGGCGTCGGTGCGGGCCAGGGCCAGCAGGCCGCTGGTCCCCCGGTCCAGGCGGTGGACGATTCCCGGGCGCTCCTCCCCACCGGCCCGGGACCAGGGTCCTGGCTGAGCCTGCAGCCAGTCGGTGAGAGTGCTGGCGGAGAGGCCAGGCGCCGGGTGGACCGCCAGCCCCGGCGGCTTGTCCACCACCATGATCTCTCCGTCGTCGTAGACCACCCTCGGCTCCGGCCCCGCCTCAGCCGGGGTTGGTGCCGGCTCCTCCTCCACCTCGACGGTGTCGCCCTCGCGAAGCAGCAGGGAGGCGCGCAGCGCCTTGCCCGCCTCCAGCCGCACCAGCCCCAGCCGCAGCCGCCTCTGGGCAACCTGGCGTGAGACGCCCAGGCTGGAGGCCAGGAAGGCGTCCAGCCGGCTCCCTCCGTCCGAGGGCCCCACCCGAAGCCGGCGGACCCGGCGCTCAGGCGTCGGCACGGGCCTGCAGCAGGAGCCGCACCACCAGCAGGACCATGCCCACGGTGATGCCACTGTCGGCGACGTTGAAGACCGGCCAGTGGGGCAGCTGGATGAAGTCCACCACGTACCCCTGGGTGAGCCGGTCGATGGCATTGGCCAGCGCCCCTCCCACCACCATCCCCACCGCCGCCTGGACCCACCAGCCCTCGGCGGCCAGCCGGTGGCGGTACCAGATGGCGGCCCCGATCACGGCCGCCGCGACCAGGAGGAACAGCCAGTCGTAGTTGGGCAGGATGCTGAACGCCGCCCCGGAGTTCTCCACGTACTGTATGTGCACCGGCCAGTTGGGGAAGAGCTCCTGCCCGGGGACCAGGGAGCGGGTCACCCAGAACTTGGTGACCCGGTCCAAGCCGAAGGTGATGGCCGCCGCCGCCAGGGCTGTTACCGGCCAGCTGCCGAGCCCGGTCCTGGCCCGGGACGGCTCAGTCGCGCCGGGCCTCCTTGCAGGGAATGCAGCGGGTCGCATAGGGAAGCGCCTTCAGCCGCTCGATGTCGATCTCCTGGCCGCAGCTCCGGCAGATGCCGTACTCGCCCCGGTCGAGCCGCCCCAGCGCCTCCTCGCATTGAGCGAACATCTGCTCAAGGTTCTCCCGGATGGCCAGGAGCCGCTCGTGCTCCTCCATCTCCCCGGCGTGCTCGGTGGGGTGCTCGTGGAAGGGGGCCTGCTTGCCGATCCCGCCCGGGTTCTCCCCGCGCAGCCGCGAGAGCTCCTGGGCCAGCCGGTCGCGCTCGCTCTCCACCTGGGTCCGGATCTCAGCAAGATCACGCTCGCGGGTGGCGCTGGTCATTTCAGCCATGCTTGCTAACCTCGAATTTGGTCGCTGGTCCCCGCGCCGCCACTGCCGAGCAGGGACGGCCCGCGGGGGGCGGGGGAATTATCGGCCGTCAGGGCTCGCCCTGCATAGGGGGATGCTCATCGGACAGCTCCAGACCGATCCCCACCACATCCCCGTCCAGCCGCGCCTCCGAGCGGTGCCGGTAGCCGGAGGGCACCGCGGCCCCGGCGGGTCCGAGCTCAACCTGGGTTATGAAGCACTGCCGGCGGAGCTGCTCCTGTCCCTCGCGGGCCGCGGCCAGCAGCGCCTCGGAGGCGGCCAGGAAGAGGCGGGCAGGCTGGCCCGCGCGGAGGCCGGCAGCCTTCCTCTGGTTCTGCACCTGCCTGATCAGCCCGCGGAGCGTACCCTCCTGCCTCAGCTCCTGGGTGAGCTCGAAGTCGAGCTCGATCGAGGTCTGCCCCTCGGCGGCCAGGCAGCGCACGTCCCGCACATTGATCTCATCGGCCAGCACCGCTGCCAGCTCCGATGAGAGCTCGGCGCCCAGCACGGTGGCTCGGGGCAGCGGCTGGCGGATCGGGACACCGGCCGCCTCCCGACTGGCACGCGCCTCTTCGGTGAGGCGGCGCACCACCTCCATCTCCCTAAGCAGCTGGTCGTCTGCCGGTCCGGCATCCGGGTACCCCTCGAGGTGGACGGAGACCCCGTCGCCACCGGGGGATAGCTCACGGTAGATGGCGTCGGCCGTAAAGGGGGTGAAGGGAGCCAGCAGCCGGCAGGTGTCCAGCAGCACCCGGTGGAGGGTGGAGAAGGCGGCCTCGGGGTGCTCGGCCTCGGGGCGCAGCCGCACTCGGGAGCCCCGGAGGTACCAGGTGCTGGTGTCCTCGACCAACCTCTGGATGGCCCGGCAGGCACTGTGGGCGTCGTAGCGATCCATCGCCTCCCGGGCCTCGGCCACGGTCTGGGCCAGGCGGGCCAGGATCCAGCGGTCCAGGGGGTGGTCCGGGGCCGGAGATGCATCCCCCGCTTCCCATCCCCGAAGGTTGGCGTAGGTCACGAGGAAGCTCTGCGCGTTCCACAGGAGGTTGAGGAAGCGGGCGCCCCCGTCCACCACCCGGCGTGCGGAGATGCGGTACTCCTGGCCCACCTTCACCGTGGTGTAGAACCACCACCGAAGAGCGTCCGAGCCGGTCTCCGAGAGCAGCTTCCAGGGGTCGATCACGTTCCCCCGGGACTTGGACATCTTCCGCCCCCGCTCGTCCACCACCAGGCTGGGCACCACCACATTGCGGTAGGCGGGCTCGTCGAAGAGCATGGTGGACTCGGCGAGGAGGGTGTAGAACCAGCCCCGGGTCTGGTCCAGCGCCTCGCAGATGTAGTCGGCCGGGTGCTCTTTCTCGAACCGCTCCCGGTTCTCAAAGGGGTAATGCCACTGGGCGAACGGCATGGCCCCCGAGTCGTACCAGCAGTCGATGACCTCCGGGACCCGGTGCATCAGCCCACCGCAGTCACAGGTTAGGGTGACCTCGTCGATGTAGGGCTTGTGAGGGTCAAAGTCCTCGGGAAGGGAGAGCTCGGCGAAACTGCCGACGCAGCGCTCGGCTTGGCAGTCCGGGCAGACCCATATCGGCAGCGGGGTGCCCCAGTACCTGGCCCTGGAGAGGTTCCAGTCCTGGAGCGTCTCCAGCCAGTTGCCCATCCTCCCGTCACGAAGGTGGGAGGGCACCCAATGGATGGCCCGGTTGTTGGCCAG
>JAKAXE010000089.1 GCA_021816695.1 bacterium | reverse complement strand
CCACCCGCTCGGGCCGCGGCGCCGCCAACGATGAGGAGCGACACCAGCTGCCCGGAGATCAGTGGCCAGGTGCCTGATGCCGTTCCGGCCCGATCCAGGGCGATGAAGAGAAGGGCGAATCCCACGCCGGCCAGGAGCGCCTCAGGAACGCCGAGGCCCCTGGCGCGGTGCTCCCGGGCCTGCCAGGAGACCATGGCCACGGCCGGGACGGCGATCGCCATCCCGGCCAGCTGCACCCCGGCCGGTCGGTTCCCCAGCGCCAGCCCCACGGCGGCTGGTATCAGCGCTGCCAGCACCCCGGAGAGCGTCGCCACCACCGTCATCTCGCCGATCGCCAGGCCGCGGTAGAGCGCCAGGATCCCGAACCCGCTGCCCAAGCCGCTCGCCGCTCCCCAGGCGAGGGCGGCCGGAGCCGGCCCGGTCCAGGGGAAGAGCAGCAGCCCCAGAACTGCCGCGGTCAGGGCCAGAGGCTGCCCGGTGACTGCCACCAGGGCCGTTGACCCACGGCGCCCGGCCACGCCGGCGAGGAAGTCGGAGGCGCCGTAGCCCACCGCGGCGCACAGGCTCAGGGCGATCCCCACCCGGCCAGCGTACTGGGGCGACAAGCGCTATCGCCATCCACCGCCCCCGAGGTCGGGCCGTTTTCGCCCTGGTATGGTCGCCATCGTGGCCCCAGACATCCGTGACTTCCTGGCCGCCCCGGTCTGGCGGGCCATGGACGTGGATGACGAGGGCCGGGTGCTGGCGGGCTGCGACGCCCCGGGAACCATCCAGCTGGTGGAGCTGGCCTTCGACGGCACCCCCACCTGGCTCACTGACCTCCCGGGCGGCTGCTCCGGTCGGTACGTACCCGGAGAACGCCTGGTGGTGGTCGAGCATGACCAGGACGGGGACGAGCGCCAGCAGCTGTCGCTTCGGGACCTCCGGGACCTGCCGGCCGAGCCGGTGGGGCTGGACGGGCTCCAACCACTGGTTCGCGATCCCCGCTTCCTGCACCAGCTGGTCTCGGTGCGTGCCGGCCAGGTCGTCTACACCACCAACCGGCGCAATGGCGTCGATTTCGATGTGGTGATCCGCAACCTCAGGACGGGCGCCGAGCGCCAGGTGTACGCCGCCGGCGGCATGGTCGAGGGGGTGGCCCTCGCACCATCCGGGGAGGCGGGGGTTCTGACGCGGGCCGCCATGAGGCCCATGTCCGAGCAGCTTCTGCTGGTAGACCCGATCGGAACCCCACCCCGCGAACTCACCGGCTCCGACCTGCCCGCCCAGCACCTGTTTCCCAGCTTCGCCAGCCCCTCCCGCCTGGTCGTCACCACCGACCGCGACCGCGAGCACACCGCAGTAGTCGAACTGGACCTCAAGAGCCGCAGGTGGAGGGAGCTCATCTCCCGGCGAGGACTGGATGTGAGCGGCCACCTCGCGCCCTCGGGCACCCGCCTCCTTCTGCGGGTCAACCGGGGAGGTTGGGCGGAGCTCGAGCTTCACGCTCTCGATCACGGGCAAGCGCCGATCCCGGTCGCTCTGCCCGGAGCCGGATGGATCGGGGAGCCGACGCTGCCATCTCCCACCTGGTCGCCGTCCGGGAAGTGGGCCGCCGTCTCCTTCAGCAGCCCCACGGTCCCCGGGGACGCGTTGAGGGTCGACGCCCTCACCGGGGAGGTGGCCACCGTGGCCAGCAGCCAGGGCGAGCTGAGCGCCGGCAGCCTCAGCCTGCCCAACCTGCGCGAGGTTCCCTCCCCGGCCGGGCGGCCGATCCCCTGCTGGGTCTACGCGCCCACCTCGCCCGGGGGCCCGCTCGCCCGCTCGGCGGTCGTCGTGGTCCATGGCGGCCCTGAGTCCCAGTCGGTGGCAAGTTTCAACCCAGTGGTCCAGGGCCTGGCGGCAGCCGGACACACCGTCCTGGTCCCCAACGTCCGCGGGTCCACCGGGTACGGACGGGAGTGGTACTCGGCGGACGACGGCCGCCGGCGGCTGGACTCCGTCGCCGATCTGGCGGCCATCCACGCCTGGCTGCCTCAGGTTGGCGTCGACCCCTCCCGGGCAGCCCTCTGGGGGGGCTCGTACGGCGGCTACATGGTTCTCGCCGGCCTGGCCCACCAGCCCCAGCTCTGGGCTGCGGGGGTGGACATCGTCGGGATCTCGTCGCTGGTCAGCTTCCTGCGCAACACCTCCGGCTACCGCCGGGCGGCTCGGGAGCGCGAGTACGGCTCGCTGGAGGCCGACCTGGACTTCCTCGAGCGGGCCTCGCCGCTCTCGCGGGTCGACAGCATCCGGGCCCCGCTCTTCATGATCCACGGGGCCAACGACCCCCGGGTGCCCCTCAGCGAGGCCGAGCAGCTTGCCGAGCGGCTGGCCCAGCGGCAGGTGGAGTGCCACCTCCTGGTCTACCGGGACGAGGGCCACGGCCTCGCGCGCCGGCACAACCGGCTGGACGCCTATCCCCAGGCGCTCCAGTTTCTGGCGCGCCACCTGGGCGGCTGAGGGCTGGGGCGCCGCTCCCACCTATACTCGAGCAGTTCGGGCGCGCCGAGTGCCGGGCGCGCCGCCCCTCAATCCAGGTGCCCACTTGTCCCAGGCCCAAGGCCATCCGCGTCGCTGGCTGATCCTCGCCGTGGTCACGGTGGTGGCCTTCATCGGCAACGTCGACGGGACCATCGTGGTGGTCGGGCTGCCCCGGATCGTCCAGGGGCTCCACACCACGATCACCACCGGCCTCTGGACCCTGACCGGCTACATCATCACCAGCACGGTCTTCCTGCTGCCGGCGGGGCGGTGGTCGGACCTGGTGGGGCGAAAGCGGATCTTCCTGGTCGGTGTGGGGCTGTTTGGCCTGGGGACGGTCCTCTGCGGGTTCGCCCCCTCCGGGGGAGCGCTGGTGGGTTGGCGGCTGCTGCAGGGGGTCGGGGCGGCGCTCTCCTCGGCGACCGCGGTCCCGCTGATCGCCGGTGCCTTCCCGGCAGCCCAGACCGGCCGCGCCCTGGGGATCAATTCGACAGCCTGGGTGATGGGCTCGATCGTGGGCCCGGTGGCTGGGGGGGCGCTGGTGGGGAGCCTGGGGTGGCGCTGGATCTTCTTCGTCACCGTGCCCTTCGCCCTGGCCGGGCTCGCGGCCGGGGCCTACTGGCTGCCGGCTGACCACTCCTCTCGGAGGGGGGTGAGCACCGACTGGGTGGGGGCCGGCGCGTTCACG
Source organism: bacterium (assembly GCA_021816695.1). Lineage (GTDB taxonomy): Bacteria > Chloroflexota > Dormibacteria > Aeolococcales > Bog-877 > JAJYXT01. Next base: position 4,701 of record JAKAXE010000089.1, on the reverse strand, counting down.
GTGGCGCTGGTCTCCCTTCTCGTTGCCCTGTCCGAGGGCTTGGCATGGGGCTGGGGCTCGGCGCGGATCGTGGGTCTGTTCGTGGTGTCGGCTCTGGCGCTGGCCGGGTTCATCGGCTGGGAGCTGCGCGCCCGCCTGCCCACCTTCGACCTTCGGCTGCTCCGCCGGCCCCAGCTTCGCGGGGCGCTGGCGGTGGTCGTCTTCTACGCCACCGGCATGTTCGCGACCACGTTCCTGCTCACCTTCTACCTCCAGGGAGCGCTCCGGCTCAGCCCCCTCGACGCGGGGCTGGCGCTGCTGCCCATCGCCGTTCCCCAACTCGGGCTCGCCCCCTTGGGTGGCGCCCTGGCCGACCGCTTCGGCGCCGCCCGTCCGGTGATGCTGGGGCTGGTCCTGCTCATCTCCGGGGCCCTGCTGCTGAGCCGCCTGGGCACCCGCCTGGACCTGGTCGCGGTGGTGGTTCCCCTGCTCCTGATCTCGGCGGGCAACGGTTTCGCCTGGCCCGCGCTCACCAAGGCGGTGGTCTCCTCGGTTCCCCGAGAGCGGACCGGCGTGGCGTCGGGGATGTTCTTCACCCTGCGCAACGTGGGGATGGCACTCTCCTTCACCCTCGCCCTGGTGGTGGCCGAGGCCAGCCTTCCGCCCCAGCTGGCGGTTCGCGTGTTCCTGGGCGCGGGCGGAGCGCTGAGCGGAAACCTGGGGCGAGCGCTGGTCCAGTCCACCGACGCCGGCTTCCGGGTCTTCGCCGGCTTCTGCCTGGTGGCGCTCGTTCTCGCGGTCACCCTGCTCCTTCCCCGGCGCGCCTCCCAGGAGGCGACCCAGCCCGTGGCTCAGGGGGGTGCTGCGACGCCTTCCTGAGGTTCCCGGGCGGTCAACCCGGGTCGGCGCCGCCCCGGGGGGGCTGGACGGAGCCAGTGCGTCCGGCACCGCCGGCGACCCGGTCTGGGCCGATCCGGTTCAGCGAACGGCCACCAGGATGCGGTCGTTGAGGTGCTGCCACAGGCACCCGACCTCTGAAAAGCCTGCGGACCGCAGGGCCTCCTGGTGTTGCTCCAGGGTGACCGGGGTGCCGCGCTCGGGATGATGGTGCTCCCGGAGGTGCCGCTCCGCCACCGCCTCGGACAGCTCGGCCGCCCCCTCCGCCATGGACCACCACCCGTCCCAGCTCCGGGGCCCGGAGGGAGCGGTCACCGGGTGCCCCGCGCCGGCCGGGTGCTCCAGCCCCTGGGTCAGCTCCGCGATCGCCCCCCCGGCCCGCGGGAGGTGGTCGGCGTTGAGGAACAGACCCCCCGGGCGCAGCATGGCGGCCAGGCTTCGGTACAGCGTGGCCAGGGCGGACCGCTCCAGCCAGTGCAGCGCGGTGCTGGAGACCGCGGCGTCGAAGCCGGTGCCCAGGTCGGGCAGCCGGGGGTCGGCGAGGTCTCGGTCGGCGAAGGAGACCTGGGGTCGGCGCACCAGCGCCCGGCGACCGATCTCCAGCAACACCGGGTCGCGATCCACGGCCACCACCTCAGCCGAGGGTAGCAATCTCGCCACCCGGAGGGCCAGGGAGCCCGGCCCGCTCCCCAGGTCCAGGATTCGCGGATGGGTCCCGCATCCCTCCGCCACGGCGGCGCAGATGATGCTGAAGCGCTCCTCGCGACGGGGCAGGAGGGCCTGCTGCTGCGCCTCCCAGCTGCCCAGCCAGCGCGACCATCTTGCCATCCCACCATCCTCGCGGGCCCCTGCCGCCTCCGGCAACTTCGCTCGCGGCGTCGGCGCCCGGCTGTCGCCCCGACGTGCTACGGTCGGCGGGTGCCTCTCGACTTCGATCCCCTGGCGGCCATCGCTGAGCACAGCTCGGGCCTGGCCATGGCGGCCGAGGGCAACCTCGAAGAGCCCGTTGAGGGCTGCCCCGGATGGCGCGTGGGTGACCTGGTCAGGCACCTCACCGAAGTTCACTGGTTCTGGGCGACCATAGTCGAGGAGTTGCTCCAGGAACAGCCGCCGGAGGCCCGCCGCCCCGCCCCGGCTGCGGATGTCGATCTCCTGCAGACCTTCCGGGCCGGCGCCGCCCGGCTGGTGGCGGTCCTGGGCGCCGCCGATCCCGGAGCGCCCTGCTGGACGTGGGCGCCCGCCCAGCAGGATGTGGCCTTCGTCATCCGCCATCAGGTCCAGGAGGCCGCCGTGCACCACTGGGATGCCGCCCGGGCCGCGGGGATCCCGATCTCGATCGATCCCCAGGAGGCCGCGGACGCGGTGGACGAGTTCCTCACCTTCTCGGTCTCGTCGGAGGCGGACCCGGCCGATCCCCCAAGGTTGGCGCTGGGAGGGCGGCTCGTGCTCTCCTGCACTGACTGGGATGCTGCCTGGACGGTCCAGGACGGCGGCGCACCCGGCACGTTGGTGCATCGCCCGGGAGCGGAGGCCGGCGCCCCGGTGCTCCGGGCCCGGGCTTCCGACCTCCTTCTCTGGCTCTACCGGCGGGTGGATCTGCCCGCGCCCGACCCAGGGTTGGCCTCCCGGCTGAGGGACCTCTGCTTCACCGACTGACGGCGGGCGGGCGGGCTAGCATGGCCCTGGTGCAGGAGAGCAACTTCAGGCCCCCGACGTCTCTGCGCCGGGTGCCGTCGGCCGCAGATTGAGGCGCCGATGAGGTCGGCCTCCAGGTGGGTCCCGACGAGGTGGCGGCCGGCCCTGGCCGCGGCCCTCGCCGCCCTGGTGATCGTGTCCGGCGCCGCCTACTGGCTCGTGCACCGCACCCAGCCCAGCGGTCGGGTCCTGATCCTCATGACGGTGGCGGCGGCTTCCGCGCCCAGTGGGTTCCACCTCCAGGGGCAGCTGTCCAGCCTCGCGCTCTCAGGCTCGGCCGGCGAAGTCTCCATCCACCTCGACAGCTCCTTCTCCCTTTCCAGGTCGGCGGTGGCCCCCGGGGCAGCCTCGACCGCAGTGGTGGGGGTGCCCGCCGGCACCTACGGGGCGGCCCGGCTCACCTACAGCTTGGGGGGCCGCCGGCTGGTGGCCACGAGTCCGCTGCGCCTCCAGGTGACCGCCGGCCAGCTGGCCCCGCTGCTCTTCTCCTTCCACCTGGACCGGGCGTCTGGGCCGTCCCTGCAGGGCGCCTACGGCGGCAACCAGGACGTCAACTTCGGGCTCCAGGTCGCGGCCGGCACGGTGATGTCCGCGCCCACCGTCAACCTCACTGACCAGTTCGGCCATCCGGTCAGCCTTAGGGAGTACCGCGGCAAGGTGGTGATCCTGGCCAACTTCCTCACCGAGTGCCAGGAGACCTGTCCGCTGGTGGCCGCCGCCCTGCTCCAGCTCCAGCGCGAGGTGGACCGGGAGCAGCTGCAGGGAAGGGTGCAGATCGTGGAGGTGACCCAGGACCCGGCGGACGACACCCCGCCCATCCTGCGGCGCTACCAGCAGCGCTTCGGGCTCAGCTGGCCGCTGCTAACAGGAAGTCCCAACACCATCGCCAGCTTCTGGGCGGCGCTCAAGGTGCCGCCGGTGGAGGCCCTCCCCTGGAACGGGCCCGCGCTGGTGGACCAGTTCACCGGGCGGCCCGAGCCGTACAACCTGGTCCACGCCTCGGTGGTGGACGTGATCAACCCGGAGGGGTACGTGGTCACCGAGTACCAGTCCTGGCCACAGCTGGCCGCGACCAGCCTGCCCAAGACCATCTACACCTACCTGGACAGCCAGGGCCTGCAGCAGCTGCACTCCGGCGGCAGCTGGACGCCCCAGTCCCTGCTCCAAAGCATCACCCCACTTCTCGAGCAGCAGGGGGTGTACACCTCGCTGGCAGCCACCGGAGGGGTGGCTGCGGTCGGCCGGACCGCCCCCGGATTCTCCCTCAGCTCCACCGCGGGGGGGCAGGGATCCCTGGCGGAGGAGCTGGGGCACCCGGTCCTGATCGACTTCTGGGCCACCTGGTGCACCAACTGCCGGCAGGACATGCGGCTGGTCACCAGCCAGGCCCTGCGCTACCGCGGGCGGGGCCTGCGGCTCCTGCTGGTGGACTACGAGGAGTCCCGGTCCACCGTCCTCGGCTTCCTGCGCCAGCAGGCGATCCGCTTCCCCAGCCTCTTGGACTCCTCCGGCCAGACCGCCCTCCGCTACGGCGTGCCCGGACTGCCGGTGGCCGTGTTCGTCACCGCCTCGGGCCGCATCGCCGCCATCCAGGTGGGCCAGCTCCAGGCCAAGGCGCTGGCCCAGGACCTGGCCAAGATCCTCGTCCCCTGACCTCTCCGGGCGGACCCCGACGGAACCCCCGGTGGCCGGAGATGGGGGGGCCGGCCCAGCGGCGATATGATCGTTCCCGCTCGTCTGACTCGGTATCGGTGCTCTCTGGGAGGAAGGTGTCATCGCGGACTCCGCGCTAGCCCGGGCGACAGCGGAGGGGGATCTGCTGGCGGCCCCGGGGCTGGCCGCCCGGCCGCTCCGGCAGGTGCTTCAGGACTACCTCAGCCTCACCAAGCCCGGGGTGATGAGCTTGCTCCTGGTGACCGAGTACCTGGCCATGGTCACCGCCGCCCGGGGCTTCCCGGGCTGGGGTCCGAGCGCCGTGGCGCTCCTCGGGGGTGCGCTCTCCGCCGGCGGTGCCTCGGCGGTCAACTGCTGGTACGACCGTGACATCGACGCCGTCATGGGTCGGACCCGCAACCGCCCCGTCCCGGCAGGGAGGATCTCCCCGAACCGGGCCATCGTCTTTGGCCTGGT
>JAKAXE010000010.1 GCA_021816695.1 bacterium | reverse complement strand
TCTCCGGGGTCCGAGGTCGCGGGGTCCAACACACTTCCTGACCTGACCCTCTGGGGTCCCGGAGTGGCGGGCGCGACCGCCGCTGGCGCGCTGGACTCCATTTCAGTCGCCGGGTTCGCCTCGCCTGGGCAGGCTCCTGAGGCACCCGCCGAGCCGGAGGTGGAGCCGCACACGGACCTTTTGGAGCCCCCTGCCCCAGCCACGGATCTCATGGTCGGCCCAGAGCAGCCCCCCCTCGAGGAGGCGGACGGATCGGACCAAGTCACGTCAATGGAAAGCGACATCGCCCCGTGGCCCGCTGGGGCTGAGGCCCACTCGGACCAGGGCGCGGGCGACGCGAACGTCGGCCCGCTGCTCGAAGCCCAGGCGGCGGCGCAGGATCCCCTGGACAGCCAACCGGTATCCGGCTGGGCATCGTCACCGCTCATCGACGACGTGACCCCCCAAGCTGAGGAAGGCTGGATGCCAGGCGCGTCCGGCTCTGAGCAGGCCACCGCCCCGGAGCTGGGCGCGGCAGAGGCGGAGGTCGCGGCCGAGGGGACGGTGCCAGCCCCCGACGCATCAGCGGAAACCGTCGAGGATCTCGACCCCATCTTCCCGGATGGGCCAGCGGGGCCCTACACCGCGCCCATCGACTACCAACCGGTGGACAACAGCCTCTGGGAATCGGACCGTTTCAGCCCCGATTCCGCTGAACCTCCTCCACCACCGGCGGCGGTTGATCCGGCAGCGCTCGAGCGGATGGATGAAGCCACCGATGGCAACTTCCCGCCCGTGGATTCCACCTCTAGCTTCTGGGGGGACCAGACGGAGGCGCCCGGGGCCGAGACGCCACCGGCGGCCGACCTCCCGGTCCAGACCGCCGAGGGAAGCGCCGCCGAAACCCCATCGCCGGACGGCTACCCGGATCCGATCTTGGCTGACCAATGGGGTGCGCCGGCGGCCGGAGACGAACCCCAGGATCCGGACGCCCTCCTGGATTCCGCCGCGGGTCTCGGTGCCCACGCGGACGCCCCGGGCGGCGAGCCACCGGACACTCCGGCCGACAACCCGTGGACCGCGCAAGTGCAGGCCGACGGCCCGGCGAATCCGGACGGCCCCTGGCAGCCCAGCTGGGAGCCGGACCCGCTGCCGGTGTGGTCGCCGGCCCTCCCGCCAATCCCTCCCTGGCCGAGCGAGTCCCCGGTCGTGGGAGGGCAGGGTTCCGACGAGGAGGTCATGGAGGTGGCCAAGGAGGAGGCGGCCGGGCTGGAGGAGCCGACGGCCGCGACCGAGGTGCCGGTCTGGATCCCCCCTCCTCCCTCTCTGCCGAGCTCGGTCACGGACAGCTGGGTGCCGAAGCGGGACCTGCTGGACATCCCGGCCCAGCCGCCCACGCCGGCGGCTGCCGAACCGCTGTCCCCGCCGATCCGCCCGGTCGACTCGGTCGTGCCGCCGCGGCGGGCGCCGAGCGAGGAGACCACGGGATACCAGCGCATTCCTCCGCCCCACCGCCCCGAGGGCCCAGGAAAGCGGCCGGTGGCCCCAAGGCCGGCCAGCCCGGGGCCGCGGAGCTGGACCCGGACCGGCATCATCGCGGTGGCCGCGCTGGCGGTGTTCCTGATCGGGTGGGCCCTGACCCACCACAGTGCCCCCACCCCGGCGCCGACGAGGACGGCCCACAGCTCGCCAACTCCCACCTCCCCCCAGTCCCCGGCCGCCTCCCCGAGCGCCCCAGCCACGACGGCCGGGACCCTGAACCTCACCGGGCAGCAGACCTTCGGGGGCAGCGGCAGCGGCTATCAGATGCAGACCGCCCGGTATGGACTGCACCAGAACGGCACCCAGCTTTGGGTGGTCTTTCAGATGGTGTCCGGCAGCGGATCCCCCAAGATCACGACCGGCTTCGACGGCGCCACCACCCTGTACGTGGAGATGCAGGGCGTGTCCCCCGGCGTTGCAGTGCCCCAGCCCCCCTCAGGTGAGCTGGTGACCAGCGTCACGGTGGGGCGGGTGCCCGGCTTCAGCGGAGCGGTGTACATACTGCAGCTGAGCCGGGCTGCCCAGGTGACCGGCTATCTGCTGCCCGGGACAGACACCGGCTCCGCCGGGGAGCGGGTGGTCCTTCAGCTCCAGTAAAGCTCAGTTCAGGGTGTAGCTGGGCGGCCGGACCAGCCGGTTGGCCAACCCCCGCTCCACGAACGTCGCCTCCCGGCGCAGGAGGGTGAGCTCGCGGCGCAGCCGCTCCAGCGGCCGCCGCTCCTCCAGGATCAGCTGCCGAGCCTCCAGCTCGACCACCAGGTTCTGGGCCACCGCCCAGGAGAGCTCGGCGGGGTCCTGGGGAAGCTCCTGGAAGGCGGGGAGGTCGAGCCCCATGGCCACCAGCCCCCGGCGGTACGCCTCGTACACCGGACGCAGCTGGCCGGAGGCGGTGTCCGCGTACCAGGGGGAGGGCAGGTCCGCGAGTGGTTCGACCTCCGCCTGGGGATAGGCGGCCCCCGACGCCAGCGCCACCAGCCGGAACCGGGACTCACCCCGGACCAGCACCTCGCTCTCACCACCGGGTAGCCGGCTGACCTCAGCGATGCGGGCCAGGGTGCCCACCCGAAAGCTGAGGGGTGCGGGATCCAGCTCACTCCCCTGGCGTATGGCCACCACCCTGAAGGGCTCCTGGTGCAGGACGCAGTGCCGGACCAGCGCCCGGTACCGCGGCTCGAATACCCGGATCGGCAGTTCAGCCTCGGGGAACAGCACCTGCCCCAGGGGGAAGAGGGGGATGAGGCTCACAGAGCGCGAGTATGGGTCGGGCGGGGGGGAGCCATCAGATTCGCTCCAGCGGTTCGAGCCCGAGCAGCTGAAGGGAGCGCGCCAAGGTGGCGCGGAGGGCGTCCACCAGCTGCCGTCCCTGCGCCCGGAGAGAGGGGTCCTGGACCCGGTAGAGGCGGTCGGTGTGCTCGTAGTAGTCGTTGAAGGCCGTGGCCAACTCGAAGGTGTATCCGGCGAACGAGGAGGGGGAGAGGCTGCTGGCCGCCTCCGCCGCGGCCCGGGGCAGGGCGGCGATCTGCTTCACCAGGCGTCTCCCCTCGGGGCCGAGCCGGAAAGTTCCGGGATCGGCCTCCACCGGCTCCACCCGGCGCAGGATCCCGCAGGCCCTGGCGTGGGCGTACTGCAGGTAGACGCCGGTGTCGCCGCTGGTACGCAGCGCCTCGTCGAAGTCGAAGTTGATGATCGAGTTCAGGCCGAAGCGGAGCAGGTAGTAGCGAACCGCGCTGGCAGCCAGGACCTCGGCAGTGCGCTGGTCCCGCGCCTTGGGCCGCACCAGGCGGACCGCTGCGTCCAGGAGGTCGTCCGCCCCCACCTCGATCCCGTGCCGGCCGCTCAGGGCGTACATGGTCCTTCCCGGCTCAGTCTGCACCCCGAGTGCGGCGGCGGCCCGGGGTGAGAGGGCCACCACCTCGTAGGCCAGGTGATGGAGCTGCGCCGCCTGGGGCTCGTGCCCCAGCCGGCGGAGCGCCTCCCGGACGACTCTCTGGGGCGCGCTCTGCCGTTGGTCGATGACGTTGACGACCCTCCCGGCCCGGCCGAAGGAGGCGGGGTCCAGATCCTCGTCACTGGGCTGGGCCGAGGAGGTGGCGGGGCCGCCGGGCGCCCAGGGTCGGTAGTGGAAGTCCAGCCCCAGGAGGCCGAACTTCCAGAGGTGGTAGGCGATGTCCTTGGCGGTGTAGGTGGCGATGCCGTCGCTCTTGATGAGCACCTTGGCCTCCCCCGTCTCAGGGTCGGTCTCCCCCTCGGTCATGGGGAGCACCAGGCACCCCGCGAGCGGACCGGTCGACACCTTGACGGTTACCCCCTCCTCCTCCATGAGATCCAGGGCTCGGCCCAGGAAGCCCAGCTCCAGGATGTCGGACTCCCAGGTCAGGAGGTCGTAGCCGATCCCCGCCCGGGCCATGGTCCGCAGGTGGGCGTCCACGATCCGGCTGGTCAGCTGCTTGGCCGCCTGCGCCACCTCACCGCGACGGCTCTCGATCTGGCGCAGGGTCTCCCGGCGCAACTCCAGGAGCTGGGGCTCAGCCTCGTAGCGGTGGAAGACCTCGACGTAGCAGCGGGAGCAGAAGCGGTCGAAGGGCTCGCCGGGGGCCGGGGAGAGCCCCAGCTCGCGGATCCCCACCAGCACGTCCGCCACCTGGACCCCGGTGTCGTCGATGTAGTTCTGCACCTCCACGTTTTGCCCCTGAGCGCGCAGGAGCCGGGCCACCGTGTCCCCGATGCAGGCGTTGCGCAGGTGTCCCACGTGGGCCGCCTTGTTGGGATTGGTGGCGGTGTGCTCGACCACCACCTTGGGGCCGGGCTGGTGCGCCTCGGCCACCACCTCGCCCCATCCCAAGGCAGCGCCCACCACCTCGGATGCGTACCCGGCCATCTCGATCCTCAGGTTGACGTACCCCCCACCGGTGACGGTGACCTCGGCGGTGTGCCGGGGGCGCTCGAGACGCCGCGCCAGCTCCTCCGCGATTGATGCGGGTGGCCTCCTGAGGACCTTGGCCAGCCGGAAGGCGATCGGGGAGGAGAGGTCGCCCGCCGACTCCAGTGCGGAGGGCTCCACGGCCGCAGCCACCTCCTCCTCCGCCCCGAGCTCCCGGGACGCCCGGGAGAGGGCGCGGGCGAACTCGAGCTCCAAGTCCAGCATCTGCCTGATACTACCGGCTGGCGGCCGCGGGCCCCACCGCCCGGCCTGGTTGGGGGATGGTCGTCTAGACTTTTCCTATGGAAGCGGAGGCCGAGACCCGTCTGACCGCCGACGAGATCGCCCACCGGCTGTACCAGGCGCTGGCGGCCTCCGGCCACGCGGCCTACTGTCCCGCCCACCTCGGCCCTCTGTACGACGAGTCAGCAGGGCGCTGGGGAGGAGGGGGACTAACCCCGGAGTGCAACTGCGGCCGGGACGACGCCCTGGCCGCCTACGAGGTCTGGAGGTCGGGGCGCTAGGGAGCTGAACCGGCCGAGAGTGCGGACTCGGGCCGACTCAGACCAGCGGGTCGAGCTTGGCCTTGAGCGAGGACTTGGGCTGGAAGCCGACCAGCCGCTGGACCGCCTGGCCCCCCTTGAAGAGGATCAGGGTGGGAATGCTCATGACGCCGAACTTGCCGGCGATGTTGGGGTTGGCGTCCACATCCAGCTTGGCCAGCCTGATCCGCGGCCCGTACTCCTGAGCCAGCTCCTCGACCACGGGGGCCAGCATCAGGCAGGGCTGGCACCACCCGGCCCAGAAGTCGACCAGCACCGGGACTTCGGACTTGATCACCTGGGTGTCGAAGGTCGCGTCGCTTACGTTCAGGGGCTCAGCCATTCTTGACTCCTGTGCCGGTGGCTCCGGCGCTGGCTCCGCTCGGAGCTTGGTTGTCGTCGGCCTTCGCGGCGGGCGCCGGGTTGGCGGCAGGCTCCGCCTGGGCGGGTTCGGCCGTGGTGGCCTTGGGCGAGGTGATGGATCCGGTGCCCGAGGAGCGGGAGTCGGTCTTGTAGAACCCCTGGCCCTTGAAGACGATCCCCACCGGGAAGACCACCCGCCGAACCCCCGCCCCACAGCTGGGGCACACGCTCAGAGGGTCGTCCATGATCGACTGGACGACCTCGAACTCGTGGTTAGCCTGGCAGCGGTAGGCGTAGGTCGGCACTTCAGTATCAGCGTACCCGATCGTGGCTGCCACTAACCGAGTGGCCCGGCCAACTCCCCGGCGGGGTGAGTTCCCGGAGCACGGCCGCAGGGCCGGCCCGGTAGCTTGCCGGCTCCAGGAAGAGCAGGTTCTCCTCTTCGACCTCCGACAGCACTCACAAGGCCCCCCCGCCGCCTCTGCTCGGTGAGCCCAGAGCACCGTATCCGGGCGCCCGCGGGGCCCGGTTCGGGACCACAGTGGATAGACGCTCCAGGGCCGGCGGCCCCTGACCGGCAATGGCGCGGGATGGAACGGACCGTGCAGACAACCGGACGGGAGCGGGCCGGACCCCGACGGCCGGGGCGGGGGAGCGGGCTCCTACATCCGGGTGGAGGCCGCCCCGACCATCTCCGTCTCCATCAGCACCAGCCCGCTGGGAACCTTGGGATAGAAGTACGTGGACTTCTGGGGGAGCACCTCTCCGGCCAGCGAGGCCTCCAGCACGGCCTGGAGGGGGGTGGGGTTGAGCAGGAAGGCGAGGCTCCCTCGGAGGCGGCCGGCGGCGATGGCCTCCTCGGGATCCCGGGTGTGGCGCACCCGCCCCGCGGCGGCCGCTTCCGGCCCTATCCCCAGGATGGTCTCCAGCACCTCACGGTTGAGGACGGAGACGTCCAGCTGGGCTGCTCCGTGCTCTGACTGCTGGCGGCGGCGCGAGGCTGTGCCCACCGTCTCAGCGTCCACCACCACCAGGGCGTGGTGGTCGGCCCCGAGCTCCTTCGCCCGGAGCTGGGCGCCATGGACGTCCTCCCACGTGGCCACCTCCCAGCCGGAGCCGGAGAGGGCGGTGAGCACCTGGTCCGCCGCCAGCGGTGTCCCGTCCAGCACCCTGTGAGTGGCCAGGATCAGGTGGTCGGGCGGGCGCAGCGGGGTCACCAGGGCGAGCACCCAGGGGAGTCGGAGGGCGAGGGCGGTCTCGTACCGGTGGTGGCCGTCGGCGATGAACATCGGCCCGGACGACAGCAGAGAGCATAGAGAGGCGACCTGGTCGGAATCGGTGAGCGCCCAGAGGCGGTGGTGCTCCCCGCCGTACTCGCCGCGCACCTCGGCCTCCGCCGACGGGGGGCGGTCCGCGGCGGCCTCGAGCGCGGCGCCCAGGTCATCCGGCCCGTCATGGAGGAGGAGTAGAGGCGAGGTCTGGACCCCGGTGGCCCGGAGCAGGCGCAGGCGGTCCTCCTTGGGACCGTCCAGGGTGAGCTCGTGGCGCAAGATCAGTCGGCGCTCGTGGGAGGCTGGCTGCACGGCCACGAAGGCCCCGAGCCGCCGGCGGGGACCGCCACCCTGGGGGTCTGGGAAGAGGTGCTCGTGGACGTAGACGGCCGGAGATCCCTCCCGGAGCAGGAAGCCCTGCTCTAGCCAGGTGCGCAGATGATCGCGGGCCCTTGTATAGCGGTCCCGCTCCCCGGGCCGGTCGTCCGGGTAGTCCTTGCCCAGCTCCACTCGGACCACGTTCTGCAGCGCCCGTGAGTAGAGCCTCTCCTGCAGCTCCGGTCCGATTACGTCGTATGGGGGCGCCAGCACCGCGGCCAGCTCTATGCGCCTCGGGTCGTACCGGAGAGCGGGGAAGGCGCTGACCACGGCCACCTTGTGGCTAGAGCTCCACCAACCGGGCCGACTCCACCCCCGGGATGGCCCGGAGAAGGTCACGCAACTCTTCCGGCACCGGGTCATCGAGGCTGAGGGCGGTGACGGCCCGCCCGCGCGGGGAGTCCCGGCCCACCCGCATCTCGCCGATGTTGACGTTGGCCTCTCCCAGCAGCCGACCCAGGTCGCCGATGAGCCCGGGACGGTCCAGGTGACTCAGCACCAAAAGGCGGCCCTCGGGCACCAGGTCGACGGGAAGCCCGTCGAGCCGGATGACCCTAGGCTCACCCAGAACCACCGCCCCTTCGATCTCCCCGGCCCCGTCCCCATCCACCCGCAGTAGGAGAGAGGAAGCTCCGGCGTCCTGGACGCGCCGCTCTCGCACCGCGATCCCGTGCCGTGCGGCGATGGCCTGGGCGTTGACGGGGGTCACCGGGTCGTGGCTGAAGTGGCGCAGGAGCCCTCCAAGGGCGGAGGCGGTGATGGCGGCCGGATGAACACTGGCAACCTCCCCCCGGTACTCCAGCTCCACGGCCCGCACCTTGCCCCCGCCCAGCTGGGCCCAGAGGCTGCCCAGCCGCCAGGCGAGGTCCTGGTAGGGGACGACGACAGACGCCTCCTCTGGGGAGATGGGGGGTGAGTTCACCGCCCAGCGGGCAGGACGGCCCTCCAGGACATCGCGCACCTGCGCCGCCACATCCGTGGCCACCGAGAGCTGGGCCTCGACCGTCGAGGCGCCAAGATGCGGCGTGACCAGGATGCGGGGGTCCTGCAGCAGCGGATGGTCAGGGGGCGGCGGCTCCTTGGTGAAGACGTCGAAGGCGGCTCCGGCGAGGTGGCCGGAGGCCACCGCGGCGGCCACCGCTCCTTCGTCCACGATGCCGCCCCGGCCCACGTTGAGCACCCGGGCGCCTTGGCGCAGCAGGGCGAGCTCTCGGGCGCCGATCAGTCCCCGGGTGGCTTCGGTGAGAGGGGTGTGCACGGTTACGAAGTCGGCCCGGGCCAGGCCCTCATCCAGGGCCACCAGTTCCACGCCAAGCTGGAGGCCTCGCTCCGGCGCCACCAGCGGGTCGAAGGCCAGGACGTGCATCTGCAGCCCCATCACCATCCTGGCCAGCTCCGCACCGATCTTCCCCAGACCCACCACGAGAAGGGTCTTTCCGTGCAGCTCGGTCCCCACGAGCCGGGACCGCTCCCACCGCCCCTGGCGCAGGGAGGAGTCGCCCTGGGGGATGTTGCGGGCCAGGGCCAGCATGAGGGCCAGGGTGTGCTCCGCAGCAGCCACGGTGTTGCCAGTGGGCGCGTTGACCACCAGGATGCCCCGGCGCGTGGCCGCCTCGACGTCAATGTTGTCCACCCCCACCCCGGCGCGGCCGATCACCCGCAGCTGGCTGCCGGCGTCGATCACCGCCGCTGTCACCCTCGTCTCGCTGCGGACCAGAAGCGCCGCGTATGAGGGGACCAGCTCCACCAGCTCCGATTCCGAGAGCTTGAGGCGGACATCCACCTCCGCCGTGCCCTCCAGGAGCTCGAGTCCGGCGGGAGCGATCGGGTCGGCCACCAGGACCCGCGGCCGGCGGTCTACCGGCGAGTGCAACTGCTCATCTCACGAGGTGCGAGGCCGGCCCGGGGCCGACGGCGGAATCGGCGTCCCTCGACGTGCGTAGCCCAGTTCACCGTGAGAGAGTGCTGGGGCCCTGCGGTTGGTCGAAGAGCCGGATCCCGCCCAGGATCCCCGCCTGGTTGTCGACCAGAGTCACGTCGTCGCCGAGGTCGCCCTTAACGTGGGCGGAGTTGCCGCCACCGATGTAGAGGTGGTCGAAGAAGAGGAGCTGGCGGACGGTGTCCACCATCCTGGCCACCCGCTTGTTCCAGCGGCGCTTGCCCAACTTGCGGAGCGCCTCGTCGCCGACGTACTCGTTATAGGTCTGGCCCTTGCGCAGGGGGTGATGGGCCAGCTCCAGGTGGGGCCCCAGCACCCCGGACTGGAAGACGGCGCTGCCCACTCCGGTCCCCAGGGTGAGGACCACCTCCAGCCCCTTGCCGGAGACCACCGCCAGTCCCTGGACGTCCGCATCGTTGCCCACCCGGGTTTCGTGGCCGAGGGCCTTGGCGGTCTCAGTGGCCAGGTCGAATCCCAGCCAGCTCCGCTCCAGGTCAGGGTCCACGGGGCTGTCGTCACCCTTGGGCCGCACGAAGTGGGGGGCGCTGAGCACCTTCCCGTTGCGCACGACCCCGGGGAAGCCCACCGCCACCCGGTCGACCGCGGGGAGCTGAGACGCGATCTGGCGGAAGACGTCCAGAAGCTTCTCCGGGGTGAGGGGATAGGGGGTGGCCACACGGACTCGGTCGGCCAGGGGCTTGCCCTGCCAGTCCAGGGCGTCCCCCTTGATCCCGGTGCCTCCGACGTCCAGCGCCAGGGTTACGGGCTTGGCCGGGGCAGCTGAAGCCCGCGCCCTTGGTCGGGTCCTGGGTGCGGGGCCGGCCATCTCCCCAGGCCTCAGTGCTGGTCGCTGGAGAACGGAAGAAGGGCCATGTGCCGGGCACGCTTCAGCGCCACGGTGAGACGGCGCTGGTGCAGGGCGCAGGTGCCGGTGACCCGGCGGGGGAGGATCTTCCCCCGCTCGCTGATGTAGCGGCGGAGGCGGGCCACCTCCTTGTGGTCGACGTTGACGATCCGCTCCAGGCAGAAGTTGCATACCTTCCGGGGACGGCGGCGGGCGAAGTCCGACATTCTGGGTCTCCTACGGTTGCCGGGGCTCGATGGCCACCGGGCTAGAAGGGGATGTCATCAGGATCGATGTCCCCGTCCGGGATGTCGGCTGGCTCCGGGGAGGGCACGGCACCCCCTGACGCTCCGGGGAACGGCGCCACCCGAGGAGCTCCCTCCTGACCTTCGGCGGACCGGGAGTCCAGGAACTGGATGTCACTGGCGTTGACCTCGGTCCGATAACGCTTCTGGCCATCCTGGCCCTCCCAGGACCGGGTCTGCAACCGCCCCTCGATGTACACCAGGCTCCCCTTGTGCAGGTACTGGCCGGCCAGCTCCGCCAGCTTGCGCTGCCCCATGTTCCAGACCACCACGTCGTGGTAGTCGGTGAACTCCCGGCGCTCCCCCTCCTGAGAGGTGCCGTACCGGTTGGTGGCGATGCGCAGCTGGGTCACGGGAAGGCCGCTGGGGAGGTAGCGCATCTCCGGATCGGCGGTGCAGCGCCCGATCAGCATCACCCGGTTGAGAGAACCCGCCATCGCTACTCCTCCCCCTCGTCCGGCTCGGCCGCCTCGTCCTGCTCCACGGCCAGGTCGGCATCCTCCGTCTCCTCAGGGCCGTCGAGGTCTTCCGCCTCCGCGCCCTCGGCGACTTCGTCCGCCACCTGGTCATCGGCGGGGACGCCGGCCTCCGGCCGGCGAGAGCGCACCCGCGGCCGTCCGCGGCGGTCCTCGTCCTCCGGCAGGTAGTAGACCTGGCTCAGGGTGATCAGGCTGCGGATGACCCGCTCGTCCAGTCGGAGCTGCCGCTCCAACTCGCGGAGGTTCTCCCCGGGAAGGGTGATCTCCTTCAGGACGTAGTAGCCGTCGGTGAAGCCGGCGATCTGGTAGGCCAGCCGGCGCCGTCCCCAGAGAGAGGACTTGGCGACTTCGCCACCGTCGGCCGCGACCAACTCGGCGATCTCGTCCATGGTGGTCCTGACCTGCTCGTCGTCCAGGTCGGGCCGGATGATGTAGAAAAGCTCGTACTCGCGCAGCAAGAGGCGCCTCCCAGATCCTATGGAGATGCAGCCGGCTGGGGACCGGGTGCAGGTGACTTGGCGATCTTAGCAGAGCTCCGGCGGGAGCCCCGGCGAGGCCATCTCCTCAGCGGGTCGGAGCACCGGGGGTAGGTGAGTGAGAGCTGGCGCTCAGAGGTCCGCGCCCAGCTGACCTGCGAGACGGTTCCCGTACCACCTGGTGAAGAGGGCCACCCCACCCGCCAGGACCGCGGCCAGCAACAGGGTCACCAGGGGATGGACGGCAGTGTTGCCCAGCGGAAGCAGGGCGCCGATGAGACAACCCAGGGCCATCCCCAAAGCGAGGGAGCCGAGAGAGATGAGGGGAAGCCAGACGGCCACCTTCATCGCTCTGGAGACCGGTGGCTCCTTCATGACCGCCAGCCGGTCGCGGCGGATCACGGTGAGGCTCTGCACGTAGTTCAGACCGGGGGTGACGGTGATCCCCACCACGGTGGCGCCGGACTTCACCCGCTCGAAGAAGTCCGGTCGGACCCGGAACTGCTCGACGTTGCGGCCGACGTTGATGGCCAGGGTGGCCAGCGTGGGGGTGGGTGAGATCCGGCTTGCACCCACCAGCTGCCCCTGGATGCTCCGCGCCTGAGCCTTGCGATCGCCCCGGGCGGTGAGCCAGGCCGGGGCGGTGACCGACATGGTGATCCCGGAGATCAGGACCGCGATCACCACCACCACCACCCCCAGGAAGAGGTCCTTCTGCCCCAGCTCCACGAGCAGCCCCAGCACCGCTAAGGCGATCAGCACCACGCTCAGCAGGAGCGACAGAAGTGCCACCCGGGTGACGAGGGAAGGGGCGAACCCCTCCAGCATCCCGCCCCGCTGCATCACCTCACTGCGCTTGGGCACCTGGGCGCGCTCCCGCACCATGGTGCGTTGCTGGGTCTCCAGCCGGGCCTGACGGCGGCGCAGCTCGCGGCTGCCGGGGTTGCGCATGGGAGATAAAGGATCGCACCTCGACGGGGCCTGGTGTGCGCGCGCCGCGCTGGGCTCTCGGATCAGCTCGCCTGGGGATCGGGCCGCCGCAGCTGGGACAGGCCAGGAGACCGCACTGGGGAGGGCCCGGGGCGCGCCGGCAACGCATGTGTCCCGCACCGCTGCCGGGCTGAGCCCGGTGCAGGAGCGGCGGCTAGACTGCCCGGGTGCTCGACCGCGCCCAGCTGCTGGCAGCCTATGACCTCCAGGTCCGCCCCATGGAGCACCAAGGGCTCCCGCCAGGAGTCCGCGCCGAGGCGGACGGACCAATCGTGCGGGTCGTGGGCAGGAAGGAGGGGTTCATCAGCGCGCCGCGAGAGCTGGGGCTGAGCGGCGATCAGGTGGACGCGCTGATCGGAAGGCAGCGCGACTTCTTCGCCGCTCGGGGCGAGGCGGTGGAGTGGAAGCTTCGGGGTCACGACCTCCCCACGGACCTGCCGGTCCGGCTCGCGGCAGCCGGATTCCTTCCCCAGGAGCAGGAGACGGTGATGATCGGGCTGGCCGAGCGGATGGCCGCAGCCGAATCGTTGCCTCCGGCGGGGGTTGAGCTGCGCGAGGCGGAGGAGGAGCCTGACCTGAGGCGCATTGCCGCCATGGAGTCCGCGGTATGGGGCGAGGACCGCAGCTGGCTCGCCGATGACCTGCTGTCCCGCAAGCGAGCTGACCCCGATAGGTTGAAGATCCTCCTGGCCACCTGGGGGGACGAGGTGGTCTCGGCCGCCTGGCTGGAGTTCAACCCGCGGACGGAGTTCGCCGGACTCTGGGGCGGTTCGACGCTGGCCGGATGGCGCCGCCACGGCATCTACAGGGCCCTGGTGGCAGCACGGGCGCGGCTGGCGGTGGCCGCCGGGTACACCTACCTCCAGGTCGACGCCTCACCCGACAGCCGCCCGATCCTGGAGAGGCTGGGGATGGTCGCGGTGACCAGCACCACCCCGCACGTGTGGTCTCCCGGGGAGGGCGCTTCCACACCCGGCCCTGGAGCCAGCGCGTAACAGGCGGACCATTCAGTAGGCCCGGCCCGTCGGCTGCAAGCGTGGGGACCCAGCCCCCACGACGCCTGCCAAGATGGGGCGATCAGTTAGGACCTGGTTCAGCGGGCAGGGCATCCCTTGCCTTGAACAGACGGCCCGCCGGCTTGAGGTTCATCGCTGCGGCGGACAATGCGGAGGTTCGTCGCCGTGGTTCACCATGAGCGAGATCGAGGATCGAAGAACCGAAGCTCTGGCAGCGCGTCGTGGACTCGCTGGAAGTCAGAGTCGCGAGTCCAAAGTCTGGACGCAGAGTCAACTGCGGCCACGGCAATTTCGATGTCGGCCAGAGCGACGTCCTGGCCAAGCTCACGCAAGCGCGCCGCCGTGGCACCGACGCTCTGCGATTGGACGGGACCCAGGTCCGCCCACGGCAGGCCGGTCAACACTATCCAGAGATGCGCTCTGTCAGCAGGACGGGCGCCGTCGAGCAGCTCCGCCACGACGGCGCGGCACACCATGACTTCCCCGGCAACCAGAAGGTCGTCGAGTCGACCAGCCTCGGATGCTCTGCCTCGCCGCAGGTAATCAATCCAAACGGGGGTGTCGACCAGAACCGTCACGCTTTGCGGTCAGCCGCACGCAGTCTTCCCGAGACGTCGTCGATCTCCATCGATCCAGCGACTTGCCGGAGTTGATCGACGGCGTCATGCGTCAGGTAGAACCGCACAGCCCGCTGAATGGCTTCGGTCTTCGATGCGCCGGGGAGGCGCGCCATGAGCGAGGCCAGGAGTTCGTCATCCAGATCGAGGGTCGTTCTCACAGAGCGAGCATGCCAAATGGTCTGGCACACCGACTTGGTG
This sequence comes from bacterium, assembly GCA_021816695.1. Classification (GTDB taxonomy): domain Bacteria; phylum Chloroflexota; class Dormibacteria; order Aeolococcales; family Bog-877; genus JAJYXT01. Next base: position 33,493 of record JAKAXE010000010.1, on the reverse strand, counting down.
GCCGCCGGGGGACTCGAACCCTCGACCTCACGGATGTGAACCGTGCGCTCTAACCGGCTGAGCTAGGCGGCCCGGAGTCAGCAGACAAGTCTATCCGACCTGCTGGGGCCTACCCGAGGTCGGCCTGGACCTGCTGGACCGGGTAGGGGAGCGACGCCTGGACCGTTAGGGTGCCCACTCGGACGCTGGCCAGAGGATGGACTGCCACCCCATCCGACCAGAACCCGGACGCCGTGACCGCGTAGGTCACGACCGCCCGGATGGCGCCGTGAGCTTCGGCCACCTGGGGGATCCAGGGGAGCTGGATGCCGGACGTCCCGTCCGGCCAGAACCAGGTGGTTGCTTCCGGGTTCGCCTGCACCACCCAGACCACATGAAGAAGCTCGCCCGGGTCGCCATCACCCAGGTCGGGCGCGGACGTGTTGATGGTGGCGTACTGGATCGACGGCGTGGGGTAGATGACCACAGTCACCGGAACCCCCACGACCCCTGGCGGTGGTGGGCTCGCGGTCAGGGTCTCTGATGGGAGGTCCTTCCCCACAGCGGCCATGAAGCCCGTGGGGTCGAGCCCCGGTGTGCAGCTAGCTGGCTTGACTCCGGGTGGGCAGGGACTTGGACTTCGGGGCTTGCTCGCGACTCCGGTGTAGCGGATCACGCCCGGGTTGCCGCAGGACACGCTCCAGTCCCAGCCGTTGTCCTGGATCGGGGTGGAGTAAAGGATGGGGACGCGCTGCCCGGCCTGGGTCCAGAAGCTCCCATCCCAGGTCCACCCGTCCCTGGACGTCCCCGTGGCCCACTGGGTGACCGAGTACGGGGTGCAAGTGGGCACGGCGACCGGGGCGAAGAGGATCCATGGGTGGTCCCTCGCTGGCTTGGTCGGAGCGGACGGGCCTTGGACCGCAACGCAGGTGCCGCCGAAAGAGACCCCTCCGGCGCTGCCAGAGCAACCCACGGTAGGGCCCGGGCCGGGGTACGTAGCGAGCACCGGCTCAGCGGCAAAGCCCACCCCGAACATGGCCAACGCGAAGGCGGCTAGGACGACCCTGTATCGCACGTCAGATACCTGTCCAATGCCGTATTCCAGACCACCCAACGGATGACCGCGAATGGAGTTGACTTCGTGGCGGATCCTGATGCGGAATTTGACGACTCGGTCTCCGTGCCGGTTATGACGATGGCGATCGTCAACGACGGAGCTGCTGGGTCAACTTTGGTTCCAACTGCCATCGAGGTGACTGCGTCACTCACCCTGGCGACGTGAATCCCGCGCCCCGTATTTGTCTGTATTTCCTGTGTGACCGCCGCCAACCAATTGCCACAGTCCGCGTACGTGAGGAGAGCGGTATCCCCGCGCTCAATGGCCACGTTCTCGATCAGGTTGTCGATGACGACGTCCTGAGCCACCGTGGCCGCCGACACCCCGGACGGCAGTGGGTGGCTGGTCGACACCGTGTAGGTCGGGATCTGGACCTCGGTCGTCGGCACCTGAACCCCCGGGGCGATGGTGGTGGGGGACGCCGCAGGAGACGGGCTGACCGAGGGGATCGGCACCGAGGGCGCGGCGCCGCAGCCGGCGGCCAGCCAGGCCACCAGCGGCACCAGCGCGAGCCGCCGCAACGCTGTCAGACCACGCACCAAGCCAGGGCCCCCACCTGCACCCGTGCCAACCCTCAGGGTCGAAGCCCGAAGGATATTCCCCGGCGAAAGGCAAGGCAAGCCGTCGCGGGCGAGGTTCACGGGATGTCTACCAGCATCACCAGGCCGAGCTCCTCGGCGGCCTGCCCCAGGGCGGTCCGGAGCCACTCCCACGAACCGTGCTCCGGCGCCCAGACCCGTGTCCCCCTCGCGCCCGTGTGCGGATCGCGACTGGTCCCCACGGCCACGACAGGGGTGTCCCCCAGGTAGGGTTCGATACTTCCGGCCAGGGCGAGATCGCCGGTGATGCTCACGCCCGGCCAGGCGACCAAGACCGCCATACCGGTGCGCGGGTCGGTGAGCCGGTAGGCCGCTCTCATGCCCGGCTCCGGCCCTGGGACACCAAGCGCTCTCCCGACCAGGGCAACGCCGCCACCCGTGGCCCCATCTCGAGCTCAGCCTCTCGCCAGGGCGAGACGAGCACCCGCCAGCCCTCCTCCAGGGCCGGTAGGACACGGGCCGGATGCTCCAGCTGGAGGCAGCGGAAGATCTCGGCCAGGGTCTCGCACGGCTCGCCCTCCGCGTAGGGGCTTACAGAAGGATGCCGGCCCAGGGTGCCTCTCAGCTCATCCACGGTCAGCCGCGAGCGCTCGGCAAGGCCGGCGGCGCCCCGCCTCTCCGCCACGATCGAGAGCGCGATCCTGGACGCCGGCTGCAATCTCAACGACTGGCCGACGGCTGCCGGCAAGCCCGAGTCCGGCGAACCCAGCTGCCAGTCCAGCGCGGCTGGCCCCGGCTGTCTTGGGTCCATCACCGCCAGCTCTGGGTCCCACCTGGGGTCGAGCGCTCGGAGGCGCTCCAGGTAGTGCCTCTCGAGCTGATCCAAAGACCCGTTGCCGGCGAGGTAGGGCCAGCGGTCCTCGGTCGGGCGGGGAAGCCAGCCGCCTGCGGCCACCAGCCGAACGTAGTCGCGCAGGGAGACTCCCCCTCTCGGGTCCTCGACCAGGGCATGGCCACATTCGTGCACCAGGGTCGAGAGGAGGAACCGGCGGCGCAGAGTCGGGCGCTGGCTGAGTTGGACCACGGGATCGAGGTCGGGCCAGTCCACGTTGACCCTAAGGACGCCGTGGTGCCAGGTGGCAAGAGTCCCGGCGGGGAAGCCGTCACCCCGGTCGAGCTGGAGCTGGTCGATCAGTCCGCGCATCACGTCCTTCACCTGAAGGGGCAGGCGATCCAGCGCCGAGAGCACCTCCAGCTCCCGCCCCGCCAGCGCGGCGTCGCGCCCGCTCCCCGTCCGCACCGTGAGGGCGAACTGCTCCTCAGCCCATCGAGCGGGCGACAGCCCCCGGCTGAGGTACGCCGACAGAGGTTGGAACTGGAGCGGGAGGTAGTAGGGGGCCGACCGACGGCGGAGGGACACACGGGATCAGTCCCCCGGATGTCTCCCCAAAGGCCGCGGTCAGCTCATGTCAGGCCAGACGGCTGGTTCCGTCTCGCCGCTCTCTCCCTCCTCGCCACCGACCCGCTGCTGGAAGCGTGCCGCCACCATCTGCTGGGCCATGGCCTTGGGAATGCCGAACTTCACCAGGGACTTGACCTCGTCGGCCATCACCTTGTCCCGGGCGGTCTCCACCGCGGTGATCAGATCCTCGAGCGCAACCGATCCTTGCTTCACCACCCCATCGTACCCCGGCGCCACGGCACCGAACCAAGCACCTGAGCCGGCCCCTTCAAACCGCCACCGCGGAGAGGTTGGGGTTGAGGCAGAACCCCTCGTAGTCGATGGGCGCGGTGATGGTCGGCCGCTCGCCACACACCGGGCAGTTGGGGTCCTTGCGGATCCGGAACTCCCGGAACTCCATGGCCAGCGCGTCCACGTGCAGCAGCCGCCCGCTGAGCACATCCCCGATCCCCAGGATCAGCTTCACCACCTCGGTCGCCTGCACCAGCCCGACCAGCCCCGGGAGAACCCCGAGGACCCCGGCCTCAGCGCAGGAGGGCGCCTCCTCGGGAGGGGGCGGCGCAGGGTAGCGGCAGCGGTAGCAGGGCGAGGCTCCGGGGACCATAGTCGTGACCTGCCCCTCGAACCGGAAGATCCCACCGTCCACCAGCGGCTTCCCCAGAAACACCGCCACGTCGTTGACCAGGTAGCGGGTGGGGAAGTTGTCGCAGCCGTTGACGATCACGTCGTAGCCGGCCAGGACCTCCTCGGCGTTGGAGCTATCCAGATGCAGGTTGTGCTCCACCACCTTGACCTCGGGGTTGAGGGCTGTGAGGGCCACGGCCGCCGACCTGGTCTTCAGCATCCCCAGCCGGTCCTCGGTGTGGATGATCTGGCGCTGCAGATTGCTGCGCTCCACCTTGTCGAAGTCCACCAGCCCCAGGGTCCCCACACCGGCCGCGGCCAGGTAGTAGGCGACCGGGGCGCCCAGGCCTCCGGCCCCGATGATCAGGACCTTGGCGTCCAGAAGCCGGGCCTGCCCCGCCTCGCCCACCTCGGAGAGGAGGAAGTGGCGGCTGTAGCGCTCCCGCTGCTCCGGCGTCAGCGCCCGGGGAACCCGGTAGGGAAAGCCGCGGTCCTTCCAGGAGCCGAACCCCCCTTTGAGGGAGCGAACATCGGTGTAGCCCATCTGCCTCATGGTGCGCCCAGCCAGCAGCGAGCGCACCCCGGCGGCGCAATAGATAGTGACCGGCCGCGAGCGGTCCGGGATCGCCGCCTCCACCTGGAGCTCGAGGTAGCCGCGAGGGATGTGGATGGCAGAGGGGATCAGCCCCTGGGCCACCTCCTCCGGCTCCCGAACATCCAGGACGACGTGCCGGGGGTCGCGCTCCATGGCCTCACGCAGCCAGGGACAGTCGACCTCGGGCACCTCGCTGCGGGCCTGCTCCAATAGGTCGCGTGAGTTGATGGTCATCTGTCGCTCCCAGCCGACTTGGCACCCCGGACGGAAATCCGACCTGGGAACAAGGATAACTCGCCGGAGATCAGGCGGGCAGCCGGCGCATCTCCCCAGCCAGCACGTGGACGTGGAGGTGGGGAACCGTCTGGCCGCCGCCCGCGCCCACGCTGACGTAGAAGCGGTACCCGTCGGCGTGGCCCAGCTCCTCGGCCACCTTGTGGGCGGCCCGGGTCAGACGCAGCCAGAGCTCGGCGTCATCCATCTGACGCAGGTCGTCGATGTGCCGCTCGGGCACGACCAGGGCGTGGGTGGAGGCGGCGGGGTGGATGTCCAGGAAGGCGATGATGCCCTCCTCCCGCAGCACGACATTGGCGGGCAGCTCACCATTCACGATCCGGCAGAAGACACAGTCATCGGGCATGGGGCCATCTTAGGGTGCGGCTGCACCGGTGCGGAGGTGGGGATGCTGCGCCGGGCCTGCGACCCCTGGTACGTTCCCTCAATCGACTACCGAGAACCGCTTCACCTGCCTGTCCCCCTGCCGACCGGAGTGCCTCCGACGGATCGGACCCGCCCCGCCGCGGAGAGCCGGCCGGGCTCCCCATCCTGATGCCCAGGTACGACCTCTCGGCCCTTGGGGAGGAGCTCCGCGCCGAGCTGGGGGAGCGTTCCCGAACTCGGCGGCGCCCCTTCCGGCTGGGGGTGCTAGTGGAGGAGGGCAACGTCGCCGGCGGGTCGTTCGCCCGCTCCTTGGAGCGGGAGTCGCGGGAGGCGGGTATCGAAGTGGACCACCGGCAGGCGCCGCGGGGCCGTCCCGAGGCGACCCTCCTGCTCCTCGATGAGCTGGTCCTCGACCCCACCGTGGACGGGGTGGTGGTGGTGCAGCCGGTCAGCTCGCTGGACCCGGGAACGGTGGAGGCCCACCTCCCCGCCAGCAAGGACGTCGAGGCGGTGACCCCGGCAGCCCAGGCGGCCGCCGCCGCGGGGCTTCGCCGGGGCACTCCGGTGGCCGAGGCCTGCCTGGCGACCCTCCGCCACCTGGAATACGACCTCAAAGAGACCGCGGTGCTCCTGATCGGGCACGGTCCCACCGGTGGCCGCCCGATCGCCCAGCGGCTCCTGGCGGCCGGCGCCCAGGTCACGGTGGTGCAGCACGACGTGGACAAGATGGACCCCCTGCCCTCCTACCAGGTGCTGATATCGGCCGTGGGCATCGCAGGGATCATCCCCGCGCTGGTGGTGCGCCCCGGGTCAACGGTTCTGGACGTGGGCACCTCGATGGTGGACGGGGCCCTGCGCGGGGACGTGGGCCCGGAGGCGGCCGCCCGTGCCGCCCGCGTGACCCCGGTACCGGGCGGCATCGGGCGGGTGACCTCCATCTGTGCCCTGCTCTCCCTGACCGAGCTGGCCCAGCTCAGCCCCGGGCCCGTTGCCTCCTGGTCGCTGCTGGAGGCGGTGGCCCGACTGCTCTCTCCCCGAGACCCGGCGGGCGGAGCCGCCGCGGCCGCGATCACCGGGGCGCTCGCCGCCGCCCTGGACGGCCTCTGCCGGATGCACGAGGCCCCTAAGGAGATCGCCCGGTCCGGCCACAGCGCGGCCAGGTTGCTGCTCGCAGCGGACCACGACCGTCACGCATTTGGCACCTTCCAGAGAGCACAGAGGCGGCACGAGGGTGAATCGCAGGCCCGGCAGGCGGCGCTGGCCAGCCCGGAGGAGATCGCCACCGCGCTCGCCGAGCTCGAGGCCCGGCTGAGGGGGCTGCGCACCACCGCGGCGCTGGAGCTGGACCGCCGGCTGGCGCTGGAGATCACCGGTGCGGCGCGGGAGGCGGTCCTGCGACTTCGTGAGGAGTTCGCCGCCCAGGGTTGATCAGGGGATGAGGACCGCGGCCCCCTTGACCCCGTCGGTCTTCAGCTTGAGGAGCGCCTGATTCGCCTCCTCCAGCGGGAACTCCTCGTGCTGGGTGCGGATCGGGATCTCGCTTGCCAGGTGGAGGAGCTCGGTACTGTCCTGGCGGGTGAAGTTGGCAGCGCTCTGGACCCTGCGCTCCCAGTAGAGGTGCTGGTATTCGAACTCGGGAACGTGGTCTAGGTGGATCGCGTTGATCACCAAGGTCCCGGCCCGGTCCAGCGCCCGGAGCGCCTCCACCGCCACCGCCCCCGCCGGAGCGAAGGTGATCGCCGCCTGCAACGGCTCGGGCGGCGGCTGGCCGGGAGCGCCGACCCAGGTGGCTCCGGCGGCACGGGCCCGTTCCTGGGCGGCAGTTCCCCTCGTAACCACGTACACCTGGCATCCCTGGTGTATCGCCACCTGGGCCACCAGGAGCGCAGAGGCGCCGAAGCCGTACAGGCCCAGCCGGTCGCCCGGACCGACCTCGGCCAGCTTGAAAGAGCGGTAGCCGATGATGCCGCCGCAGAGAAGGGGGGCGGCGTCCACCGCCGATAGCCCCTTGGGGATCGGGTAGCAGTACTCCCGGCTGGCCACCATGTGGGTGGCGTACCCACCATCCCGGTCCCACCCGGTGAACTCGGCGCGTCGGCAGAGGTTCTCCCGCCCCCTCCGGCACATGTCGCAGACCCCGCAGGTGCGGGCCAGCCAGCCCACTCCCACCAGCTCATCCTGCCCGAGGGGCGCCGCGCCGGGCCCGGCCGCCATAACCCGGCCGACCACCTGGTGCCCGGGGACGAGGGGAAGCTGGTGCGCCTCCAGGTCGCCCTCGACGATCTGCAGATCGGTGCGGCAGACGGCGCAGGCCAGAACCTCGATGAGGACCTCTCCGTCCCCGGGGACCGGATCGGGACGGCTCACGAGGCGCAGAGGCGAGGTCTCGGACGCCCCCGGGTGGCTCAGCTCCATCGCCCTCACACCCCTATTGTGATCCCGACCCAGGAAGAGGTGTGGCACTAACCTTGGGCCATGCGCTGGTCGGAGCTGAAGCTCCCCTTCGGGCCTCCCCCCGCCACCGACCCGGAGGTGCAGGAGGCCGTCTACGACTCCCGCCGAGCCTGCCCCGGGCGGGTGTTCTTCGCCATCCCGGGGACGCACACGGACGGGCACGAGTTCGCCCGGGCGGCCCTTCAGCAGGGAGCGGTGGCGGTGGTCGGTGAGCACCTAATCCCGGGGCTGGACTCCAGCCAGCAGGTAGTCGTGAGGGACACCCGGGTAGCACTGGGGCAGATGGCGGCGGCATTGGCAGGGCACCCTTCGCACCGGCTCCCGGTGATCGGGGTGACCGGCACCGACGGGAAGACCACCACCTCGATCCTCCTCCGCGCGGCGCTCACCCCCCCTTTGGGGAATGTCGGCTCTCTCACCACGGTGGACTTCCGGATGGGAGAGCTGGTGGAGCCCAACCTCACCCGGCAGACCACCCTGGAGGCTCCGGACGTGCAGGGCCTTCTGAGCAGGATGCTGGACGCGGGTTGCCGGGCGGTGGCCCTGGAGGTCACCTCCCACGCCCTCGCCCTTCATCGGGTGGACGAAGTGCGCTTCCAGGGGGCGGTCTTCACCAACGTGACCCACGACCATCTCGACTTCCACGGCAGCTGGGAGGCCTACCTGGAGGCCAAGGCGAGGCTCCTCACCCTCTCCGGTTCGGTAGGGGGCTTCGCCGTTCTCAACCTGGACGACCGTCGGGCCTTCCCGCAGCTGCGCCAGCGCTGGGCGGGGCCGCTTCTCACCTACAGCGCCAAAGGCGACCCGGAGGCCGACGTGTACGCCACCAGGATGCTGCCCAGGGATGGCGGCTGGGCCTACACCGCGATCACCCCCCAGGGGACGGCTGATGTGGCACTCCAGCTCCCGGGCAGATGGAACGTGGGCAACTCCCTGGCCGCCCTGGCCGCGGGGCTGCTGATGGGCCACCCGCTCCCGGAGTTGGCCGCCGGCCTCGCAGCGCTGGATAGTGTTCCCGGCCGGATGCAGAGGGTGAGGCTGGGACAGCCCTTCGAGGTGGTGGTGGACTACGCCCACACCCCAGCCGCCCTCACCCTCGCCCTCTCGGAGCTGCGCGCCGCCACCCCCGGCAGGCTCTGGGTGGTGTTCGGCTCGGCCGGGGAGCGGGACTTGGAGAAGCGGGCGGAGATGGGGCGGATCGCCGCTCGCCTGGCCGACCAGCTGGTGGTGACCAGCGAGGACCCCAGGGATGAGGATCCGGAGGCGATCATCGCCGAGATCTGCCGGGGGGCGGTCGAGGCGGGTGCCAGCTTCGACCACAACCTCCATCGCGAGGTGGACCGTGCCCGGGCCGTGCGGCTGGCTGTGGAGCGAGCCCTCCCCGGTGACACCGTGCTGCTAGCCGGCAAGGGGCACGAGCACAGCATTCTCGCCTCGCACGGCGCTGTCCCCTGGGACGAGGCCGGTGAAGCGGCAGCGGCCCTGCGTGGGCGTCAGGGCTCCCGCGGGTTGCCGGATTCCTGACCCGGTCCCCCTCACAACGCGGCGCGGGATGGGCGCAGGCGGGTGGGATCTGGGCGCCTGGCGGTCCCGGGGCCGATTAGGAAGCCCGGACCGGCACGAAGAGGGGTTGAGCGGTTGCAGATGCCAGCATTGGCTCAGTGGAGGTCCAATTCGGCCCCCGGCTGCCGGTCTCCGCGGGGCGGGAAGATCTTGAACGTTGGGGGAGAGACGGTCGCCGAACCGGCCAGGACGGCCGCGGCGGTCAGCCCACGCGGCGCCGGCCGGGCCAGTACGTGCTCACCAGCAGCATCCCGCCCAGGAGAACCAACAAGGAAGAGGGGGCCAGGGGAAGCGCAGCCCCAGCCGCTGGAACCGGCACCGTCACCTGGTACGCCAGGGTCGTCGTGCTGGCCGCGTAGGTCGTATCCCCGGAGTAGGCGGCGGTGAACTCGGTCGCTCCGGCAGCCGGCAGGGTGAGGGCGCAACTGCCACGCCCCTGGCTGAGCACTGCCGTACAGGAGGATCCCCCGCCCACGGTGACCACGACCGAGCCGGTGGGTGTGCCCCCATCGACGGACGAGACGGTGGCAGTTACCGTCACCGCAGAACCGGATGGTCCGGAGGTGGCCGGCTGCACCGCCAGAGAGGTCACGCTGGGGTACTGGATCTGGATGAACGGGGTGCCGCTGGTGAAGTTGCCGAAGGTCACCTGCGACAGCTGCGGCCCGGCGTAGCTCTCGCCACCCCCGCCGCCACCGCCGGCCCCCCAGCCCCCGGTCCCGCCGTTGCCGAAGCCCCCGCCCCCGCCACCGCCCCCGGCGTAGAAGCCGCCACCTCCTCCGCCGCCTCCAGCGCCGCCCGCGGTCGAGCCAGCCCCTCCCGCCCCGCCGGAGGTCGCTCCGCCCGCGGTGCCGGGATTGCCGTTGTTCGACCCTCCGAAACCCTGCCCCCCGAGCCCACCGTGGCCCCCAATCGAAGCGCTGCCAGCGCTCCCCGGGCCACCCATGGTGGTGTACCCGAGCTCGGAGAGACCGCCGCTGCCGGGGTAGGCCGGGTTCCCACCGCGCCCGCCGAACCCTCCGGCATCTGAATTGAGATCGCCGGCTCCCCCGCCGCCTCCTGCGACCACCAGACGGGGGTCGCTGCTGGTGCCGAAGTTAGCCGGGTTGCAGCTGGCCGCCGCGCAAAGCTGGATGTCGCTGGCGCCACCGCCCGCAGCTCCCCCGGAGGCGGTGAAGCCGGCGTACCCGGCGCTCGGAATGTAAGTCGGCCCCCCAGCGCCCCCGCCGCCCTGGGCGGACACGCCCGGCGAGGAGGCGCCGTTGGCTCCGACTTCCAGGTAGAGGGTCTCGCCCGGGGTCACGGCCAGCAGGCCCTGAACCTCGCCGGCCGGGCCTCCGGGCGTGGTTTCGACGGACCCCAGGATGGAGTCCGTCGTCGATCCGCCGATGCCCCCCACCACCGTGACCAGCAGCTGACTAACCCCCGGGCCCACCTGGTAGGCCAGCTGCCCCGGGGTGGTGTCGCGCAGACCGCCACCGGCCGGCGGGCCAGCCAGGACGTCTTGGACGCTGAGCAGCCCACTTGCCAGGAGGAGTCCCGCGGTCGCCGCGGCCGCCAGCGCGGCTTTGGGAAACGTTCGACTGGGCACGGTCGGCATGATAGCGGAGCCAACTCCGCAAGGTGGCCCCTCCGCCCGGGTCGCCGGCAAGGTCCGGGAAGGTGGGCCGGGACGGGCAGCCGGCCGGGTCCCGGCGCGGGTCCCTAAGATCCCCATAGCCACATCCGGCCGGTCAGCTCCGCAACTCCCGGAGGGTCTTCGCTGGACGGCGGGATCTTTGACTTTTTGTTCTTGACGCGTCTCCCCTTCTGATGTAGAGTCTCGGCGTCGGGCGGTGACCGCCGCAGGGCCGCACGGGGAGGCGCCATGACCCAGGGCAACGCAGCAGGTTCCGGACGGCATGCCGCCCAGCTGGAGGTCTCTTCGGTCACCGACGCCGTGTATTCCCATCTGCGCCGGCTGATCCTCCGCCAGCTCCCCCCGGGATCGCCGCTGCGGCTGAACGACCTGGCCGCCCAGCTGGGTGTGAGCACGACCCCGGTGAGGGTTGCCGTGGAACGGCTCCGGGCGGAGGGTCTCGTCGTGCACCAGCGCGGCAAGGGATCCACCGTGGCGCCGCTGTCCGTGGACGATCTCCTGGACATCTACGCGGTACGGGTGGGATTGGAGAGCGTGGCCGCCGGCCGCGGCGCCCCGCGGCTGACCGATATGGAGATCGAGCGGATGCGCGGGCTGGTCAGCAAGCTCGGTACCCTCGATCACGACGACCTCCGCACCCTCCCCCAGTACCTGGACACGGAGTGGTCCATGCACGAGATCTGCTATGAGGCCGCGCTGCACCCGCGGCTCCTTCAGGAGATCCGTTCTTACCGACGCCAGGCAGAGCGCTACTTCCGGCTGGCCCTGGCCCAGGGGATGAACGCCCACGATGACTTCCAGCACCAGACCGCCTTCTTCGAGGCCTGCGCCCACCGGGACGGAGCAGCGGCGGCGCGAATGGCCCGGGATCTTCTGGAGTGGACGGTGGAGCGGGTCGCCCCCATGTTGGGACCGGAGCCGGCCCCCAACGGGGCCAGGATGGCGGCCCGTGCCGCAGGCGAGTGAGGTACCCGGAGAGCTGATCTCCGAACTCGCCGAGCGAGTGGGCGGGCGTCTCAGCCAGAGCCCGTCGGACCTGGAGGGCCATAGCCGGGACGAGTCTCACCATGAGGCAGGAGCCCCCTGGGCGGTCGTGCGGTGCCAGAGCGTGGAGGACGTGCAGGCGGTGCTCGAGGTTTGCCGTCGGCACCTCAGTCCCGTGATCCCCTTCGGGGCAGGGACCGGGCTTGAGGGCGGGGCCATACCCACCCGCGGAGGGGTCAGCCTCGATCTCAGCGGGATGAACCGGGTGCTGCGGGTGGGACAGGAGGATCTGGACGTGACCGTGGAGGCCGGGGTGACCCTCAGCCAGCTCAACTCGGAGCTGGGGCCGCTGGGCCTCTTCTTCCCCGTGGACCCCGGTTCCGACCCAACCCTGGGAGGGATGGTGGCCACCCGAGCCAGCGGCACCATGGCGGTCCGCTACGGGACCATGGCCAGCAACGTTTTGGGACTCAAGGTGGTGCTGGCCAGTGGGGAGGTGGTGACCACGGGCGGCCGGGCCCGCAAGTCCAGCGCCGGCTACGACCTGACCCACCTCTTCACCGGGTCAGAGGGCACCCTGGGGGTGGTCGTCGAGGTGACCCTGCGGGTGCAGCCCCTGCCGGAGGCCGTCGCCGCGGCGGTCTGCCCGATGCCCGACCTGCGCTCGGCCGTCACGGCGGTCATCGAGGTCATCCAGCTGGGCATCCCGGTCGCCCGCATCGAGCTCCTGGACGAGGTGATGGTGGACGCCATCAATCGCTACCAAGGGACGGATAGCCCGGTCACGCCCACCCTGCTGCTGGAGTTCCATGGTGCCAAGGGGGCGGTGGCCGAGCAGGTCCGCGAGGTGGCACAGGTGGTGGGGGCCCGGGGCGGCCGGCTGGAGGAGAAAGCCACCCCGGAGGAGCGAAGCCAGCTCTGGGAGAGGCGCCATCACGCGCTGTACGCGGCGAAGGCACTTCGTCCCCACGCGAGGACGTGGTCCACCGACGTCTGCGTGCCCATCTCCCGGCTGGCCGACTGCCTCCTGGAGACCAAGGCGGAACTGGAGGGGAGCCGGGTGCTGGCCCCCATCGTGGGCCACGTCGGCGACGGCAACTTCCACCTCTCCTTCGTCCTCGAGGAGGGGGAGGTGGAGCAGCTCAAGGAGGCAGACGCGCTCCATTCCCGGATGGTGCAGCGGGCGCTGCGGATGGGCGGGACCTGCACCGGCGAGCACGGCGTCGGGATCGGCAAGGCCCCGTTCCTCCTCCAGGAGCACCCCACCGGCGTGGGGCTGATGCGCCAGCTGAAGGCCACCCTCGACCCGCTCGGCATCCTCAACCCGGGCAAGGTGCTGGGGGTGGAGGAATGAAGGGGGAATCCCCGCCTTCCCCACGGAAGGAGATCTCCCGGCTGCCACGCTACGTCCCGGGGACGCCGGCGGGTCAGGTGGATGGCCGCGCCGGCTACAAGCTCAGCTCCAACGAGTCCCCGTTCGCGCTCCCGGAGGAGATGGTGGCGGCGATGGCCGCCGCCTGCGCGACCGCCAACCGCTACCCGCCACCGGGCGAGGAGCTGGTCCTCCGGCTGGCCGAGAGGCACTCACTTCATCCCGGGGAGGTGGGGGTGGCCGGCGGGTCGCTGGAGCTGCTTCGCGACCTGCTGCTGGCCTACGCCGGGCCCGGCGCCTCGGTGGTCTACGGGTGGCGCTCCTATGAAGCCTACCCAATCCTGGTGGGCAGCAGCGGGGCGAGGCCGGTGCCGGTCCCGCTCGTAGACCACCGGATCGACCTTGCGGGACTCTTGCGGGCGGTCTCTGCCGAGACCCGGGTCGTTCTCCTCGCCGACCCCAACAATCCGACCGGCACCAGTCTGGACCCCACTGAGGTGGAGGCCTTCGCCCGCGGCCTCCCCCCGACCTGCCTCCTGGTCCTGGACCAGGCGTATTGCGAGTTCGGTGACCCGGAGGCCGCCTCGCGGGCCCTCCAGCTGCGCTCGGAGCTCCCCAATCTGGTGGTGTTGCGCACGTTCTCCAAGGCCTTTGCGCTGGCGGGGATGCGGGTGGGCTGGTGCGCCGCCCACCCCGAGGTCGTGGCCACCCTGGAGGCGGTGGCCATCCCCTTCACCTTGACCGCTCCCGCCCAGGCCGGCGCCCTCGCCGCCCTGGACCTGGAGGCGGAGCTGAGCCGCCGCGCCGGGCTGCTGGTGGCGGAGCGCGACCGGCTGGCGACAAGCTTGCGGGAGCTGGGCTTCCAGGTGCCGACCTCCCGGGCCAACTTCCTCTGGCTGCCTCTGGGGGAGCGGTCTTCGGAATTCGCCTCCGCCTGCTCCGGCGCCGGCGTGAGCGTCCGCTGCTTCGCGGGCGAGGGGGTGCGGGTGACGGTCGGTCTGCCCGAGGAGAACCAGGCGGTGCTGGAGGCAGCGGCCGCCTACCTCCGGGGAGACCGGCCCGCCTGACCCGCCGTGGCGGACCCAGGTGGCAGGCCGGGCACGAAGTGCCCTCCTGAGAGCGCCGCCAGCGCCCGGAGCGCCACACCCTGGCCCCAAGGCGATGGCTCGGTGACGAAGGACTCGTACGAAGGCGGGTCCCAGCTCGGCAGCACGTCCGCGCTCACTCCCCGAATCACACCCTGCCCGTCAACGGCCCCCAGAAGTTGATCCAAAGCCGGCCGGTGGAGGTCATGCCGGTTCGGCAGTGGCGAGGCAGGGTGGCGCGTGGCCGCCAGATAGAAGGCGGCGACCGAGCTCTCCCGGGGAAGGTCGGGGCGGCCCAGGACCGGGCCCCAGCCATCCGGACCAGCCCCATCCGAGACGGCGGCGCCCAGCTCCGCTGCGGCCGAGATCAGGTCGTCCCGCACCGCCCGATCCTCACAGAGGGCGGCGGTGTCCAGAAGCCCGAGCAGCGCCCAGCCCGCCCCCCGGCTCCACGCCACCTCATTGTTGCGGTCCTCGGCGACGTCATACCAGTGGGCGAACCCGCCGGGGAAGCGGAGCCGCTCCAACATCAGAAGCGCCATCTGGGCGCCCCGGTCCATCAGCCGCTCATCTGAGCGCAGCCGTCCGAGCGCCGCCAGGGCGGGGGGGAGGTGGTAGACGGCGTCGATGCAGAGTCCGAACCGGAACCGGGGAAGGTGGGGCTCCAGCGCCGGCACCCCCGGGTACAGCTGGGGCAGCGCCTCCACCGACTCCAGGAAGCGGTCGGCGGCGGCTGGGGGAAGCTCCCCCTGTTGGACCAGGGAGGCGATGGCGGCCCCCGGTCCCAGGGCGTCGTGGTATCCGCGGGGCACGCGCTCGACCCAGAAGCGCAGCAGTTGGGCCGCCCGCTCCCGAGCCTCCGGGAGGTTTTCTCCGGCCGCCAGCAGGCCGTCGACGCAGATGGCGTCGCCCCAGTACCAATGCCCCAGCGGCCAGCTCAAGGTGCGCCGGGCGACCCGCGAGGTAACCTCCGAGAGGTCCTTCATACGGGGGCATCCTACGACGCCCGCTGTCCGGCGCCATTGACTTTTGACTTTTTGCCCTTGACGGTGGGTCCCGCGTTGGCTACAGTTCGCTGCCATGGGGCAGAGCCGGGTCAGTAGGACCCGGACCCCGAGCGCGGCCGGAAGGGAGGAGAAGTGGCATGGCAGACTCGCCACGGCAGGGCGGAATCGGCCTGGAGCAGCGCTCCATCGACTACATCCCGGAGAGTGAACGTCATGGCCGGCCCAACACTCTCTTCACCCTGTGGTTCGCCAGCAACGTGCAGATCACTGCCGTGGCCACGGGAGCGTTGGCGGTGGTCCTGGGCCTCAACCTGCCCTGGGCCATCATCACCATCCTGGTGGGCAACCTCCTGGGCGGCCTCTTCATGGCTTACCACTCGATCCAGGGCCCCAAGATGGGGATCCCCCAGATGATCCAGAGCCGCGCCCAGTTCGGGATGTTCGGGGCCACCCTCCCGGTGGTGGTGGTGCTTGTGATGTACATCGGCTTCTTCGTCAGCTCCGGGATCCTGGGGGGCCAGGCGATCGGGAGCCTCTTCCACGTCTCCACCCCGGTCGGGATCGTGGCCGCCGACGCCTTGGTCCTGCTCATCACCTGGGTGGGCTATGACCTGTTTCACGCCTACGACCGGGTGGTGTCGGTGCTCTCCTTCGTGATCTTCCTGGTTCTCCTGGTGAAGTTGGCGGGGATGATGCCCGCCCACCCGGCCAAGTCCACCGTCACCCTGGGCACCGTCCTGCTCGTGACCTCCATCTTCGCCGCCTGGCAGATCACCTGGGCCCCGTACGTCTCCGACTACTCGCGCTACCTGCCGAAGGCCACCCGCTCCGCCCGAACCTTCTGGTTCACCTATCTGGGCTCGGCGGTGGGTGCCTGCTTCATCATGATCGTGGGCGCGGTGGCTGCCGTGGTCGCCGAGAGCCAGATCTCCAGCAACGCCCCCGACTACCTCTCAGGGCTCTTCCCGCAGGTGAAGTGGCTCTTCCTCCTCGTGATCGTGCTCGGGGTCTTCGCGGCCAACCTGGAGAACCTGTACGGAGCCTTCCTCACCGCCTTCACCAGCCTCTCCCCATCGGGAAAGCTGGCCGCTGGGGTCAAGGGCCGGGTGATCGCGACCACGATCGTGGCCGCCGTGGCCACCGTGATCGCCATCGCGGCCAGCTCCAACTTCCTCACCAACCTCACCAACTTCGTCCTCTTCCTGCTCTACTTCCTGGTCCCCTGGACCGCCATCAACCTCACCGACTACTACCTCGTCCGCCACGGCAAGTACGACATCGAGGGGATTTTCAAGGTCGACGGCCCCTACGGCCGGGTCAACTGGCCGGCCATCGCCATCTACGCCGTCACCGTGGTGGTGGAGCTGCCCTTCATGAACTCCTCCTTCTTCGAGGGGCCGGTGGCCAAGGCGCTGGGGGGTGGAGACATCGCCTGGATCATCGGGCTCATCGTCGGCGGGGGACTCTACTACGCCTCCCAGCGGATGAGGCCCGCCGAGAGCCCCGCCCCGTCCACCTCCGGGGGTCAGTCCTGAGCAGAAGCCGCGGCCGCTCCCGGGGGGCTCGTCCCCCGGGGGTCGGCTGCGGCCCTGACACCCGGTGAACCCTGAGGAGGTCCTCCATCTTTTGGGGGGCCGAAGGCGAAGACCGCACCGGAAGTACGGCAACCTCCACTCCGTCTCGGGCCTCAGGCGGGCCGCCCGGCGGCGGCTGCCGCGGGCCGTCTTCGACTATCTGGAAGGGGGAGCCGAGCAGGAGCGGACCCTCAGGGACAACCAGGCTCGGTACGGGAGATACCGCTTCCAGCCCCGGGTGCTGACCGGGACCTCCGCTCCCAGCCTCGAGCAGATGCTGCTCGGGCGAGAGCTGCCACTTCCACTGGGCCTCGCCCCCACCGGGTACACCCGGCTGATCCACCGGGACGGCGAGATCGGGGCAGCCCGCGCCGCCGCTGACGCGGGAGTTCCCTACACCGCCGCCACCATGGCCACCACCTCCCTCGCGGAGATCGCCGCCAACTCGACGGGACCGCTCTGGTTCCAGCTGTATGTGAATTCCGAGTGGCCGGTTACCGAGCGGCTGGTGAGGGCGGCCGAACGAGCGGGGTGCCAGGCTCTGATGGTCTCGGTCGACACCCAGGTGGCCGGCCAGCGGCTGCGCGACCTGCGCAACGGCCTCACCATCCCGCCCAGTCCCAGCTGGAAAGCCCTCTGGGGGATCGCCATCCACCCCGGCTACTGGACGGGTCTGCTGGGTGGTCCAGGGCTGGCCTTCGCCAACTTCCCGGACGCCACATCCCCCTCTGCAGGCGGGATCGCGGAGATCACCAAGAGCTTCGAGGCGGCCCTCTCGTGGGAGCATCTGGAGCGGATACGGGAACTGTGGGCGGGTCCGCTCCTGCTCAAGGGGCCGCTGGGGCCGAGTGACGTCACCCGCGCCCTGGCAGCCGGCTGCGAGGGCGTCTACCTCTCCAACCACGGCGGGAGGCAGCTGGACCGGTCGCCCCACCCGCTGGATCTGCTCGTGGCCGCCCGGCGGGAGGTGGGGGAGGCGGCTGCGATCCTGGTGGACTCCGGGATCCGCACCGGCGCCGACGCGGTCATCGCGCTGGCTCTGGGCGCGGATCTCGCCATGGTCGGCAGAGCTTACCTTTATGGGCTGGCGGCAGCCGGAGAGCGGGGGGTGCGGCTGGCGATCAGCATGCTGGCGGAAGAGATGGAGAGGACCATGCAACTTCTGGGTGTCGGCGGGATTGCCGAGCTGCGGCGGCTCGGGCCGGAACTCCTGAGGCTGGATGGCGCTGCCGTCCATGCGGGAGGCGGGTGGTGAGCGTCACTGCGGCGGTTCACATCGGGGACTCTGGGCTGGGACGGGAGGAGGTGGTGAGGGTCGCCCGACATGGGGCCCCGGCGGCGATCAGCGGTGAGGCCGACATCGCCATGCGCGCGGCGCGGCGGCTGGTGGAGGAGATCGGTGCCGGGTCCACCCCAGCCTACGGGATCTCCACCGGATTCGGCCTTTTGGCCAACACCACGATCCCGGTCGACAAGCGTTCCCAGCTCCAGCACGCCCTGATCCGCTCCCACGCCGCCGGGATGGGACCCAGGGTGGAGGTCGAGGTGGTGCGGGCGATGATGCTGCTCCGGGCCCGGACCCTCTGCCTCGGGTACTCGGGCAGCCGTCCGGAGGTGGCCCACCAGCTGGTGGCGCTGCTCAACTCTGGAATCACCCCGGTGGTGCCCGAGCACGGCTCCCTGGGAGCCAGCGGAGACTTGGCGCCGCTCGCCCACATGTCCCTGGTGCTGATCGGGGAGGGCCGGGCCGAGCTGGCGGACGGCCGGATCGTGGACGGCGCCCAGGCGCTACGGGAGGCCGGCCTTCAGCCCATCCAGCTGGAGGTGAAGGACGGGCTCAGCCTGATCAACGGCACCGACGGCATGCTGGGGATGCTGGTCCTCGCCATCGAGGACCTGGAGACCCTCCTGGCCACGGCGGACATCTCTGCCGCCCTCAGCACCGAAGCCCTGCTGGGCACCGATGGCCCCTTCATCGCCGAGCTGCATCAGATCCGCCCCCACCCGGGTCAGATGAGGAGCGCCGAGAACCTGATCCGCCTTCTTCACGGCTCCGAGATCCGCGCCTCCCACGAGCGATCCCCCCATGCCGTCCAGGATGCCTATTCCATCCGCTGCGCCCCTCAGGTCGCGGGAGCGGCCCGGGACACCCTGGACTTCGCCCGCGGGGTCGCCGAGCGGGAGCTGCGCTCGGCCGTGGACAACCCGGTGGTCCTCAGGGACGGCCGGGTGGCCTCCACCGGGAACTTCCACGGGGAGCCGCTGGCCTTCGCCCTAGACTTCCTGGCCATCGCCGCCGCCGAGGTGGGGGCGATCTCCGAGCGGAGGGTGGACCGCCTGCTGGACCCGGCCCGCTCCCAGGGGCTGCCTCCCTTCCTGGCGGTGGAGGCGGGGGTCAACTCGGGGTTGATGATCGCCCAGTACACCGCGGCTGCCATGGTGGCGCACAACCGGAGGCTCGCCCAGCCGGCCAGCGTGGACTCACTGCCCACCTCGGGGATGCAGGAGGACCACGTCTCCATGGGTTGGGGAGCCGCCCGCAAGCTGCGCCAGGTGGTGGACAACCTGTCGCGGATACTCGCGGTCGAGCTGCTGGCAGCCGCCCGCGGCCTGGAGCTGCGCCGGCCCCTGCGTCCCGGGCCGGCGGGAGAGGCGGTCGGCCAGCTGGTCCGGGAGCTCGGGGGAGGCGTGGGTCCCGACCGCTTCACCAGCCCAGAGCTGGAGGAGGTGGCGGCAGCGGTGCTCGATGGCCGAGTTGTGGAGCGGGCAAGGCAGGTGGTGCCAGAACTGGACTGACCGCTCCTCACCCCTCAGCGGAACTGAGTCTCGCCTGGCGGATGGCCCCGAGCGGAGCTGGGCCAACTGGTCGGCCGGGGAACGAGGCAGGCTGGCTTTGGACCCGGGGAGGAGCACCGGCAAGGACGTGTGCCTCTCGACCCCGACCTGTCATAAAAGACGCTTCTGTCCGGAGCGGTTGGCCGCCCAGCTTGACCTCGGAGTGTCCTCCGGTGAGAAGGGCAATGTGTTGACGCCGGTACCTGCCAATTCGCAGATCCCAGCGTCCGGATCGAGTCGTGCCCGCCTGCGAGCCTCATCTCCCACGCCCACGGTCTCCCGGCGGGCCAGTCCAAGCTTCCTGACCTGCGCCCGAGGGAACCGAAGGGCCACCTGGAGGAGTCGTGCCCCATCGCCGTCGTTCTGCTGGTCAGACGCGTCCAGGCAACCGGCTACGACCGCATCCCCGCCCAGCACGTCCGGGTGTTGCCCCTGGCCACGCCGCATCCGTTTGCTGAGCTCCCGGGCTGCTTCCAGGCCTCCAGCGATCAGGTCGCGTCTCATGGCCCGGGCCACCGCGAATCGGCGCCTTGGCGGAGCCACCGTGCGGCGGATGGGAACCGGGGCGTCCCGGCCGAGCACCAGCTCCGGCTGGGCACCGTCCAGCGACATGAGCTTCACTTTGCCTCGCCGCGGGCTGAGCCCGGTGGAGCAGAAGATCGGATAGCTCAGCTGAAGGTGGCCGATGGGCAGCAGGGCACGGGAGACGGAGTCAAGCTCAGCCTCCGGGAGCAGCCCCCGCCCCCTGTACCGCTCGAGACCTGCAACTCGACCAGCGCCAGGAGGTGAGCATCAGGAGGGCGATCTCGGCGGTCTGGCCCCCGCGAGAGCGGTGGTGGCGCATCACGGCACGGTCCTCCCAGTGGTGGGTGCTGTGCCCAGTGGGCCCATTGGGAAGTAGCTCGCGGAGCAGCGCGGTGCGGGGCATGGGGAGCAACGGCACTGGCCGTCCTACGGTGGCGCATCCGGGCCGGCGTCCGAGCCGCTAAGCAAAGGAGACCATGACTAATGTTGCATCTAATTGACTTAAAGTCGGATATGGACCATTATGTGCATCATGAACACGGAGCGGCACCGGCCCCACCCGCTGTATCCGGCCGAGCAGCGCCGAGCCAGGGCCCTCGCCGATCGCCTCCGGCTGGCCCGCCTTCGACGCCGCATGACTCAATCCGAGCTGGCACTGCGAGCCGACACCAACCGGACCACGCTCTGGCGCCTTGAGCGGGGCGACCTGAAGGTTAGCCTCGAGACCCTGGTGCGCGTTCTCAGCGTCCTCGGTTTGGACTCCGACCTAGATCTGCTGGCCCAGGACGACGAGTTGGGGCGCCGGCTCCAGGATCAACCGCTCCGTCGTGCCCGCCGACGACGGGCGACGAGTCATCCATGACAGATCAGCGCGATCAAGTGCTGGTCTACGTCGCTGACCACCAGCTCGGAGGACCGGTGCCCGTGGGACGCCTGAGCCACGTTCGGGCCAGGCTCCGAGAGACCTATTCCTTCGAATACCTCGCCTCGTGGTGGGCCGACGACACGGGGTTCCCCCTGGACCCTGCCCTTCCCCTCGTACCCGGCGAGATGCACTTCCCCAGTCTGCCCGGGGTGTTCAGGGACGCGGCCCCGGATCGCTGGGGCCAGACGCTGCTCCAGCGAAGGGAGCGGATCCGCGCTCACGACCAGGGCCAGCCGCCCCGAGTCCTGGGTGACTGGGAGTACCTGCTCGGGGTCGACGACGAGACCCGCCTGGGCGCCATCCGCCTGCAGCGGCCCAGCGATAACACGTTCGTCGATCGCGATTCCCTTCCCGTCCCCCCCGTGACCGGTCTTCGCCAACTGCAGGCTGCGGCGAGCGCCATCCAGAGCGGCGAGGACGCGGACAAGCGGGTTCAGAGCTGGATCCGGATGCTGCTGGCCCCTGGAAGCTCACTGGGCGGGGCCCGCCCCAAGGCGACCTATCGCGATCAACAGGGGCAGCTCTGGTTCGCCAAGTTCCCGAGCGCCACCGACCACCGCGATGTGGGTGCCTGGGAGCACCTCCTCTCTGATCTCGCCCAACGAGCTGGCATTGAAGTCGCGGATCATGCGCTCCTCGCCCTCGGCAGCGGCCACCACACGTTCGCGGCGAGGCGGTTCGATCGGACCGCCGGCGGCCGACGCCTCTACTGCTCAGCCATGACACTCACCGGACGTTCCGACAGGGAGGTGGCCAGCTACTTGGAGATAGCCGAGGCTATTCGCCGCCACGGCCACCCGGGTCACATCCATGAGGATCTGTCCAACCTGTTCACCAGGGTGGTCTTCAACGTGCTCACCGGCAACCGGGACGATCACCTGCGCAATCACGGCTTCCTCCACCACCGCGACGGCCAGGGACAGGGCTGGCGGCTATCGCCCGCCTTTGACCTAAACCCATCCCCGGACTCGTTCGCCCATGCGCTGCTGCTGGACGAAGGGAGCGCGCTTCCGGATATCGAAGTGGTCCGGGCCACCGCGGAGTGGTACGGGCTCAGGACCCGGCAAGCCGAAGTGCTGATTCACCAGGTCGCGTCGATACTGCGCGGCTGGCGGCGAGCGGCGCGCGCAGCTGGCATCTCTGGAGAGGAGGTCGAGGAGACGGCCGCGGCGTTCTCAGCGCTCAGGAACATCGGCGGCACCGGCCCCAGGTCCGCGAGCCTTTAACCCCGCCCGCGCATCCGCCCTGGTCGGGCCATTCCGAACTGCCTGCGGGAATGCGGACCAGCCCAGGTGCTCCCGGTCACGGCAGGGCTCGGGCCTCTCCTTGGAGCGATCGCGTGCCCCGTCTCCCCATGGCCACCGTGACGCGCCACGGCACCGGTCCTGAGTCTGATTGTCCGGATCTGATCTTTGACTTTTGATGTTTGACGGCCAACCCCGGGGCTGTGGTATAACCGGCCTATCCGAGAGTAGGCGGGGAGGCAAGGTGGCTCCGGGCATCCCCGGTCGGGCTGGCTTGCCCCTCCATACGGTGAGTTGTGGCGGGGCCGGGCCAGGTGACGAAGGTGGGCAGGCGGAATGGAGGGCAGTGGTGTGAGCGCTGAGGTGTCGGGGCCGCGTCCTGTCCGAGCCCCGCGGGGGACGGAGATCAGCTGCCTGGGCTGGCCCCAGGAGGCGGCGATGCGGATGCTGATGAACAACCTAGACCCCGAGGTAGCCGAGCACCCCGACCAGCTGGTGGTGTACGGAGGCTCGGGCCGCGCCGCCCGCTCCTGGGAGGCCTTCGACGCCATCGTCCGCACCCTCAAGACCCTCAAGGGGGATGAGACGCTTCTCGTCCAGTCCGGCAAGCCGGTGGGGGTCTTCCAGACCCACGAGTGGGCACCCCGCGTGCTGATCGCCAACGCCAACCTGGTCCCGGACTGGGCCACCCCCGAGGAGTTCCGCCGGCTGGAGGCGGAGGGGCTCACCATGTACGGCCAGATGACAGCCGGCTCCTGGATCTACATCGGGACCCAGGGGATCCTCCAGGGCACCTACGAGACCTTCGCGGCGGTGGCCGCCAAGCGCTTCCAGGGGTCGCTGGCCGGCACGGTCACCGTGACCGCCGGCCTGGGGGGCATGGGCGGCGCCCAGCCGCTGGCGGTAACCATGAACGGCGGGGTGGCCGTCTGCATCGAGGTGGACCCGGAGCGGCTCCAGCGTCGCATCGACCATCGCTACCTGGACCAGGCGGCCCCGGACCTGGACTCCGCCCTCCAGGAGGCCGACCGGGCGCGCCGGGAGCGGCGGGCTCTGTCGATCGGGGTGCTGGGGAACGCCGCCGAGCTGGTCCCGGAGATCGTGCGCCGGGGCTTCGCCGTGGACGTGGCCACCGACCAGACCCCGGCCCATGACTCTCTGATGTACCTCCCGACCGGGCTCACCCTCCCCGAGGCGCAGGACCTCCGAATGGAGGACCCCGAGGAGTACACCCGTCGCAGCCGGGAGAGCATGGCCCGGCACGTGGAGGCGCTGGTGGCCCTCATGGATCGGGGCGCTGAGGTCTTCGACTACGGCAACAGCCTTCGGGCCGAGGCCAAGCTGGGCGGGTACGAGCGCGCCTTCGCCTACCCCGGCTTCGTCCCCGCCTACATCCGCCCGCTCTTCTGCGAGGGCAAGGGACCCTTCCGCTGGGCCGCGCTCAGCGGGGACCCGAAGGATATCGCCGCCACCGACAGGGCCGTCCTGGAGGAGTTCCCAGAGCAGGAGTCGCTGGCCCGCTGGATCCGGATGGCGGGGGAGCGGGTCAAGTTCCAGGGGCTCCCGGCCCGGATCTGCTGGCTGGGCTACCGGGAGCGGGACCGGATGGGGCTGCGCTTCAACGAGATGGTGCGAAGTGGAGAGATCTCCGCTCCCATCGTCATCGGCCGGGACCACCTGGACTCCGGCTCGGTGGCCTCCCCCTACCGGGAGACCGAGTCGATGCGGGATGGGAGTGACGCCATCGCCGACTGGCCGCTGCTCAACGCCCTCCTCTCCACCTCCAGCGGGGCATCCTGGGTCTCCATCCACCATGGCGGCGGGGTGGGGATCGGTAGGTCGATCCACGCCGGGCTGGTGGCGGTCGCAGACGGCACTGACCTCGCCGCCGAGAAGCTCTCCCGCTGCCTGACCAACGACCCCGGCACCGGGGTGATGCGCCACGCCGATGCCGGGTACGAGATCGCCCTGGAGACGGCGCGGGATCGCGGGCTGCGTATACCGATGCGGGAGGGACGGTGACCGGCTGGCTCCTGGAGCTCGCCTGGACCGGCCAGCGGCTGGAGCGGCGGCTCTGGCTCGAGGAGAAGAACGGCAGGATCCGGAGCCTCACCCCACTGGGTGAGCGGCCCGTGCCCAGGGGCGCGCGAGTGGTGTCCGGGCTCACGCTGCCCGGGCTTGCCGACGCCCACTCGCACGCCTTTCACCGGGCGCTTCGAGGAAGGCAGGAGCGCCCCAAAGAGCGGCCGGGGGACTTCTGGAGCTGGCGCGAGGGGATGTACGAACTGGCGGGCCGGATCACCCCGGAGCAGCTCTTCCACCTGGCCCGCGCCACCTACGGGGAGATGGTGCTCTCGGGCATAACCCAGGTGGGGGAGTTTCACTACCTCCATCACGGCGCGGACGGCGCCCGGTACCCTGGGCCGCTCATGGAGGAGGCGCTCTTCGCGGCCGCGGAAGAGGCTGGGCTGCGGCTCACCCTGCTGGACAGCTGCTACCTCCGTCCAGGGCTCCAGGGAGGTGAGCTGCAGGGGCCCGCGGCCCGCTTCTCGGACGGGGACGCACTTTCCTGGCGGCGCCGCGTGGAACAGCTGCCGGTCCCCTCCGGGGTGATCCTGGGAGCGGCCGTCCACAGCGTGCGCGCGCTGGCGCGGGAAGAGATGGTGGTGGTGAGGGAGTGGGCCCAGGAGCGGGGAGCCCCGCTCCACCTCCACCTCTCGGAGCAGCTGGCTGAGAACCGGGACTGCCAGGCGGCGACTGGCCTGTCGCCCACCGAGCTGGTGGCCGAACTGGGCATCCTGGGGGAGCGGACCACGGCGGTCCACGCCATCCACCTCAGCCGGCACGACCGGGAGCTCCTGGGGGGGACCGGCACCACCGTCTGCGCCTGCCCCACGACGGAGCGGGAGCTGGGCGACGGGATCTGCCCCGCCCTGGAGCTGGAGCGGGCCGGCAGCCCGCTGGCGCTGGGCAGTGACAGCCAGGCGGTGATCGACCTCTTCGAGGAGGCCCGGGCCCTGGAGCTGGACCAGCGGCTGCGGCGTCATCGGAGGGGGCTGCACCAGCCGGAGTCCCTCCTCCGCGCGGCCACCCTGGGCGGGAGCCGCTCACTGGGCTGGGATGCCGGCGAGCTCCGCGAGGGAAGTCTCGCCGACTTCATCTCCGTGAGCCTCGAGGGCCCGCGGATGGCCGGGGCCGACCTCGGCGACGCCGTGGCCCAGGCTGTCTACTCCGCCCACCCGGCGGACGTCCGCCTGGTGGTGGTGGGGGGAGAGCCGGTGGTGGAGGCCGGCGAGCATCTCCGGCTGGGGGGCGTGGGTTCCCTGCTGGAGCAGTCCCTGGCGGAGCTGGCCTCATGACCACGCTGCGCAACATCGGCCGGCTCTGGTCCCCGGGAGAGCCGGTCCGCTCTAACGTGGATGTGGTCATCCAGGACGGACGGATCGCGGCGGTCCAGCCGACCGGGACGGCGAGCCCGGAGAGGGATGACTTCGACTGCCGGGGGCTGCTGCTCACCCCCGGGCTCATCGACGCCCACACCCACCCCCTCTACCTCCGGCCCCGGCTGGAGGAGGTCCAGCTGCGCTCGGAGGGCGTGCCCTACGCGGAGGTCGCCGCCCGCGGCGGAGGGATCCTGGAGACGGTGCGGGCGACCCGGGCGGCGAGCTGGGGGGAGCTGGCCGAGGCAACCCGGCAGCGGCTTCAGGGCTGGAGGCTCGCCGGCACCACCACCGCGGAGGTCAAGACGGGCTACCACCTCCGGGTAGGGGATGAGCTCCAGGCCGTCTCCCTCCTCGCCGGCCTTCGCTCCGAGGAGGAGCTCCCCGACCTCTCCGTCACCTACCTGGCGGCCCACGAGCTACCAGAGGAGCGAAGCTCCGACCGAGCCGGCTACGTGGCTGAGGTGGCCGAGAGCTGCCCGCGGGCCATGGCCATGGGGGCCCGCTCCTGCGACGTCTTCTGCGACCAGGGGGCCTTCACCACGGAGGAGGCCCGGCAGATCCTGGAGGCGGCGGGCCGGGCCGGCCTGCGGCTCCGGATCCATGCGGACGAGCTGGCCCTGACCGGGGGATCACTGCTGGCGGCGGAGCTCGGTGTGGACTCCGCGGACCACCTGCTCCGGATCAGGGAGAGGGAGGCCAGACTGCTCTCCCGGGCCGGGGTCGCCGCCACCCTCTGCCCGGTGACCGCCCTCTCGATGCGTGCCCTACCTCCGGCTCGGGAGCTGCTCCGGGCGGGGGTCACCCTGGCGCTGGGGAGCGACCACAACCCGGGCACCTCCGGCGCCGGTTCCATGAGTCTCGTGATCTATCTGGCGGTGAGCCAGCTGGGTCTCTCGGTGGATGAGGCGCTCACCGCCGCCACGCTGGGCGGGGCCCGCTCACTTCACCTGGCGGACCGGGGCGCGATCAGGGTGGGTGGGCGAGCCGATCTCAGCCTCTGGGCCGCGGACCACGAGGGGGCCTTTGGCTGGGCACCCCAGCTGGCCTGCCTGGCCTCCTGGCGGGAGGGGCGCCGCTCCGCCGCAGCCTGAGGACCGTGGCACGGCCGGGGCTGAGCAACGAGAAGCCCGCGAACCCTGCCCTGCGGGCCAGCTGCTCGATCCCGTCCTCCACGGAGCCCGGCGAGATCAGGAGCAGGGCGGTGCCCTTCGGCCCCAGGAGCCGGCCCACCTCAGGGATCAGCCGGGCCAGTGGAAGGGCGGCTCGGGACACGAGATAGTCGGGAGCCCGGAACTCTGGGGAGGCGAGGTACTCCCGGGAGTCCAGGCCCACCACCTCGACGTTGGCGAGCTCAAGCTCCGCCGCCACCGCGGCCAGAAAGCGCGCCTTCTTCTGGGTACGCTCCAGCAGGCGAAAGCGCACCTTGGGACGGGCCAAAGCCAGGGGGATGCCCGGAAGCCCCCCTCCGCTCCCCAGGTCCACCGCCACCGCCCCATCCTCCCAGGAAGCGAGCTCCAAGAGAGAGAGCGACTCCTCGATGTGGCGCCCAAAGGCGTCGTCCCGGGGGACGCGGGTGAGGTTGAGGGACCGGTTGGCGAGGTACAGGAGGTCCAGGTACCGCTGCAAGCGGTCACGAACCACGTCCCGGAGATCCATCACCCCACGGTAGGCTGCCGGGGGGCGGCCACGTGGCCGCCCCCCGGTGCCGTCAGGGAACCGCGATCGGGCTGAAGTACCCGAAGACGTCGATCAGCAGATCGGCACTGCCGTTGGCGTTGAAGACGTTGAACGAGCCCGAACTGAGCGTGGCGATGGTGAGGTTGGGCACCACCTGGCCGGCACTCCAGTTGACATCCGAGGCCAGCGGTACGGTGAGTCCGGGGTAGACCGTGAAGTAGCTGGCGGCGGTGGTGTTCACGGCGGTGACGTTGGTCACCACCGCGGTGGCGTTGGCGGCCACGCCGTTCAGTCCGGCCATGTTGGCGACGAAGATCTGGCCCGCTCCCAGCGGGGTACCGGTCACCCGGGTGTCCACCGCCCTGGTGGGGGTGACCGGGGTGTAGAGGGTCTCGCCGCGGACCGGGGTGCTGGTGGCGGTGAAGTAGCCGTCCACGTCCACCACCACGTCCGCTGAGCCGTTGGCGTTGTAGATGCTTACCTCGCCGGTTATGGGGTTGACCGGGACGATCACCCGGTTGGCCCGGGTCTCACCCGCCACCCAGTTGAGGTCGGAGGCGGTGGGCCGGGTCAGGCCCTGCGGGTACACGGTGAGGTAGCTGGCCTGGGTGGTGTTGGTCGCGGTCACGTTGAGGACCGCCGCCATCACCCCGCCGGAGGGAACCCCTCCGGCGCCGGCGACCACCACGTTGAGCACGCTACCCGCGGAGAGGGTGTGCCCGGCATTGGGCAGCCCACTGCCGGACCTGGTGTCGGTGATCCGGGCGGGGGTGAGGGGCACGTACCCCCCAACCGGGCCGGTCGCGCCCTCCGGCGCGAAGTAGCCCTGCAGGTCCACCACCACGTCGGTGGAGCCCTGGCTGTTGTACAGGGTCACCTGGCCGTTGGTGCCGACCGGCACGATGACCAGGTTGGCCACCGTCTGGCCCCCCATCCAGTTGAGGTTGGAGACCGTTGGGATCGCGCTCCCGGCCGGGTAGACCGAGAGGTAGCTCGGGGCTGTGGTGTTGGTGGCGGTCACGTTGAGCGCCACCGCGGTGGCGTCAGCGGGAACCTCCCCACCCGTTACCGTGAGGTTGAGCATGCTGGTCGCGCCCAGCGTCTGGTGGGTGATCCTGGTGTCCAGAATCCGGGTGGGGGCCAGCGCCTGATAGGTGCTGGCCTCGTAGGTGAACTCGGCATTCGGATTGGCCGGGCTGGCTCCGCTCCCGCTGTACAGGCTCTCCAGGGTGGTCACCGTGACCGGGACGGTGCTGCCCGCGGCTCCGGGAGGTGCGGTCACCTGCGCCTGGTAGGTCTGGCCGCAGTCCAGGATGGCCTGCTGGTTGCTGAAGGTGACTGCCGACACCGACCCGAACGACACTCCGACGAGGCAGCCCAGGTTCTCACCGTTGATGGTCACCGAGGTCCCGCCCGCCGGCGAGCCGACATTCGGCGAGATCGAGTCCACCACGGGGTTGCCTGACGGGTAGAGAACGAGGAGGTCGGACGGGGGGTTAAGCGAGCAGCCGGTCACCGTGCACAGTTGCACGTCCACGATCGCGGGATTCTGCTGCACGGTCTCGGTGCTGACACTCGTGTCGCTGTTGATGGTGGCGTTGTACTGAGTGCCGAGCGAGTACGGGAGGTCGTAGTCAGAGAAGATCACCGGGGGAAGGGCGTCGCTGAAGCCCTGTCCCGAGATGGAGATCGGGGTGCCGCCGGTGTCCGGAGCCCCATACATACCACCCAGGGAGACCGCCCCTGCGCTGGTGTTGACCACCGAGGTCACCATCGGGATCCCGGCGTAGATCACGGCCGGCTGTCCGCCCGAGGTCGGCGTCGTGCCGCCGATCGTGGTCACGCTCAGCGCCAAGCTCTGGGGTTCGATGGTAGCGCTGGCTGCGTTGGGGGCAATCGCCGGAAGCAAGACCTGCAGCTGGGTTCCGCTCTCATAGAGGAAGTTGGTGTCCAGCGAGGACTCCAGCGCGGGGTTCCCCAGGGCGGTCCAGGCGAGGGTCAGCGGGTCGAAGCCGCTGCCGTTGATGGTCAGGACGGTCCCGCCCAGCTCATTGGCGTAGGTCGCTGGCTGGTTGGAGATCACCGAAATCGAGCTGATGGATGGCGCGGGAACGTAGTCGAACTCGGTAGGGGCGGGCATCACCTCGGTGCCCGGTGCCGGCGCCACAACCCCCATGGGGTTGACGCTGATCGGGCCCTCGTAGGGAGGGAGGATCGTCGAGGGGGCGCTGGAATAGTTGTTCACGTTGGTGACTCGAACCTGCACCTGGCACACGTCGTTGGCCGGGTTGATGGGGTCCGTGGCATTGGAGGCGTTGACGCAATTGTTGTACTGGGTGGACAAGATTGGTGGCGTGGTGGCCGTGATCTCAAACGGCGACTGGACGGTGATATTGGTAGCCGCCATGCTGCCGATGTACACGATGTCACCGGTGACGAACCCGGAACCGAAGATCGTCACGGCGGTGCCCCCGGCCTCCAACCCGCCGTATGGGCTAACGCCGCTCACCGAGGGAACGGGCGCGGCCGAGGCGTTCTCATCCACGTACTGCATCATGGAGTTGGGCCCGGGAGCGCTGGAGAGCCCGGAGGTGGTTGTCACGATCACGTCGGCCCGGCCGCTGCCGTCCTGCGGCGAGTTGCCGGCCTCCACCGCCGAGGACGGTGGGAAGGTGGCGGTGATCGAGGTCGCGCTGTTCACGGTGAAGTGGCTCGAGCCGATCTGGGCTGCGCCCACCTGGATGGTCGAGACGTGTGGAGTGGCGGGTGACCCGCTCTCAAATCCGGTCCCGGAGATGGTCACCGTGCCCCCGGTGGTGGGAAGGAAGCTGGGGCTGAGGCCGGTCACCGTGGGGGCCGAGCCGGAAGGGGGTTGGAAGTTGCAGAGGTAGTAGGCGAGCCCCACCGTGTCACCCGGGCCGGTGAGCTGGGGCGAGCCCAGGCCCGAGGCCAGGTCATAGCCCGCAGTGGCGGGGAAGACCTGCCCGTTGGCAAGCCCATAGATGTCGTTGTTGCCCTGGGTGATGTCGTTGAAGGAGGCGGCGTAAGCCGTCGCGCTGGAGGCCACCCCGTACAGCAGGGGGCTGACGAACCCGACTCCGGTTCCGGTGCCCGGCGTGCAGGCTGGGGAGGTCTTGGAGGCGTTGACCAGAGCCAGCGAGCTGGCCCAGATCGGGGTCGCCGAGGAGGTGCCTCCGATGGTGATCCACCCGGTGGGGGTGAAGGGCGACACGAACATGCTGCTGTAGATGGTCACCGCCCCGGTGAACTCGTTGGCCTGGGCCGAGACATCCGGAACCGTCCGGCAGGGCGCGCTGCCGTTGGGGTCGGGACCACCGGGGTTGCCGCCACTGGCCGCGGCGTCGCAGAAGCCGGTCGGGTAGCCGAAGCCGGCCTCGAGCGCGTTGGCGTTGTTGTAGTCGGCGCTGCCCGGCATCACCATCCCCGGTACCAGGGAGGACTGCTGCCAGCTGGGCATGGTCCAGGACATCGAGATCCCGCCACCGCCGGCGCCCCACTCGGCGCCGTCGTTCCAGACCTTCTCACCGGCCGGCTGGGTGGCGGCGTCGTAGATGGTGGTGCCACCCACCGAGACCACGTAGGGCTGGCTTGCCGGGTCGTCGACGGAAATTGGGTTCTGGCCCGTAACTGGGCCCGGGGCGCGGAAGGCGTTGCAGTCGTCGGAGCCGGTGTCCCCGGCGGCGGCGAAGACCGACTGGCCCTGGGCGGCCGCCTGCTGGAAGAGGAAGTTCTCGGTCTGCTGGATCCCCGGCTCACCGAGCTGGACCGCCTGCTCGCAGAGGCCCCAGCTGGAGGTCACCACCTGGGCGGTGTCCTGGTTGACGATCGCCGAGTACTCGTCGATCCCGCCGAACGAGGTGTTGGGCGCCTCGTAGACGTTGATGTTGGCCTGGGGAGCGATGGCGGAGACATCCTGGACGTCAAGGACCGCCTCGCCGCTGCCGGGGCCGGCCGGCTGGCCACCGTCCACGGGGACGACGTTGAGCCGGTTGTTCATGAGGTTGGCCGCCGTGGCGCCGAAGTAGCAGGTGTCAAAGGTGTTGATGTCGGAGCGCTGGAACGGCTCCAGCTCGTACACGGCGATGGTCTGCCCCTGGCCGAAGTCGTTGTTTCCGTAGAGGCCGAAGGCGCCGTAGGCGTTGGCGATCTGGTCATCGGTGAGGCCGCCGAACTGGGTGGCGGCCTGCTGGGCGCTGGGGCAGGCGTTGGGCGAGCCAGCCGGGTGGCTGAAGGTCGCGGTCTTGACCTGGGGCTGGGTGTCGGCGTTGCTGGCGGGCTGGCGGACGAGACCCGCCGGCTTGGCGTGAACCAGGTTGTCGAGCCCGATCACCGCGGCCACCGAGCCGGCCACGGCGGCCGGGAGGCGGATCGCCGAGGTGGTGGCCAGCCCCTGGCTGCCGTCGGCCAGCTTGTAGGTGGCGAGGCCGGTGTCGAAGGCGTGCTCCACCGAGCCGGCGGTGCCGGCGAAGTCGATCAGCATCCCGTCCTTGGCGACCCCGCTGACCCGCAGGTCAGAGGCGGCCAGGAAGTCCTTGACGGCGGCGATGGTCGCCTGGGTGGGGCCGAAGACCGAGCCGAAGGCGCCCGGCGCCAGGTAGTGGTGGAAGAGGGACGAGTGCTTGTTGGTGACCTCGGAGATGAACTTGGCCAGGGCGGCTGGGTCCCGCGGCTGCAGGGAGACGGCGCCGGTCTCTGGCGTCGAGAGCGCCGGGGCGCCGGTCGCGACCGCGCCCACGGGGATGTGTGGCGCCTGGGTCACCACCGCCGGGCCGGCGGAGGCGCTCCCCCCGGATGAAGCGGAGCTGCCTGAGGTGGCTGCCGGGCCACTTGCCGGGGCCGGAACCACGCTGGCGCGCACCGCGGTCATCCCGGCGCCACCGGCGAGGAGGGGCACAAGGACCCCGGCCACCCCAAGGGAGATCCCTGCCAGCAGCCGCCGCGACGACAGGACCACCTGACTTCCGAACCTCATTCGTGTCCTCCCCGCATGCCCAATCCCTGACCCAAGAGATGGCCTGAGCCGGGCGCGCCCACGCCTTGGCTCCTACCCACTCCGGCGGCGGACGATAGGCCCCAGCGGAGGCCGCCGTCAAGGGGGCCCGGGGCCTTTGGTCCGACGGGGCCGCCAGGGCCCACGTGTCCGATCTCCGGGATGGGCCCGGCAAGTCCCAGAGCCGCTAATGACGTGTTAGTCACCAGACCGGCACCGGGACTCGCGACCTCGCGGTTGACGTCGGCCCGGCGCTGCGGTTAGGTTGGCTTCAGTGCTGAGCGACGCCGTCCTCCGGAGGCGGGAGCTGGTCCTGGCGGACCTCATCCCCGGGACCCTGGTCCGAGACGTGCTTCTCGTCCTGGGGTTCGCGGCCCTGACCGGGCTTTCCGCCCAGATCTCGATCCGCCTCCCCTTCACCCCGGTGCCGATCACCGGCCAGACCCTGGCCGTCCTCCTCGGGGGGATGGCCCTGGGGGCGCCCCGCGCCATCCTGGGAGTGCTGGCCTACCTGGGGATCGGGCTGATCGGCCTGCCCTGGTTCGCCGGTGGGGCCGGGGGATGGGCGGTGGTCAGCAGCGACTCCTTCGGGTACCTCCTCGGCTTCATCCTGGCCGCCGCGGTGGTCGGGTGGCTCGCCGCCCGCGGCTTCGACCGCGGCCCGCTCCGGGTCCTCCTGGCCATGGTGGTCGGGAACGCCCTCATCTACCTCCTGGGGGCGACCTGGCTGGCCGTGGACCTCCACCTCGGCGCCTCCCAGGCGCTCTCCCTGGGAGTCACCCCCTTCCTGCTCGGCGACGCCATCAAGGCGGCCGTGGCCATGGGGCTCCTGCCCGGTGCCTGGCGGCTCGCCGGTCGGCGGGCCGGGTCCTAGAAGAGGCCCAGCTCCAGCTTCACCTCGTCCGAGGCCATGGTGTGCGGGTCCCAGGGCGGGTCCCAGACCAGGTCCACCTTCACCCCCTGGATCCCCGGCAGAAACTGGGTGGCGGCATGCACCTGGGACTCCAGCATCGGGCCTAGGGGGCAGTAGGGGGTGGTGAGGGTCATGCGCACGGTGGCCTCCCCCTCGTCATCCACCTCCACCCCGTAGACCAGGCCAAGGCTGACCACGTCCAGACCGAGCTCGGGGTCGATCACCTCGCGGAGCGCGTCCATGACGTCGTCGGCGGTGGCCACCGG
>JAKAXE010000088.1 GCA_021816695.1 bacterium | reverse complement strand
GGTACCGTTGCAGGTGGGGCACTCCTCGTCTATCGAGAGCTGCATGGTCCGCTCGCTTCCGGTGGCCGCCTCTCGCAGCGTGACCTCCACCCGGTGCTCTGAGTCCTGACCCCGCCGGGGAGCGTTCTGCTCCCGGCGCAGCCGCTCCAGCTCGATCTCCACCAGGGGGTCCGGCTCCGACTCCCCACCTCGGTTGCCGAAGAAGGTCTCGAAGAAGTCGCTGAACCCGCCGAAGCGGGCGCCGTGCTGGGGCTGCTGGAAGGGCGGTGGCTGGGGTCGCCGCGCCTGGGCCCGCTCCACCTGCTCCCAATCCGCCCCCAGCCGGTCGTACTTGGACCGCTTCTCCGGGTCCTTGAGGACCTCATAGGCCTCGTTGACCCGCTTGAACCTCTCCGTGGCCCGCGGGTCCTTGTTCACATCGGGGTGGAGCTCCCGGGCCAGCTTGCGGTAGGCGGAGCGGATCTCCTTGTCGGTGGCGGTGCGGGCCACGCCCAGGGTGGTGTAGTAGTCGCGGAACTCCACATTGCCAAGGTACCGCCTCCAGCCTCGCGGCGAAACCACCGGCTCCGCACTTCCCTGAAGTAAAATCGCCCCCGGTGGCGGGCGCCAGGATCGCGGTGGGCACCTCTGAGCTCCGGATTCACGGGCAGGACCGGTTCCTGGTGGACTCGGAGCTTGGGCTGTTCGCCGTCTTCGACGGCGTCGGCGGGGTGGAGGGAAGCGAACGCGCCGCCGAGTGTGCCGCGCAGGAGCTGCCCCAGCTGTGCCGCCGCCTTCCCGGGGAGCCGCTGGAGCGGCTGGCCCGGGCGCTGACCGTTCTGAGCTCGAAGATCGCCAGGCTCCAGCTCGGGGCGACCACCGCAACCGCCCTCTGGCTGGTGGGCGAGGCCGGCTGGTGGCTCTCGGTCGGGGACTCCCGCCTCTACCTCCTCCGCGGCCGTGAGCTGGCGCAGCTGAGCCGGGACCAGGGCGAGGGGAATCTGCTCGACTCAGCCCTCGGGTTTCCCGAGCCCGAAGGCCTTCTGACGCGCCAGCGCGGACGTCTCGACCTGCGGGCCGGGGACCGCATGGCGCTGGTCACCGACGGCGTTACGGGTGATTTCCCCCCGGACATCCTCCGACCGGAGGAGTTGGCGGCAGCCCTCTCCCGTTCCTCCGTCCAGATGGCCGCCGAGGCGCTGGTGGCAGCGGGCCGCAAGTGGGACGACCGCACCGCGGTGGTCCTGGACTGGCTCGCGCCTACGGGCGCGCGGGACCCGGCTCCAGCTCCCGGCGGAGGCTCAGGACGGCGGTCCTGAGATGAGGCAGGAGATGCCCGTCGGCCCCGATGAGGGGCCCCTCGAGGATCAGGCGGGCGATCTCCTTCCCGGGGCCAGCGGGGGATCTCCGGATCAGACCCACCCGCCCCGGGCCGGGCCCGGCCAGCGTGAGGCGGCGCTCGGGGACGAAGCCTCTCCCCGGTTCCCAGTTTCCCTCCTGGCTCGCCGCCGCCTCCGCACTAGCGAGCCGGCCCTGCTGGTAGAGGATGAGCTGGGACCAGTGGCAGTCCAGGGAGGCGCCGGTGTCCTCGGCGAGTCCGAACGCTGCCAGGTGGAGGTCGAGCAGCGAGCCGCCGGCAGTCGCGGACAGCGACCAGAGGGGCAGGCTGGCCACCAGCCGCGGGTTCACCTCGATGCACCAGGGGCGCCCTCTTCCGTCCACCACCAGGTCCACCCCGAATATCCCCCGGTGGCCGAGCTCTCGGAGCCACTCGCCGGTCTGCTGGGCCACCTGCGCCACGGCCTCCGCTCCCAGTACCGGAGAGCTGAAATCGTTGCCGCAGGAGCCCAGGGGGTATGGGGTGAGCTCGGCGATCCCGGTGAGCTGCAGGCAGGGGGGGCCCAGGGCCACCCTTTCCTCGAGAGCCACGCCGGTCACCGTGACCGGCGTGCCCTCCACAAACTCGGCCACCCGGCAGGGGTGGCCCGCAAACCTGGTGATCAGCTCATCCAGATCGGCGGCGTCCCGGACCGGGTAGGTGGCGGCCCCGGAGTATCCCCGGGCCAGCTGGAAGACCGCCCGCCCAAAATGGGATGCGGAGGGCAGGAGATCGGGGCCGGCGACCCCCGAGACGCTCCTCGGCACCGGGATCCCCCAGGCCCGGGCGGCATCCTGGAAGTGGGCCTTGTTCTCCAGCCGGCGGGCGACCTGGGGATCGCTGTTGGCATTGGGGATGCCGAGCTCGGCGAGCCGCCGGCGGGCGGCCGCGGACCCGGTCCAGAGGACCACCGCCGCGGCTTCCCGCTGCAGCCTCCACCCGACCTCGGGAAGTTCCAGGAGGGAGCGGCCGGCCCGGCCCCCGCCCGGTACCACCGTGAGCCGATCGGGGTCCGCCGCAAGGCCGGCATCGCTGGCAGCCAGGACAGACAGCTGCGATCCCAGCGCGGCCACCGGGTCGGGGGCGACGTAGAACACCCGGCCGCCGGTCACCGTCCTCCCTCCCTCCGGAACCCCGCTGGGCCCAGGATCGCATCCAGCTCGGCGGGCGTGTCCGCCGTCGGGGCAAGGGGGGTGGGGGAGGGGGTCAGGTCAAGCTGCCAACCCGCCCCGGTCAGCAGGACCAGGGTCCGCCCTCCGGCCTCCGCGGACCAGAGAGAGGCGGCGGCCAGTGCAGCCAACCCCTCCCACGATGTCTCCAGCCCGGACCGCCTGGCGGCTGCCCGCAACTCTGCCAGCTGCCCTGCACTAACCCGCCAGCCCCGTCCCCCCGTGCGCATCACCTCCCGGCGCAGCAGAGGGGAGAGGCGGCTGCGGTGGGTCCCCAGCTCGCCCACTGGGGCCGGCGCAAGGGCCGGCTGGCCTTGGTACCAGGGGCGGGTCAGCTCACCTCCGGGCGCCCCCTCCACGGGGTGGACCTGGGGGGGCGTGCCCTTCTCCCTCCAGCCCTGGCAGAGTCCGAGGGCGGTGGCGCCGCTCGAGCTGTACACGAAGACAGCGGACCACGGTCCGGCCGCGGCCAGCTCACCGGCGAGCGGGCGGTAGCCGAGAGGTGCCAGTTCGTTGGTCGAGCCGCGGAGGTCGGCCATTCCCCAACTGTTCACGGCGTGGTGCAGCAGAGCCACCGGCTGGTGGCTGGCCACGACAGTCTCGCCGGTCTCCAGGAGGCGGCGCAGCTTCACCTCCGGGGTGAGGGGGGACACCAGTGCCAGAAGCCGGACCCCGTGGGCGCTGGCTCGCCGGGCCAGCGCCAGGGCGGCATTGCCCGAGGAGCTGATGACCGCGGCCGACTGGCCCCGGGCGACCATCCCCTCCAGCATCAGCTCGGCGCTGCGGCCCTTGTGAGAGCCATCGGGCGAGAGGTCCTCCCGCTTCAACCAGAGCTCCTCGATCCCCAACAGGGATCCCAACTGGGGAGCCGGCTCCAGCGGGGTCGGGGGCGGGGAGGGTGGGGCTTTCGCTAAATTGGAAGGCAGGGGGTGCCCGCCGCCGGGCTCAGCCGCCGCCACGCAGGAGATTCCAGATGGCCGA
The DNA here is from genome assembly GCA_021816695.1 of bacterium. Classification (GTDB taxonomy): domain Bacteria; phylum Chloroflexota; class Dormibacteria; order Aeolococcales; family Bog-877; genus JAJYXT01. The sequence continues at coordinate 4,573 of JAKAXE010000088.1, read as the reverse complement.
CCGATCCGACCGCTGTTGCCCCGACTGCGGCGCTGACCTGGACTTGCTGGGGGACGAGGAGGTGGGGGCGCTGGTCGACTGTCCCAACTGCGGGGCCGTCTTCGAGGTGGTGGCGACAGCCCCCTTCACCCTGGCCCCCTTCGTGGACGAGGAGAAGTAGCCCCGCCCCTGAGGGCCCGCCGGTAGCCTCCGGAACCGTAGTGGGCGGAGAAGAAACCTGGGCAGGCGGGGGAGAGGAGCACCGCGTCCCCCGGACGGGCTAGAGACCGGGCCGCCTGGACTGCCTCCTCGAGGCTTCCCATCTCCCGTACCAGCGCCCCGCCGCCACTCCGCCGCACCGCCTCCAGCAGGCGCGCCGACCCCGATCCGGGCAGCAGCAGCACCTGGCGCACCTCGCGCCCCACCAGACCGGCAAGCTCATCGAAGGGGATGGACTTGTCGTCACCGCCGCAGATGAGGACCACCTCCCGCGCCAGCGTCCGGACCGCGGCCAGCGTGGACTGGGGGGTGGTGCTGGACAGGTCATCGAAGTAGTCCACGCCTCCCTGCTGCCAGACCAGCTGAATGCGGTGAGGGAGTGGCCGCAGCTCCGCCAGCGCCCGGGCTGCCTCCGGGAGCTGGGTCCAGTTGACCCCTTCCGAGGCGGCCAGTATCGCCAGTGCCGCCCGGACGTTGGCCCGGTTGTGCTGGCCGGGCAGGCGCAGGCTACCCAGCTCCAGAACCGCCTGGCGCGCCTGTCCGCGGCGGACCACCGCCCAGCCGTCCTCCTCGTAGCATCCATCGCTCTCCCCGAGCGCCGCCTCCTGCTTTGCGAACACCACCTGGCGGACCCGCGGCGGCAGCGCGCCGGCGGCCCTGCTGACCGGGTCGTCGGCGTTGCGGACCCCGACCTCACAACCGGGAAGCTCGTAGATGCGTCGCTTGCAGGCCACGTAGCCGTCCATCCCCCCGTGCTCCTCCAGGTGGTTGGGGGTGATGTTGGTGATGCAGCCCACGCGGGGGGCACGATCCATCTGCAGCAGCTGGCGGTTGGAGATCTCCAGCACCAGCCACCCCTCGCCGACCGCGTCCCGGGACACCGCCTCCAGCGCCTGCTGGTTGTGGCGGTCGTTGCCAGCCAGCCACACCAGAGGAGCGATCGCCCTCAGCCCCCGCGCCACCAGCGCCGAGGTGGTCGACTTGCCGTGGCTTCCGGTTACCCCCAGCACCGGACCGCGGCAGAGGTCCAGGTAGGCCTGGATCAGGGAGTAGAAGGGGAAGCCGCGGTCGCGGAGCTGGTGCAATTCTTGGTTTCTGGGGTGCAGGAACCAGGCCTGGGTGGGTACCACCAAGCTGCTCTCCGCGATACCCTGCAGATACCGCTCTCCAAGATGGAGTTCTGCCAGGCCGGCGAGCAGGCCCGCCAGCTGTTCTCGGGCGGCCTCGGCACCCATGCCGGCGTGCGCGAGCCGGTGGGAGCGGGCGAGCTCCGAAAGGTCAGGGCTGAGGTCGTGCCCCACCACCCGGGTGAAACCGGCGGCCAGGAGGAAGTGGGCCATCTCCCCTCCCTCGACACTCCCCACCCCGATCACGTCAATCCGCTGGTCGCGAAGGCCCTCCAGCCGGGAGGGGACGCGGAGGGCGGCGGTTGCCGGGGGGCCCTGCGTGGCGGCGGGAAGCACCGCCTCAGATTACCGGGAGTCCGGGTGGACGCCCGAAAGCCGCCGCACGGCGACCACCTGGTACCGATCCTGGAAGTCCCGGAGCGTCTCCCGACGCACCGCCCTGGTCTCGCTGCAGGCGTGGACGACCTCGTCCGGTCCCAGGGCCAGGGCCACGTGGCTGTGCCGGGCCGGCCCCCGGCTGAGCGCCGCCACCAGGTCGGCCGGCTGCAGTTCGGAGATCCTGACCCGGCGTCCCAGGAGCCGTTGCGCCCGGCTGTTGCGGGGCAGCAGGACCCCCGCCTCGAGGAAGCTTCGCCAGACGAGCCCCGAGCAGTCCAGCCCCTCGGCCCCGGTTCCACCCCAGACGTATGGCCTGCCGAGATGGCCCAGCGCTGAATCCAGGACCAGCTCGGGGTCCCAGGGGTTCCGGCTCTCGAAGGTCTCCGGAGGAGGGCCGAACCGAATGGCGGCAGACCGGTCCACCCAGCCGACCGCCTCCCCGGGGGCCCGCACCAGGAGGTGGTCGGGAAAGACCGCCAGGAGCGCCGCCGGCGGGTCGCCGGGCAGGAGCTCGGTGGTCAGCTCTCGCTCCCCCCGGCTGGTGGGGAGCGGCGAGCGCCAGATCTTGAGCGGCAGCACCCCGGGGCCGAGACCGACCCGTGCCCGCCGCTTAGCCAGCACCAGGAGCCTCACTTCCCCAGAGGGCCAGCTACCACTCATGAGGTCCCGAACCGCCTCCTCCTGGGCGGCCAGGCCGACGGACCCCATCACCCCGCTCGCGAGCACCTGGACCCGCACCAGCGGCACCCCGTAGCGCCGGCTCGCCTCCTCGGCCAGCGTCGCGATCCCACGGGCGACGGCTGCCTGCTGGTCCGTCACCTCTCCCGCAGCCCCAGGACCTGGCGCCAGCCCGACCAGGGCCGGCGGGGCACCGCCTCGGCGGGGTGGAGCACCAAGGTGGTGCCGTCGGTGGCCAGCACCTGGGGGATGAGCGGGCTCCTGGCCATGCCGTACAGCCGCCGCGAGAGGTGCTGGAGCTGGGGCGGACCAGCCGCCTCGCCGACCGCCCCCACCACCATTCCCCGATCAGGAACCAGGAGCGCCGCCTCGCCGCCCCCCCGCTGGGCCAGCGCCGCCAAGAACTCGGGGACAACCACCAGGCTGCTGGCGAAGAGAGGATCATCGGAGAAGAGCCAGCGCCGCTGGCCAGGGTGCTGGTCCAGGGTCTCGCGCCACCCCCCGAGCCGCAGAGAGGTGTTGCGGTCTGCCATCTCGGCCAGGTGCTCTGGCGACAGGCCCGCCGCCTCGGCCTCAGTCGCCGACACCCCGCGCATCACCTCGCCGGGGAGGGCCTCGGAGACGAAGGCCAGCAGCCCGCCTGGCAGTGGGCGGGTGACCAGCTCCGGGGACCTGCTGTATCCCCGCACCACCTTCTCCAGCCGGACGCACCAGACCAGGGCATCGGGGTCGGGCGCGGCCCCGGATTCCGGAGAGGCCTCGGCAGCCGCTAGGCGCGGTGCCACCGCGGAGACGAAGCTGGAGATCAGCGCCGGAGTGGCGGTCTCTTCCTGGCGGCAGCTTCCGTACAGCGTCTCCAGGGTCAGGTTGACCCGCGCTCGGTCCTTGCGGGCGAGGATCCCGAAGCCATCGGGAGCTGCCTCCAGTGACCAGTCGGGGTAGCGTGCCCGAAGCTGGGTCAGCAGGCGGAGCTGGAACTCCTGCCGCCGGGCATCCAGGGAAGGGGCGGGCACCCGGATCAGACGCTCCCGGCCCGCGCGCTGACGTAGTCCACGAGGACGTAGTCTCCCAGCCGGTCCGGGCTGACGAAGAAGGCCCGCCCCCGATTGAGGCGGGTCAGCTGGCGCACGAAGTGGACCAGGTGGCTGTTGGTCTCCAGCATGAAGGTGTTGATGACGATGCGCTCCTCGGTACAGCGCCGCACCTCCTCCAGCGTCCTGTGGAAGGTCTCCGGAAGCGGCGGGTAGCGGAAGACCAGCCGCCCCCCCTCCAGGTGAGCGGTGGGCTCCCCGTCCGAGACCACGATCACCTGGCGGCTTCCCCCGCGGTGGCGGCTGAGCAACCGCCGGGCCAGCATCAGCCCGTGCTGGAGGTTGGTGCCGTACACGTACTCGCTGTAGGAGAGCTCGGCGAGAGCGGCCGCGGGGATCTCCCTGGCGTAGTCGGAGAACCCCACCACGTAGAGCGTGTCGCGGGGGTATTGGGTGCGGATCAGGGACTCCAGCGCCAGGGCCATCTTCTTGGCCGCGTAGAAATAGCCCCGCAGCGGCATGCTCCGGCTCATGTCCAGCATGAGCACCGTGGTGGCCCGCACCTGGCTCTCGGAGCGCACCACCTCGAAGTCCTCCTGCTGGAGGGTCAGTGGCGGAGGGCCCGATCCCCTTCGCAGCGCGTTGCGCACAGTGCGCTCCACATCGAGTCGGAAGGGGTCGCCGAACTCGTATCTCTTGGTCTCGTCCCCAGGGTCCACACCGATACCGGTGCGGTCGATGCGATGCCCGCCGAAGCGGTCCGGGGGAAGTCGGCGGAACACGTCGCCCAGCGCCTTCTGGCCGATCCGGCGCACCCCCTGGGGGGTCAGCGAGGCGCCCTCGCTGCTCAGTCTCAGCTGGCCCGAGCGGGCCAGTTCGGCCATCAGCTCCTCGATGGCGGCCACCCCGGATGCCGCCTCCGGCCCCAGCTCCTCCAGGAGGGCGGAGCGCAGCTCCTCGCTGAGCGGCTGTCCCCGGTAGGCGGCTCGCAGCGCTCGCTCCAGCTCCTCGGTGCGCCGCAGCCTCCCCATGACCTCCATGGCCTCGGGGAAGTCCAGCTCCTCGCCCCCGGAGAATGGCATCCTGCCCCCCAGGCGGCCGCCGGGGGCGAGTCCTGAGAGCAGCTGGCCGAGCTGGGACAGCTCCTTCTGGATCCCGGGG
>JAKAXE010000087.1 GCA_021816695.1 bacterium | reverse complement strand
GGTGGGGGGGTGGGGGGGCGCGTCCACCCCGGGGACCAGGTGGAGCGCGACCAGGTGCTGTGCGTCGTGGCCACGGACAAGGCCACCGTCGAGCTGCCCTCGCCGTTCTCGGGGGTGGTGGGGGAGATCCTGGTTCCCGAGGGACAGGTGCTACGGGTGGGCGATCCCCTCCTCCGGCTGGCCGACTCACCGATCCGGGCCGAGGCCACCGGCGCGGAGGGGCAGGAGGAGTCCCCTGCCGCCCTGGCTCCGCAGGGGGAGTTCCGGCTGCCCGACCTCGGCGAGGGGGTGGCCGAGGGTGAGGTGGTGGAGTGGCGCGTGCACCCCGGGGACCAGGTGGAGCGTGATCAGGTGCTGTGCGTTGTGGCCACGGACAAGGCCACCGTCGAGCTGCCCTCGCCGTTCTCGGGGGTGGTGGGGGAGATCCTGGTTCCCGAGGGCCGGACGGTGACCGTGGGGGAGACCCTGGTGCGCATCGGAGCGGCGGACGGGGGTCGGCTGGCCACGGTGCCCCCGCCTCCACGGCCGGTGCCCAACGCCCCGGTGGAGGCACCCCCCGCGGCGCCCGCACGGCGCGTCCTGGCGCTCCCCTCGGTGCGCCGGGCCGCCCGGGAGAGGGGACTATCTCTGGATCAGGTGCTCGGGAGCGGTCCCGGCGGCAGGGTGCGGATGGCGGATCTGGCGGCCCCGGAGCGTCGGGAACGCCTTCGGGGCACCCGTCGGGTCATGGCCGAGCGCATGGCCGAGGCCCACCGCCACGTACCTCAGGTCACCGTGGCGCTTGACTGTGACATGGCGGCGGTGGAGCGGGCGGTGGCCGAGGGCGGGACCCGCGGCCGGACACCTCTCGGACTGGTGTGCCTGGCGGCCCGCGCCGAACTGGAGCGCCTTCCGGTCTTCAACTGCAGCTTCGACGAGGTGGCTCTGGAGCTGGTCTACCACCCGGAGCTCCACCTAGGAATCGCCGTGCAGACCGAGGAGGGCCTCAAGGTGGCCACGGCACGCGCCGCCGGGCGGATGTCGGCCACCGAGCTGCAGGCGGAGATCCAGCGGCTGGTCGCCGGGGCCCGCTCCGGCACCCTCTCGCCGGCCGAGCTCAGCGGCGCCACCTTCACCGTCTCCAGCGGTGGCAAACTGGGGGGGCTCCTGGCCACCCCCCTGGTGAACTGGCCGAACGTGGCCACGCTGGGGATTCACGAAATCCAGGATCGCCCGGTGGTCCGTGACGGCCAGGTGGTGGTAGGAAGGTGCGCTGTCCTCACCCTGTCGTTCGACCATCGGGTCATCGACGGGATGACCGCCTCCAGCTTCCTCTACGGCGTGGTGGCGCGCCTGTCCGAGCCCGGGGGCCTTCTGGACGAAGGTGAGCGGCGGTGACCATGGGCGCGCGCGAGCCCCGGTTCGGCTCCCGGTGAGGGTCCGGGTCCACCCTGACCCGCGGGGATTCCTTCGAGCCGGCGGACAGTTCATTACCAGGGACCCTTTGAGTTCGAACGTGGTGGCTGGCGCGGCCGAGCGGCTTGCCGCCGGAGTCGAGCAGGGCTCTGGTGATGCACTCTTCATCAGCATCGAGGAGGAGGGGGCGGTCGTCGGGGTGGCGATGCACACGCCGCCCCACGCTCTCTTCCTGTCCCGGATGCCACCCGCTGCAGCCGACCAGTTGGCACAGATCCTGGTCCACAGAGGACGCCAGCTGCCCGGAGCCAGCGGAGCCATGGACGCCACGTCGGCCTTCGCCAGCACCTGGCTGCGGCTGACGGGCCAGCGCTCGCAGTTGGTCAGGGCCCTCCGCCTGTACAGACTCCACCAGCTGGCAGCGCCCGAAGGCGCTCGGGGACGGACGGCCCCCTCCGGTGCGCCCCAGGACGTCCAGTTGATCTCGCGGTGGATGAGGGAGTTCCATGACGAGGCGGCGCCGCAGGCGCCCGGCCAGGACTGGAGCCGCGCCGCCGCCAGGCGCATCGCCGGGGGAGAGGTGCAGGTCTGGTGGGATGGCGGCCAGCCGGTCGCCATGGCGTGCTCCAGCCGGACCGCTGCCGGAGTCGCGAGGGTGGGGCCGGTGTACACCCCGCCCCAGTTCCGGCGGCGTGGCTACGGGACGGCAGTGACGGCCGCGGTCACCAGGGCGGCGCTCCTCGCCGGTGCCCGCGACGTGGTCCTATACACCGACCTCTCCAACCCAACCTCCAACTCGATCTACCTCGCGCTCGGCTTCCGCCCGGATCACGATTCCCAGGAGCTGCGCTTCATTTGATCTCGTGGTCTTCTGCGCAGCATCTCAGCGAAGCCCGCTGGAGAGCGGTATCGCCAGGACGCCGACCGCCGCCACCAGGCCGCAGACTGCGACCGTTGTCCATCTCCTCCAGCCCCGGCGGCGGTACGCCGGCGGAAGGGCTCGGCCCTCGAGCAAGAGCAGGAAGCCCAGCGCCACCGGCAGGAGGACCGCGTTGAGCACCTCGGCGTCGACCGCCAGGCTGATGAGATCGGTTCGCGTCAGGACCAGCAGTGCGCCCGCCGCCAGCGCCAGCGTGTAGGTGACATAGAAGGGGGCGGTGTCCCGACCGGGACGGCGGTTCAGCGAGTGTTGCCAGCCGAAGACCTCGGCGAGAGCCCAGGCCCCGGCCAGGGAGGCCACCAGGGCGGCCACCAGGCCGGCCCCCAACACCCCGACCCCGAGCAGGACCCGGGCGCTGGTGACGCCGAGGAGCGGGGTCAGGGCGGACGCCATCTGGCCCACGGTCCGCAGCATCGAGCCCGGATGGGTGGTGCCCAGGGTCGCAGCCAGCGCCACCACCACGGCGATCATCACCAGCTGGGTGAGGACCGCTCCCACCAAGGTATTGCGCCGCTCGGCATCCATCGATCCTCGGGTCAGGCCTCGATCGATCACCGCCCCCTGCTGGTAGAAGATCATCCAGGGCATCACCACCGCCCCGACGTTGGCCGCCAGAAGGAAGAGGAACGCCGGGGCCGCGTGGGGAGCAGTGACCAGCCCCGGGAGGAGCGCCGACAGGCGCGGGTGGGAGAGGACCATGGCCGGCAGGAACACCAGCTCCGCCAGGCCCACGGCGATCCCGATGCGCTCCGAGCGCCGGTAGCTACCGGTGGACGCCACCCCGACCAGGAAGGCCGCGGCCACCGGTACCGACAGCCAGCGCGGGACCCCGAACATCTGGCCGACGCCCGCCACCCCGGCGAACTCGGTGACCAACGCTCCCAGAGCCGAGGCCAGAAGTGCCAGCGACGCCGTGATCGCCCAGCCGCGTCCGTAGTAGCGCCGGATCAGCGCGGCGTGGCCCTGCCCGGTGAGGATGCCCAGCCGCACCGTCATCTCCTGCACGAGGTACAGGACGGGGACTAGGAGCACCAGGGGGAGCACCATGGCGTAACCGAAGCGGGCACCCGACTGGGCGGCGGTGGCCAGGCTGCCCACGTCGGTGTCGGCCAGCATCACCATGAGCCCCGGCCCCCACACGGCCAGCGCGATCCAGATGGGACGCCGGCCCTTCGTCCGCTCCTGACTGGCGACATCGCTCCGCGCCAGCCTCTCCGTGGCATTCGGCGTAGAGGCCAGCCCGGCTGCTCGAGTGCTCCCTTCGCGGCCGGAATCCATTCCCGGCACGCCCACCCTCCGTCTGGGTCGGTACGACCCCGGAGGAAAGTTTACCTGGGAGGTCGGAAAGTCAAGCCGCTCGTGTGCCTGCGCCTGGGGTGGGTCCCCTGGTGCCGAGACCGGGAGTTGAACCCGGACGAGCTTGCGCTCACTGCCCCCTCAAAGCAGCGTGTCTACCATTCCACCACCTCGGCGGGACCTGGGGCATCTTACCGGATCGCGTCTTGGTCCCGACCGGCGGCTGGGACAATGGTGCCATGGCCGATCTTTACCTCACCGCCGGCCCCTGGGGAAGGGGTAGTGCGATCTCGGGAGGCCGCCCCATCTCGGCAAGTTGCCAGGACACCTTCCTGGTGGCGGCGGCAGACGGCAGCGTGGGCGGTGGGCAGGAGTCCTCCGGGCTCTACCACGCCGATACCCGTTACATCGCCGAGTACCGGTTGTCGGTGAACGACCAGCCGCTCCAGCCTCTTTCGGTGTCCCGGCTGGGCTTCTGGCACGCGAGATGGGAGCTCCTGGCGTCCCGGCGCCGCGGGATCGGCGCCGGGGAGTCGAGCCCCGGCACGGTGACGGTGACCCTCGAGAGGCACCTGGGTTCGGGGCAGATGCACGAGGACGTGACCGCGCACCAGTGGGGTGGCGCCCCCGCCAGCCTGCTGCTCACGATTCACATTGAGGACGATTTCGCCGACCTCTTCGAGGCCCGAACCCAGAGGTGGCAGCGGCGGACGCACCTGGCGACCTCTTGGGACCTGCGCCGCGGGCTGGAGACGGCGTACCGCCGCGAGGACTTCGTGCGCCGCCACCTGCTGAGGTTCCGCCCCCGGGTGGCCGGTGCGGGGTACGCCAACGGCGAGCTTCGGTTCCCTTTCGACTTGCGACCCGGGGGCGAGTGGCGGCTCTGCCTGCAGCACGACCTCATCGACCGTCCCGGAGCTCGGCCGGGGATCCGCCCCTGTCCTCTCAAGGATTCAGGAGGGTGGTCCCGCCCCGCTGTCCAGGAGCGCCGGTGGCGGAATTCCGTGCCTGACCTGGCCGCGGCCGACCTGCGCCTGGAGGGTGCCTACCGGAGAGCCGTGAGCGACTTCGCCTCGCTCCGCATGGACAGCCCCGCTCCGGCGCACGGCCTTTGGGTGCCCGCAGCGGGTACGCCATGGTTCGTGGCCCTTTTCGGCCGAGACTCGCTGATTGCCGGCCTCCAAGCGCTGATCGTCGACCCTCGGTTGGCCGTGGCCACCCTCAAGCGTTTGGGAGATCTCCAGGCAGATCAGGCTGACCCCTTCCGCGACGCCGAGCCGGGAAAGATCCTTCACGAGCTTCGCCAGGGGGAGTGGGCCCACTTCGCCACCGTGCCCCACTCCCCTTACTACGGCACGGCCGACGCCACTCCGCTCTACCTGCTGCTGCTGGCCGAGCTCTGGCGCTGGACGGGTGACGCCGAGGCCCTTAAACCTCTTAAGCCGGTGGCGGTTCGGGCTCTGGAATGGATCGACCGCTTCGGGGATCTCGATCAGGACGGCCTCCAGGAGTACCGGCCGATGGCGCCGGGGAACTACCGGAACCAAAGCTGGCGGGACGCTGAGGACGGCATCCTGGACGAGTTCGGACAGCTGCCCCCTCTGCCGCTGGCCACCTGTGAGCTGCAGGGCTATGTGTTCGCCGCCAAGTCGGGAGTCGCCGGCTTGTTCAGCGCCTGGGGAGATCCGGCCGTCGCCGCCCGGCTGGAGGCTGAGGCCGCCGCCCTGAAGGAGTTGTTCCGCCGGCGCTACTGGGATGGAGACCGGCTGGCGCTGGCCCTGGACGGCGACAAGCGACCGCTCTACACCGTCAGCTCCAATCCCGGCCACTGCCTCTGGGCGGGCATCCTGGAGCCGGAGTTGGCCCGGCTCTGTGCGGACCGGCTGATGTCCCAGGACATCTTCTCCGGCTGGGGACTCAGGACGCTCTCCACCCTCCACCCCAGCTTCGACCCGCACAGTTACCAGGCCGGGTCGGTGTGGCCCCACGACACCGTCATCGGCGCTGCCGGGATGGCTCGGTACGGTCAGATCGAAGGGGCCTGGCGCCTCCTCGACGGGGTGCTGGACGCGGCTGCGGCCTTTGATTTCCAGCTTCCGGAGCTCTTCTCTGGCCTGGCCCGTGACGGCTCCGCTCACCCGGTGCCCTACCCACTCGCCAACCGCCCCCAGGCCTGGGCCGCCGGTTCCGTCTTCCAGGCCACGAGAGTCCTGCTCGGGCTTCACCCGGACCTCGGCGCCAGGCGTGTCTATGTCCGTCCAGAGCTCCCGCCCTGGTGCCCGGACCTTCGGATTGAGGGAGTGTCAGTCGGAGGCGGCCACCTCCACGTCTGGGCCCACCGGGGCCGAAACGGAACCGAGTTGCGCCGCGCGGAGCTCAGCGGGGTAGAGGCCGAGATCATCGAGGGTGCGCCCCCCTGGTTCGGCAGCTGAGCGAAGGCGCCCCGCCGCTACCTGGCGGTAGAGCGCCTCGTACTCGGCCGCCATCCGAGCTGGAGAGAATCGCCGCCGTGCCCAGACGGCGATCGCGGCGCGGTCCAACTCGCCGCATTCCAATGTCTTGGCAGCAAGCTCCGCCACGTTCTGCACGACGAAGCCGGTCTCCCCATCCCGAACCAATTCGCTAGCGGAGCCCCGGTCCAGCGCCACGACCGGGGTCCCACATGCCATGGCCTCGGCCATCGCCAGCCCGAACGGCTCCTCCCAGCGCAGTGGCAGCAGCATGGCCCAGGCGCCGGCCAGAAGCCTCGCCTTCTCCCGTCCGTATATGTTCGGGAGATGGCTGACCCGGTCCCCGTCCAGGTGGGGGAGCACCCGCTCTTCGAAATAGGCGCGTCCCTCCGGCGTGGCCTCCACCTTGCCCGCCAGCACGAGGCGCATTCCCGTCCGCTTCGCCACCTCGATGGCGAGGTGCTGCCCCTTCTGGGGGCTGATCCGGGCCAGGGTGAGTAGGTAGCGGTCCGGCGAGGCACCTCCGGGGGAGCCGAGGGCGTCCAGGTCCACAGCGTTGTGGACCCAGCCGGCCCAGCGCAGGCGGGGCGCCAGTGACATCTGGGAGCGGGAGATCGCCACCAACCTGGTGGCCTGGCCCATCTTGGAGTAGAACTCCGACTCACCTTCCCCCACCGGTCCGTGAACCGTGTGCAGCGTCGGCAATTCCCAACGCAAGGAGTCGAGAGCGATGGCTACGATCCCGCCGCTGTGGTCGTGGATCACGGCTCCCGCGCCGTGCTCCCTGATCCACTCCAGCACCGCGTGGGAATAGGCGAGGTCGAACCAGCGCTCGTCAGCTCGCCCGAGGTGGCGTCCGTATCCGGCCGGCGCCAGCGCCACCAGCCCGGGAATCGGCGACCCTTGGGCCCCGAGGACGCTGACCTCGTGACCGCGCTTTCCCAGCTCCTTGGCCAGGAGCCCCACCACCAGCTCGATTCCGCCGTATCCCTCGGGGGGAACTGGATACCACGGAGGAGAGATCAGAACGACCCGCAAACTAGCTCCTCCCGCAACTCCCTCTCCCACTCGTTTATACCCATATCGCGCGCCGCCCAAGCGGTGCGCTGGATGGCCGCCCCGGGGCGTGTCGGCGTGTGGAAGGGTAGGGGGGAGGCTGGCCGTGGCCGAGATCCGGGGCCGGCCGGGTTACGGGGGCGCAGTTCGCGCCGGGGAGGCGAAGGCGGATCCGATCCGGCTCAGGCGCTCTTCAAGCCCTTTGAAGTCACAGCCGTAGCGGCCGGGGCGGGGTCCCGGACCTCATCTCCCCGGGCGGAAAGCGGATCGCCGCCTAAGCCGACTTGATGCTGGTGCGCAGGCAGCGGGTGCAGACCCGCATCCGTCTCGCCAACCCGCCGCCTCTGGGGGCCACACGGGCGTTGACCAGATTGGGCATGAAGCGCCGCCGGGTGTGGACTTTGGAGTGGCTGACATTGTTGCCCGCGACCGGACCCTTGCCGCAGATCTCGCACCGCTTGGCCATGGCGACCTCAGTTGAAGGCTAAGTGAGGGGGCCCGGCCGGCGGGCGGCCCCGAAGTATCATTCCGCCGCAGTCTACCAGCCGCGAGCTGCCAGTCGCCGGATCGCAACGCGGGGAAAGAGGACACATGCCCGGAGCACGACCGTTGGTCCAGACCCACCCCCTCGGCACCGTCGAGGTCTCGCCCCGGGTGGTGGCGGCGCTGGCGGCCCGGGCCGCGGAGGAATGCTACGGCGTCGCGGGGATGGCCGACCGCGGCTTACGGGACGGACTCGCGGAGCTGCTGAACCGTGACGCCTTCGAGCGGGGCATCGACCTGCGTATCGAGGAGCGGGGCATCCGGGTTGAGCTCTATGTGGTGGTCGAACACGGGGTGCGAATCCTGGAGGTGGCGCACAACCTCATGAGCTCGGTGGCCTACAGCCTGGAGCACCACTTGGGCCTGGCGGTGCTCAGCGTCGACATCAACGTCCAGGGACTG
>JAKAXE010000009.1 GCA_021816695.1 bacterium | reverse complement strand
CCGATCTGTTTTGGTGTCCGCCACTGTCCAGTTCTCAATGGCCATTGACAGTAAACTCAGTCATTCAGGTCGGGCACCTGTCTTGCCCCCTATGGCCACCGAAGGTTGCGCGAGCGTAAGGGAGCCCTCCTGTCGGTGGTCTTTTGGTCGACCACGACACTGACCAGATCCTGCCCAGAAATGCCGAACGCGCCCGCTCGGCGCCACCAGGAAGAGGACGCCGATTCGACCGCGCGCGAAGCCGTCCCGCCGTCGCGATGCCCACAGCTGGGGAAGCCACCCCCTCACCCCAGGGTGCTGACCAGACGCGCCACGGCCCGCGCATAGGCGCTACGCGTTGATGCCCGCAAGAGGACCTTTCCGTAGGGAGTGGAGAGCGTGAGGCTCGAGGGGGCCAAAAGGCCCACCGCGGAGCAGTCACTCCCGGCACAAGTCGGCTTGGTGAATGCCAAGGCAACACGGTGGCCCTTGAGAGTTCCCACGAAGGGCAAGGCCAGCTTCTGGATTCCCGGAGACCCACGAAGAACGTAGACGGCACTGACGGTCCCGGACAGGCGCCCGGCCGTCACCTTCCACTGAAGGAAGAAGACGCCGGTCTCGTTCCTCACTGTGCCGGAGAAGAGGTAGCTAGCTGCCGGGCTGACAGGGTGCGGATGTGCCGGAGCCCCCGGGCCGCAGGCTGCCAGCAAGATGCAGCACAGCATCGTGTCGAGTGGCGCGAGCCACCGGATGCGCCCGCCCGTCTTCGCCCGGCGCACGGCTCGCCCCAGCTCAGCCCCCATTGGGTCCTCCGCTCCGCCCTGCCCACCGGTGGCTACCGGCGCCCACTCCCGACTCACCTCCTTCGCTTCCGGCGACCATTTCACGGGTGACCGTGCCGACCCCTACCGTAGCCTGCCCCACCGGCCCGCTGCGTCGGCCACGCTGCGCACCTGGCCGGAGACCGGAAACCGCCGAGTCGCGGGGTTGGCCTGGGCTCCGTCGGTCGGCTGCCCACACCCCGGGCCATACTGGGATGACCTCATGGGGCACGACCCCGGTGCACATCGCCGTGGCGCAGCGGCGGAAAGCAGTGGGCGGATCCTGCCGGCACCCTGAAGCCACTCCGCGGCGCGGACGTCGAGGTAGGTCGTCTCCGGCCAGGGGTACGCAACCGTGCGGGTCACGTTGGGGCACCTCTCGCTGGATGGCCCCCAACCGTGGCCGCCCCCGCTACGGTACAACTGCCACGCTGATCAGCTCGCCGCCCCGTGTATCTGCAACCGGGTAGGGAACAGCGATGATGGCGCTGCCGCTTCCTACCACCACGATCAACTCGCCTGTGGACTGCGCAGTTGCCTGCGTCATGTACACGACCCCGTTCCCGTCGACCGAAACTCCACTCCAGATCGCATTGAGCGGGGGAGCGGCCGCGGTAGCCGGCGATGAGACAGCAGGCGGCGCGGGGGTGACCTGAACGCCCGCGCCCGCCAATGTGCTGGCGCTGCTTTCGACCGCGGTGCTTGGCCTCGTCCCGTTCGAGAACACCTGGAGGAGATACCCATTCAATAGAGCGGTAAAGACGCTCGAGTCGCTGGACCACTGGTAACCACCGCCGATTTGAACTGCCGACCCAGGAGCCTGCCCCGGCACAGTCGGCGCGATCGACGATGCCACCAACTGACCAGCGGTGTCGAGTACCGCAACAAAACTCCCCAAGAGTGCCACATACTGCCCATTGGGCGCCCACTGTACGAAGCTCGCGTTCAGCCCAGCCGGCTGAGGCACTACCGGCACCGCGTCGGTCTGAGTATTGAAGAGCACGACTGATGAAGGCACGCCCCGCGTTTCACTTTGGACGGCCGCTGCCAGCTCGGCCCCATTCGGAGATAAGGCGACGTCGGCATAGGTGGCCGGCGGCCCGATCGGAGTCGTGGCGCCGTCACCAGTACTGTAGACGGAGAGTTGCTCGAGGCCGGCCGACTCTGGGATGGGCTCGGCATAGGCGACTTGAACCGACGTGGAGATGGATGAACTCACAAGTCGTAGGGACGAGATCCTGGCCTGGGGACCAATCCCTCGGGATGGGCTGGCCCCGCAGCCGGCAAGAACTGCAACGGCCACTAGTCCAAACCCGCACCACGCGCGAGGTCGGCGCCCCGAGAGCGCGAGAACCTGCCGGCTAGTCATTAGCAAAAGTATCCCGTGCTGTGGTAATAGGGTCCTCCGGAATACTCGTTCACCTGCTCGTCGTACCAACAACCCGAGCTTGGCGGGTTCTGCCGCCAGTACGCGTACCAGTTCCAACTACCGATCCCCAAGAATCCTCCGCTGCCCTGCGGTCCGTTGAGCTCAAGCTGGGTGTACTGGTCAGGATTCTGCTGGACGTAGAACCACGCGCTACTCTGGCCGTCCGGTCGCCAGGACACGTTGGTGTACCCTGAAGTCTGACCGTACGTTCCGTACGGGATCGCGCTGCACCGTGAAAGCGTCGCCTGCTTCAGATTGCCAATTTCGTTGTTGTACGGGTTAGGAATGGCATTGGGCGTGCAAGCGTAGTAGTTGGCTGGTCCGTTGTAAGCATCAGCGGTCGCAATCAGACTAGATGAAATTGCGGCAGCTAGCGTTAGGCTCGCGAGTGCTGCCAGAAGCGGTCGCCACGGGCCCCTTCGTGTTGCCACCGCCTCCACCTCCTGCACGGCGCCTAGGAGACCCCAATTTGGGAGGATAGCGGAGTTGGTCGCGGACGTCAACAGCTTGTATTCGCCGATCACGGTCATCGGCAAAGCCGGCAGGGCCTGAGGGCCCCGAGGGGTCGAGCCAGATCCGGGGGGGGGGGAGACCCCAGAAGAGGGTGATCTGCTACCGGCTGCTGCCAGCAGTCGGGCTCAGCGAACACCTCCGGGCGCAGGAGGGCTGTCTGCTCGTTGGCAAGCCGGGGTCCGGGTCCGCCTTCTCGCCCAAAGCTCCAGGAGTTGCAGCGCTCTGCGGGGATCTCGCCCCGCCCAGCGGCGGCCCGGGCGATGTTGTCCTCTCCCGCCACGCGCAGCGCCCCGATCGCCAGGTTGCGCAGACTCGCCATCGCACGCGGGGAGCTGCGGGTGCGGATCTGGGAGCCGTCCTCCCCCCTGGTCACGTCCCGGACCCAGCGGAGCCGGTTCTCGATCTCCCAGTGGCCCCGCACCAACCTCATCAGCCGGGCCGGGCCGGCTCGTTCTGGGGCAAGGCTGGTGACCCCCTAGGCAGTCTCCTGGGAGACTGGGGTCCCGTCCAGGCCGAAGACCTCCCTTGAGATCCGGAACACCTGGCCCGCGGGGGGGAAGGGGGAGGGCGCATCAGGACCAGCCAGGTACTGGTTGAGCGCGCTGCTGGCCCGCAGCGCTGGAGCCGGCCGTGCCCCTTGCTCACCTCCACCAGCTCAGGGGGAAAAAGAGCCCTCGTCCAGCGCCTCCAGGGTCTCCTTCAAGCCCGGCTGGTTGTCTTTGACCGTGAACACGTAGTCCGCACCCTTGCCCGCCACCAGGAAGTGGGCGTGCTCCACCTGGGCGGGCATCGCGTCCGCGGTCACCACCACCCCTTCCAGGTCCAGCGGCTCCTGCAGTGGCTGGAAGGCGGTGAGCTCGTTGGTCCTGTGATCCACCTCCCGCTGGGCTAGCACCACCCCCTCCCGATGCACCATCGCCGCGAACAGGTGAACCGCCCGGCCATCCTCCTTGCGGGCGCCCCGCACACTCTTGCCGTCCACCGCCACCACCAGCTGGCCGTCCTCGATCCGTCCCCGGCGCACCTCCTCCTCCAGCCAGCTCCCAATCGCCCGATCCAGCGCCTCCACGTTCACCGCCTGCAGCGCCCGCCGCACCGTCGCCTCGTGGGGTGCCACATACCTGCCGGTCCTGGGGTGGCGCCCGCCACGCCGCCCCTCGCAGAGCGCCCCAAGTCACCTTCAGGTCCCCTCGGGGGACGCCCCCCTCGGCAGGAGCCCAGGCCCGATCGCGCCCCTGGGGGTGGAGCGAGAAGCAGTCGAGCCAAGCCCCCACCCGCCGGTCGCGAAGGGGGAAGGTTGGCATCGGGGTCGCAAAGGCGGTGCTCCACCTCCGGGCAGAGCCCCGGGGTGGGACGCCGCGAGGGGAGGGGGCAGGGGGTCTTCCGCGGCGATGGGCGCTGCCTGTGGGAATCCGCCTACGGCCCGAGGTCCTCCACCCTGGGCGGGTTGCCGGCTCCGCGCGCCATCCACTCACGCACCGCCAGCGTAGCCTCCACGTCGTTGCGGTTGTACGAGAGGAGCCAGCTGCGCGCGGCCCCGGACCGGCGGGAGTCCACCTCGGCCACCGCCTCCTCGTACCTCACCATCGACTCCGCCCCGCCGGGGTCCTCCACCTCCCAGGAGAAGCCGGCGAGCGGCGCCACCTCCTTGAGCCCGCTTCCCGTCCCGGTGATCAGCTGCGATCTGAAGACCGGCAGCAGGTCGACCCACTCGGGGCTGCTGGTGAAGGCGGCGACCGGGCCGGCCAGATCGGTGCCGGCGGAGATCCTCTTCATCTGGCCGGTCTCGGCCCCGGCGTTGTAGCAGTAGGCGTGGAATGAGGGGCCCCGGATCCGGCAGGTCTCCCGCAAGCTGGTGAGCCACTCCCAGAAGCTGCGGAAGAGGCTCAGCTCCGTCGCTGGGGTGAGCGGCTCCCAGGTGTGGAAGGGCCGGTACCCACCCTCCAGCGCGGCTCCCGGCACTCGCGGGGTGGTGAGGGTGCCCCAGAGGTACACGCCGTCCTCCACGTTCTCCATGTCGATGTCGACCTCGACGTCCGCCCGGGGAGCGGTGACCGCCCGGACCCCCCGCCGCCGGTACACCGGCGCCGGCCCCAGGGCGGCCCGCGCCTCATCGATCTGCTCCGGCAGGGCCGATAGGGGAGAGGCGGCGTAGGCGGCGGTCCTCTGGCTGAGGCCGCGCGCGTCGCCCAGGGTGCGGATGCCCTGCTGAGCGAGCCGCCCGAGCTGGCCGCTCCGCCGGCGGCCCAGCACCTCGGCGACCGGGGTGGCATCCGGGAGTCGGCCCAGGGCGGCCAGAAGCGGCCGGACATCCACTCCGGAGGAGACCAGCAGAGCGGTCCGGTGGTCGAGGGCGGCCAGCTCCCGGCGATCGGTGACCCCCTGCGCCAGGTGGATCCGATAGGCCCGCTCCCCGGTCCTCGGGAGAAGGCTGACACTTCCGGCCCCGGAGTGCAGGATCGGTCCACACCAGCCCCACCACGGGCACTGGGGGCACTCCCCGATCCGGATCGGGGTGGCTAGCAGGGGCAGCGAGGGATCGAGCCGGTGCCGGGCCGCCGCGTCTACCACCTCCCGGCGCCGGGCGAACTCCGAGTCGTACAGCTCCATGGTCGAGCGGCGGCGGCCGCGGCCTGGGGCATCCGCCCCCGCCCAGACCGGCAGATCCAGGTCGTACCAGACAACCCTTGCCTCGCGCCCCACGATCCCCGCCCAGCGCCGGCCGGCCACCGCGAAGCCACCTGCCTCCAGCATGCGCTGGTAGTGGGCCAGCTGAAGCAGATCCTCGCGGTTCTTCCTCGCGCCCCGCCCCTCTTCCTCGCCGGCCTCCTCCCAGGTGAGGCGCTCCAGGGGGGCGCTCCGGCCCGCAAACGGGCTCGGCTCTGAGGTGAGCGCCAGGTGATGCTTGACGTCCACCGGCCGGTAGCCCCCGGCAGGGGCCCGGAGCAGCAGGTCGGGCTCGCCCACCCGCTGACCTAGGAGGTCCTGGGGCAGACGCCCTTTGGTGATCACCGGCGCCCCGGCGGCCATGGCGCGAGCGGTGGCCTGCTCCCGATCCGGGGCGGGCGCCGAGGGGACCGCCACCGCCGCCGGGTGCAGCTCCAGGATCCGGGACAGAACCCAGTCCTCGAACTCCCTGCCGCGCTCCGCCAGCCGCTCCTGCGCCGGCGTCGGCGGCAGCGGCTCGCACGGCCGGAGGAGGTCCCACTGGGCTCGGACCGGGCACTGGCGGGCCGCGTAGGCGCCGAGCAGCGGCAGCGAGGTCGCCCCAGGGATGGTCACCTTGGGCCGGATGATAGGGGAGGAGGCGCGCTGGGGCCCCTCCGGGCGGTCGCCCGTCCGATGAGATGCCATCGATGGCCGGGGAACCGGGCCCCAACCAGCTCTGCCGCTCGGAGTGCCGGCGCCAGCACCAGCGGTGCCACCTCGGCCGCTGGAGCGATACGCGCGAACCGGGCGACCTCCGGGGACCGGTGCATGAGCCATCGCTGCGCCTGCCCGCGGCCATCCTTCGCTTCGCGGTTGCTTCGTATGGAGGGGGCGAGGTGGACCTGGCCTGGCGGCGGTTCTCTGGGTCCAGCAACCGCCCAGAAGCGCCTCGGATTGCGCTGCTGAACTGGTGATGGCCGGTCCCCGGGGGCGGCCTCAGGGTGCCGACCGGCCGCCCAGCGCATCCGCGGTTCCCTCAAGATGGCGGTACCCCGCACTGCCAGCCTCGCCAGCGCGGGCGGCGGCCGGCGTGGCCTCTCCCGCGGCTACTCGACCGGTGGCCGGGCTCCCGGGTGGGAGATGGGGACGTTGAGGTTGAAGCGCACCCCGGCCATGCGGATGGCGAAGCACAGGGCGGCGGCCACCGCGGCGAGGGCGCTGCTGTAGAAGTGCAGGCTCAGGGCCAGGGCGGTGAGGGAGGCGCCACAGGCGGCGGGGATGGCGTACAGGCCGCTGGAGAGAACCGTGGGCACCCTTCTGATGACGATGTCCCGGAGGGTGCCGCCGCCCACACCGGTGATGGTGCCCAGGACCACCGATTGGAAGGGCCCGAGATGGGCGGCGAAGGCGGTGGTGGTGCCGGTCACGCAGAAGAGCGCCAGGCCGGCGGCGTCCAGCACGGTGATCGAGCGTTGGAGCCGCACCCAGAGTTGGCGGGCCAGGAAGGCGGCGATGCCGGCCCCAGCGCCCACCGCCAGGTAGCGCCAGTCGCGGAACGCGGCCGGGGGCAGCGACCCGATGAGCACGTCGCGGATGATGCCGCCGCCGAGGGCGGTGATGACGGCCAGCACCACGACCCCCACCAGGTCGAGGTTCTCCGCCTCCATCGCCGTCAGGGCGCCGTTCAGACCGAACACGAAGGTGCCCAGGAGATCGAGCACCAGCTGGAGGGTGGCGGCGGGGCTCGACACCCGGGCTACTTTTCGTCGGCGGGAGGCGGGGCCAGCCAGGCCAGCGCCGCCACCACCAGGGCCTGGATGCCGGTGTCCAGGGTGGGCTGGATGACCGGGGCGAAGTGCGCCGAGTGGTTGACGGGGATGTCCTGGGCGACGCGACCCGCCCGCTCGGCCGCCTGGTATTGCTCGGCGTCGGTGCCGCCGATCCCCCAGTAGCAGTAGGGGATCCCGAGGGCCCTGGGGATGTCGCTGAAGTCCTCGCTGGCGGTCTGCAGCGGCAGCGGCCGGGCGCGTTCCCCGAAGAACGAGGAGAACGCCGCCGCCACTCTCTGGGTGGCCTCGGCGTCGTTGGCGGTGAGGGGGAAGCGGTCGAACAGCTCGTATTCGGCCGGCCTGGGGCAGCCCGAGGCCTGGCATTCGGCGTCCACGATGCGGTGGATGGCGTCGAGGACGAAGGCTCGGGTCTCCTCACTGTAGGTGCGCACGTTGAGCTCGATGACGGCGTGGTCGGAGATGACATTGCTCTTGGTCCCCGCCCGGATGCTCCCCACGGTGACCACGACCGGTTCTCCCGGGCGGGTCTCGCGGGCCACGATGGTCTGGAGGCGGACCACGATCATCGCCGCCAGCACGACCGGGTCCACCGAGGCCTGGGGCATGGAGCCGTGAGCGCCCCTCCCGTGCACGGTGATGCGCATGCTGTCGGCGGCGGAGAGGGTCGGTCCGGCGTGGGTGGCGATGAGGCCGGCGGGTGCCGGCAGAACGTGCTGGGCGAGGGCCACGTCCACCCTGGGCAACAGCGCCGCCAGCCCATCCTCGAGCATCCCCCGGGCGCCGTCGCCGGTCTCCTCGGCGGGCTGGAAGAGGACGACGAGGCTGCCCGCCCAGTGCCCACGAGCCGCGGCGAGCAGATGGGCGGCGCCGAGGAGGCAGGCGACGTGCATGTCATGGCCGCAGGCGTGCATCACCGGCACCTCGCCCCCGGTGCCGTCGGCGGCGGTGGCCTGGCTGGCATAGGGGAGTCCCGTGGCTTCGGCGACCGGGAGGGCGTCCATGTCGGCCCGCAGCAGCACCACCGGGCCCTCCCCGTTCCGGACCAGACCGACCACCCCGGTTCCGCCCACCCCGGCGTGGACCTCAATGCCCGCTGCCTTGAGGCGCCCGGCGACCTTGGACGCCGTCGCCTGCTCCTGGTGCGACAGCTCGGGGTGAAGGTGCAGGTCGCGGTAGACGTCCGCCGCCCACTCCCGGACCGCGTCGAGCCCCGAGAGGATCGCAGCGGCAGGTGGCGTGCTGGCGGAAGCGGGCACCCTGTAAGTTTGCTCGCATCGGCCTTCGCCGGGGAGAAGGTCCTGGGATCGATCGGCCCTGTACCGTCCCGGGTTCAGTGGGGCTCGCCACCGTCGAGGACTGGAGCGTTTTCCCCCGCCTGTGCCGATCTGATCGCCGGCCCGCGCCACGGCTCCCAGGTGCGGGTTGAGCCGGTGGGCTCGGTGGTGGCACGCCTCGGGCCAGGGGTCGGGAGCGTGCCGCGCTTGATCGTGGCGGAGCCGTCCGAGGTTTCTTGTCCTCACCTGGCGCTGGACCTCCCCGCGCCAGCCTCCCCACCCAACGCAGTTCACCCCGGGCAGGTACCCCGAGCTGCCTTCGCTGACAACTCTCGGTGGCCCAATGGCCGCCGCGCCTCCGGCTAGGAGGTGAGCCGGGCCACGGGGACCCGCAGCGCACTCGCCAGCAGGGCAAAGAAGGCCTTCGCGTTGCCGCTGAGGTCGATCCAGCCGGGGTGGATGGCGAGGAAGGGCGCCGTGCTCTCCTGGGCGGGTGGACCCGAGCTGCCCGCCACGAGGAAGAGAGTTCCGCAGGGGATGGACGGGGTCCCCACGACCGTGGCCAGGCGCCTTCGGCCCCGGAGAAACGTGACCAGGTATCCGTTCAGAAGGGTGGCCGGGAGCACGGTCACGGTGGAGCAGCTCCCTTCCGGGGTGGCACAGGCTGCCGCCAGGAGCTCACGCGCCAGCACTAGCGCGTCCAGCCGACGTCGGTAGAACGAAGAGTTGATCACGGGGAAGCCGGTGGCCCGGGCATCCGGGGTCGGCTCCCGCACCACCAACGCGGCCTGGGGCAGGGACAGCGAGGCGCACGGGCCGGGGAGCCGGACCGGCGCCGGTCCGGGACTGCGCGCCCCAGCTCCACCAGGGGCCGCCCGACCGCAGGAGCTGAGGGTCAGGAGCAGCGAAAGGAGCACGAGGAGCTGGGGCCCCCGCCGGCCGCGGGCCCCCGTGGCGGCGGTCGGACTGGCCCAGCGGGTGCTCATGGTCCCGGCGAGTGTATGCCGCCCCAGGGACGGCGGAGGCACCCCTTCCGCCCCCGCCCCGATGGATCGCCGGCGATCCGCCGGGAACCAGCCCAGCTGGGGCCGGCGCTGGCTGGCCATCGAGGACTCGGGCGCCCGTCTTGCCGCTGGAGCGGCGCGGGCTGCTGTGCCGGCCCCTCTCTTTCGTCGACATATCTCGACATTCGCCCGATATGGTACAATGTCGGCAAATGAAGACCACCGAGCGCGAGGGAGCCAGAGTGGCCCAGACCTTCCGAGTGTATGGGGCGGGTGACCTTGGCGTGGCCGTGCGTCAGTTCCGGCTCCAGGCTGGGCTATCCCAGGCCAGGCTGGCCGAGGTGAGTGGCGTCCACAGGTCGTACCTCTCCGAGTTGGAGCGTGGGAAGGTCACAGAGCAGCTGCAGCGGCTCATCGAGATCCTGGGGATTCTCGGAGTTGAGGTTCAGCTTCGAAGGCCCGCAGGGGCCTGATGGCGCGCCCGCCCTTGGCGGTGTGGGTCTACGGTGTCCGGGCCGCTCTTTTGGAGCGGGCGCGCGCGGGAATGCGGTTGACCTACACCAGCGAGGCTCTTGATCGCTTTCCCCTGAACACCCCTTTGCTGTCGGTGTCCATGCCGGTGGCGGTGACGGCTTACGGCGCCAAGACCGCCACCCCGTTCTTCGACGGTCTGCTCCCCGAGGGTGAGGCCCGGCAGATGATCGCCTATGACCTCGGGGTACCCGGGGAGGACAGCTTCGCTCTTCTGGAGAAGCTGGGACGGGAGTGTGCAGGTGCCCTGGTGATCCAGCCGGCCACAGATCCCCCGCCGGCCGGGGGAACGCCTTCGACCCAACCTCTTGGCCAGAGCGAGGTCGGAGAGCTGATCAAGCTCCTGCGGTCCCATCCTCTCGGGGTGAGCGATTCGGTTCGGGTATCCCTGGCGGGGATGCAGGAGAAGCTCCTGCTGACGCGGCTGCCCGATGGCGGGTGGGCTCTGCCAAGGGGCGGGTTGCCTTCCACCCACATCCTGAAGCCGGAACCGCCTCTGTTGCCGGGCTCGGTTGAGAACGAGGCATTCAGCCTTGAGGTGGCCAAGGCTCTCGGACTGCGCGCGGCCGCTGCGCAGATCGCTGAGTTCTCCGGCCGCAAGGTGCTGGTGGTCGAGCGTTTCGACCGCTGGGTGGATGACCGGGGAGCCGTCCAGCGCCTCCATCAAGAGGACATGTGTCAGGCGCTGGGGATTCCGTCGCGCCGGAAGTACGAGCAGAATGGCGGGCCGTCGCTCCGGCAGATCGCGGCCCTGCTGCGCCGGTGGACCGCGGCTTCCTCTGGGCTGGGTGAGCTGGACGCCCTGCTCCAGCAGGTGGTGTTGCACGTGGTGATCGGAAATGCCGATGCCCACGGGAAGAACCTAGCCTTGCTGCACGACCCTTCAGGAGCCGTGGCCCTGGCTCCGGTCTATGACGTGATGGCGACGACCCACTACCCGGGAGTGGACCAGACCTTGGGGATGTATGTCGGGGGCGCTCGTCAGGGCGGGGAGGTCACGCTAGCCAACCTGGCCAGCGAGGGGGCCTCATGGGGGATGCCGGAGGCGAGGGCTCGCCAGGTGATCGAGGAGGTGGTCGAGAGGGTCCCCGAGGCGGTACTGGGGGCGGCACGTTCGGTCCCCGGGCTCCCGCCATCGGTGGCGGAGCGGGCGCTGGAGAAGGGGAGAGCCCTACTCGAGCCGAAGATGGGGCCCACGGCAATCTCGCTGCCACGGCCGAATGCCAGGCGGGTGTCCTCCATGACCGGCCCAACCTCCCGGCGGTAGCGCCCACCCGCAGCGGCTGCCGGGGTCGGCAGGCCCTCGCCACGTATTCTTCGCGCGCCGCTCGCGCTGAACCGTCAGGCGGTCGATGGTCGGCCACGCCGGGGGCAGCATGGGCAGCATGGGCAGGATGAGAGTGGGCGCGAGGCGGGTGGTCTCAACTGGGGAGCGCGTTCCGCCTGCCAGAGTGGTAGCCGAAGTAGCCTTGCCTCATGAAGGTTAGCGTCAGCCTGCCCGAGGAGGATGTCCGGTTCCTGGACGCCTGCGCCAGGGCGCGCCGCTTTCCCTCCCGGTCGGCGGGTCTCCAGCAGGCGGTCCAGCTTCTGCGCCGGGCGGAGGTCGGCCCCGCGTATCGCGCCGCCTTCATGGATTGGGAGGAGTCCGGGGCGGCGGCGGCCTGGGACACGACCGCCGGCGACGGGCTCTCGGCAGATGCTCTGCGGTGACATCCATCTGGTCGATTGGGAACCGGTCAGGGCGCTGAGGCCTACGAGGTTCGTCCGGCGTCCGGGGTGAGCCAGGACGGCGCCACCGCCTGGGCAGTTCGCCGGGGACGGGGAGGGGCGGCCGTGGTGCCGGTGACCTCGAGCATCCAGCGCTCCCACCCCTTCCATGAGCCCCTGCCGGCGTCGGCCGTGGGACTTGGCCGCGACTCCAATCCGCGGGCGGCGCATCGGAAGCAGCCGCCAGTATGGAGGCGGCGGGACGAGGCACTCCAACTCCACGTGGCGCTCTAGTCGGTCCCCAGCCGCCGCATCCTACGGTGGAGCCCAAAGCCACATGGCCGGCCGGTGAGGCGCGGGTGGCGGGTCAGCGCTCCAGGCACCGGAGGGCGGAGCAGGAGGGGCGGTTCGGTGGCTTGAGACATGGGCCCACGCGCGGCGGCCCATGGAGAGGTGCCGGGTACAGCCGCGCTGGTGTGTGGTACATCCGGCTGCGCGTCCGGCCGCCGAGGGCAGGAACTCCTCCGTCGGCTCTCGGACCCGGCAGAGGGCCAGAGCTGTCCATCCGGGCGGTGCCTGATCGTCGCTCCAGCGAACGCCTCGAGGGCCTCATCTGCGGAGGCCTCCGGGGCAGCAGCCACCGCCCAGGAGAGACACCATGAACCCAGGATCCGCGCAGCAACTGGTCAGCGCCGAGCGTCGCCTCGCGGGAGCCAGGTTAAAGTCGTTCGAGCTTGGAGGAGGGGAGTTCACGCAAACACTCCTGGATGCGCAGCGGGCGCCGTTGGGTTCCCGAGGGCGTCTGTTCCACGCCCTGCGCAGCTGTGCGGGTGCCCGCTGGGGGTGGGTGCTCCAGATCGCTACCATCACCCGCGGCAATCCACCGGTCACCAGCCAGCGCTCCCACTGATGAACCTTTCCAGAGAGTGACAAGGAACGCCCAGTACTCGCAAGGAGACTCGATGAAGTACATGATGTTGATCTGCATTGACGAGGTCGAGCGGCGGCAACACGTTGAGCGCCGCACCTCGGAGGAAGCCGCCGAGACCCGGCGCCAAATGGGGGCCTGGCTGGCCGACACCGACGGTCGGGGAGTGAGGTTGCACGGAGGCGAGCTTCAGCCCGCGAGCTCCGCTACCACGGTGCGCCAGCGCGATGGCCAGCTCCTTGTGACCGACGGTCCTTTTGCCGAGACCAAGGAGCAGATTGCCGGCTACGACGTTATCGAGTGTGCCAACCTGGAAGAGGCGATCGAGGTCGCCTCGCGCCATCCGGTGGCCCAGTGGGGATCAATCGAGGTGCGCCCCTTTGTCGACGACCAGCAGGCCGTGCCTATTCTACGGGGGAGCTGACGGGTCGGTCCGGTTGAGCCGATTCAGGGCGATCCGGAGCTATGCCAGACCTGGAAGGGGAGACGGAGCGGGCGATTGCGGACGCGTTCCGCGGGGAGTGGGGGCGCATCGTCGCCTCTTTGATCCGGCTCACCGGCGATTGGGACCTGGCCGAGGAGTGTGCCCAGGATGCCTTCACCATGGCCGTGCAGCGGTGGCCCAGAGATGGGGTGCCCACCCGCCCCGGGGCGTGGCTGACCACCGTGGCGCGCAATCGAGCCCTCGACCGGATCCGCCGCCACGCGCTGGAGCAACGGAAGCTGCTCGAGGTAGCCTCAGAGCCACTTGGGGACGAGATGGAGCCAGACTTACCCGCGGACCAGGACGACCGCCTCCGCCTCATCTTCACCTGCTGCCACCCGGCGCTGCCACTGGAGGGCCGGGTCGCCCTCACCCTCCGCACGCTCGCCGGGCTGTCCACGGCGGAGATCGCGCGCGCGTTCCTGATTCCGGAAGCCACCATGGCCAAGCGGCTGGTGCGGGCCAAGCACAAGATCCGCGACGCGCGCATCCCGTTTCAGGTGCCTCCCATACACCGGTTGCCGGAACGTACCGCCGGTGTCCTGGCGGTGATCTACCTTCTGTTCAATGAGGGCTACGGAGCGAGCACCGGTGAGGACCTGATCCGGCGGGACCTCTGCGTGGAGGCCATCCGCCTGGCCCGCCTTCTCGTGCAGCTCATGCCCGAAGCCAAAGAGGCTCGCGGCCTGCTGGCACTCATGCTCCTGCAGGACTCGCGCCGGGACGCCCGGCTTGACGACGCCGGAGAGCTGGTGAACCTGGAAGATCAGGATCGCCGTCGGTGGGATCACGATGAGATTGATCAGGGGCTGTATGAGCTCGAGGCGGCCGGAGCCGACCACCAACCGGGTCCCTACTGCCTGCAGGCACGGATCGCCGCCTGCCACGCCACCGCTGACCACGCCAGCGCCACCAACTGGACTAGGATTGCCCACCTGTATCAGCAGCTGCAGCAACTTGCCCCCTCCCCGATCGTGGAGCTGAACCGAGCGGTGGCGGTGGCCATGGCCGAGGGGCCAGCGGCCGGATTGGAGCTGGTCGCCGCCCTGGAGGAGACCCGGGCCCTTGAAGGCTACTATCTGCTTCCAGCGACCAGAGCCGACCTGCGGCGGCGGCTGGGCCGCTACACAGAAGCGGAAGCTGACTACCGGGAGGCGCTGGCGCTGGTCGCCAACGACGCCGAGCGTCGCTATCTCGCTCGCCGACTCTCCGCGATTCGCTGTGAGCACGCACCGGGAGGGGGGGAAGCAGGGGGGAGCGGAGGGTGAAGACCGCGGCGGCGCCGAGTCGAGGCCAACCCCGCGCCACCAGCGGCCCCCCGGGTGGGGGGTACCTGGGGATCTGGCTGGTGCCCGGGGAATGCCGAGGGCCAGTTGCGGAGGCCGCTCTTGCGGCGACCGCCTGGTCTGGGAGGAGACGATGAGTGCTGAGACCCGGAAGGCTGAGACCGAGGTGCTCCTGGAGTACCTCCAGGGGCAACGTGACCACGTGCTGGGGACCCTGGATGGCCTAACCGAGGAAGAGATGCACCGGGCGATGCTGCCCTCCGGCTGGACGTTCCTCGGATTGATCCAGCACCTGGCCATCGATGTCGAGCACTTTTGGTTTACCGCGGTGGTGGGGGGCAAGGGAATCGACCTCGACCGGCGGGGGAACGCCTGGCAGGTTGCGGCCGACGCCTCCAGCAGCTCGATCATCGATCTCTACCGGCAAGAGGCCCGCCACAGTGATGCGGTGATCGCCGCCACTCCGCTCACAAATGCCCCCGCCTGGTGGCCCGAGGGGCTCTTCGGCTCTTGGCGGCTCCACGACTTGCGGGAGGTGATCCTCCACGTCATCACGGAGACCGCTTGCCACACGGGCCATCTCGACGCTGCCCGGGAGTTGCTCGACGGCCGGCAGTGGATGGTGCTCACAGAATAGATTCCGCCGGGGCAGGACTACCGCTGACAGAACTAGGAGGGGCGCTGAGCGCAGACCCCGCCATCGACGTGCCCAGGTTTGAGGAGGGCGAAAGTGGTGGTGAATCACGACTCGGATGCCGACGACGAGATGCTGCGGGACTATTTGCGCGGCCAGCGGGAATCGATTTTGGCGATCGTCGAGGGGCTTGACGAAGCGGCGTGGCATCGCTCGGTCGTGCCCACGGGCTGGACGCCCGCCGGGTTGGTGGAGCATCTGGGTGGGGCCGAGTGGCACTGGTTCCAGGGCGTCGTGGCGGGCAAGCAGCCCGAGCTGCCGGGCGACCTCGAAGAGGATCAGCCGCCGTACGACCCTCTGACCGTGGTGTTCACCACCGACGAGTCCTTGACGGAGGTCCTCCGCTTCTACCGGGACCAGTGCGCGCAGTCCGAGGCGGTGCTCGCCACAACCCCCCTCTCGGCCGCCCCCCTGGGCCGGCACGGGGGCCGCGGCCCCGAGCCTCCGAATGTGCGCTGGGTCGTGCTGCACATGATCGAGGAGACCTCACGGCATGCCGGGCATCTGGACATCGCCCGGGAGCTGCTCGACGGCAAGACGCGGCTGGGCGGCCGCTGACGCCCTGACGGCTGGTGGCGATCAGGGTGTCACCAGCTGTCAACCGCTCAGTCCCGGCACTGGTCCCGCGCGCACGCGACTTGGCGACGTCTGTGCAGCCAGCGTGCCGCAGCTGGGTGAGCCTGAGACGCGCAAGTCAGCCAGAAGGGAGTGCCCATTTCCTTCCTTGAGCCAGGGCTCTGGCTTACGACTGGACGTGGCCGGACCACCACCTGACCGAGATCAGTGCCAGCAGTGTGACCAGCTAGGGACGGAATTCGGCCCGGGCGCCTGAGCCTGACGCCTACTATGCGGACGGCCCGGTGGAGCGCCGGTCGAACGATGTGCGACATCACTCAGTTGCAAATGGGCGCACCTCGATCGCGTGATGGCGGGCGAGCGGATGCGCGGCCGCGAGTTGGATCGCTTGCTTCCGATCGCCGCAGCTGACGACGTCGATGCCGGCGATGAACTCCTTGGTCTCGGTGAACGGGCCGTCCGTGACCAGCGTCTTTCCGTCGCGCACGCGGACGGTCCTGGCGGTGTCCGGGCCTTCCAGCGCGTTCCCCAGGACTTGGAAGCCGCGCTCTTCCACATCCAGCCGCCAGACGTCGCCCTCAGCCATCACTGCCTGATCGTCGACTGGCCCTGCCGACGTTCCTCCCACCCACATGATCAGCAGGTACGGCTTGTCGGCACCGTCCTCGTAACGCCCGAACGCGGAGGCCTTGGCGCTCAGCCGTAGCCCCTCTACGAACGGCCGGACCTCGACCGTATTGAACCAGGAGCACGGGTGCTTCGCCGCTGCTTCAATCGCCTCGTCCATGTCGGCGCATTCAAGCAGGTCGAACCCCGCCACGAACTCCTTGGTCTCCGCGAACGGGCCGTCGGTCACCAGCGTCTCGCCGTCGCGGACCCGCACGGTCACAGCCGTCTCCGGGAGATCCAGCTCCCGTCCCAGCAGCCGCACACCGCGCCCCTCCATCTCTTCTACCCACCGGGGGACTTCATCCTGCATAACCGTCATCACTTCGGGCTCCGGGATTCCTTCGCTGCCGATGAAGAGCAGGTACTTCATGTCAGCGCCGCGTCCCTGAGGCGTATCGGGTGTTCGTCTGTTCGCGCGCCGCCCGCCCGCGCTCTTTGATCCGGCCGTCGGTGCCCTTCATGGTGCCTCCTTCTGGTCTGGACTTGCCCCCTCTACCCTACGACGAACGCAAACCGCCTTAAAGGACACCCATGATCCCCCGCAGGACGAGCCAGCCATCGCCAGCGTCAACTGTGAGCCCGAGGCTTCAGGGGTCGGAGCGGTGGTGATGAAATAGAGGGAGGCGCCGAGGTCCCGTTACTGAAATTGATTGGCGGTTGGCTTCGGCCACGATCTGCTCTGGTGTCTTGACCCAGGTGTCGGGATGCTTTTGGTCGTTCCAGGCGTCCAGGAACCGCTGGATGGCGGCCCCGTGCGCGGCCCAGCTGTGACCTGCGCCGCGACGTAGGGCCCTGCGCTCGAGCAGGGAGAACCAAGTCTCCGCCTGGTTCCTCCAGCTGGCGCTGGTTGGGGTGAAGTGCAGGTGAAAGCGCGGGTGGTGTTGCAACCACTCCTTCATACATGGGACCTGAGCGCGGTCTGCCCTCCGCGCCCGGAGGTCCCGCAAGATGCCATCGAATGCGCCCACGCCTTTCTGGACCCCCGAGCGAGGTGATGCTCGGAGTCTTCGCTCCCGAGGTGCGTGTTGACCCGGACGCTAGTGCCAGCGCGAGGTTCCTGGCCCGGAGCGGCCGCGATCTCGGGGCTGCCTGACCACGATGTGTGCCCCACCGGGGTGCTCGGGCGCTGCCGCGCCACGGTCGTGATCTGGACGTCCTCAACATCCTGGGGGCGCGACGGGGGTGGTACTGGACCGGCCGATCTCCCCCCAGCCAGGATCGGTGAGCGGCCAGCCCGCCTCAGGGGCGGGCCGTGGGCTCGCCGCTGGTCGCGGTTGGACGCGCCTCGGCTAGGTCCTCCAGGGGGAAGAAGATGGGGCTGAAGATATACGGGCGCCGTTCCGGAGTTGGCTCCTTTGCCGCCAGGTCCCTGAGGTACGGCGTGAGCACGCTCACGAGCTCCAGGACCTCCTCCCTGGAGAGCCACAGCGGGAACTGGCGGTAGCCCACGAAGTCGTCGACCGGATCGGCATCGCGCCCCGACAGGTAGCGGTCGAACTCGGCGATCAGCGCGGAGGCAGCGGCGAGGAACCCCTTACGGTGCTCCTCCAGGGTCATTTCGGTCGCGGCTCCGGGATCGATCAACGGCCGCGAGGGGCTGAGGCGGTAGCGGCGCTCCGTGGCGCCGTGAACCCGGCGCTCGCCGACCACATCGAGGACGCCGTTCTCGGCAAGCAGCGCCACCTGCCGGTACACCGTGGCCTTGGAGACGCCGGTCATCCGGCGGCACAGCTCCGAGGTGGTCCGCACGCGGCCTCCACCCATGGCGTGGATGATGCGCAGCCGCACGGGGTGAAGGATCGGCTCAAGCGAGTCCATCGTAATCTCATGTATGATACCATTCGCGATTGTGATAATACGCCGTTCGGGGCCTGGTTGCCGGACGTGAGCAGCCCGGAGGCCGAGGACCCGCCGAAGATGATCCGCCTCGTCGACGGCAGACGCCTCAGCTGGCATGAGTACGGGGATCCCTCGGGGGCGCCGTGTGTGTTCCTGCCCGGTTCGGGTGCGTCCGGGCTGGCGGGAGCCGCCCTGCACGCTCCGGCAGCCAGCCGCGGTGTCCGGCTGATCTCGCTGGATCGCCCCGGCCTGGGCCACTCCGACCCGGCCCCGCAGCGCCGACTCGTCGACTGGGCCAAAGACGT
The DNA here is from genome assembly GCA_021816695.1 of bacterium. Classification (GTDB taxonomy): domain Bacteria; phylum Chloroflexota; class Dormibacteria; order Aeolococcales; family Bog-877; genus JAJYXT01. The sequence goes on along the minus strand of JAKAXE010000009.1, from coordinate 32,160 downwards.
GGAGGAACTCACGGACCAACTGGAGTTGAGGCGGGTCGGGCTGCTCGGTCATTCGGCCGGGGGCCCGTATGCCCTGGCTGCGGCGCACCTCCTCCCCAGAACGGTGAGCTGCGTGGTCATCGGTGCGGGGAGCCCGCCTTATTCGGAGAGTTGGACCCGCGCCTCCAGGGTCACCTCGCGCATGTCTCGACTCTACAGTCAGCTGGCCGTGTACGCTCCCCGGCTTTCCGGCGCCCTCTACCGCGTCAGCACACCACGGTCGGCCGGAGCGGTTGAACGCATCGTGCGCCTCGCCTCGCGCGGAACGTCGAAGGACGCCCAATTCGCTCGGGACCATCCCGACGCGACCCGCGCCTCCCTGATGGCGCTGTGGGATGGATCCCGGCAGGGTTCCTCGGGGCCAATCGATGACGTCGCCGCCGTCGCCCGCCGGTGGGGGTTCGAGCTGCGCGAGGTGGCGACGCCGGTGGAGTGGTGGCACGGGCAGCAGGACAAGAGAGTGAGTCCGCAGGCCGGCAGGGAGGTCACCTCCCGCCTGCCCTGCGCCACCGCGCACTTCGTGGACGGCGGGCACTATGTCCTGTTCGCTCGGGCGGAAGAGGCTCTGGCCCCCCTCGGCCGCTAGCGTCGCGGGCCCCGACTGCTGCCGCGTCGTAGGGACATCTCGGAGGGCTCAATCCCTCGCGGGCGTGTGGCTTGGGGCACGGATCCCCGGCCGCTGGGTTCCGCCCCGGTGGGCAGCCACCGGCAGCCGGTGGCACCCACCCGCTAGAGATCAGGTTGCGGTCAGCCGGGCATCCGACCAAGGCAGGCCCGAGCGTGTTCCCGGAGCGGCCTCATCGCATCCTCCGGACAAGGATCACTCATGGAGAGGACAAGATCCATGAGAGTGACCAGATCCCAGATCGGCTGGTCGCGCAGCTCGAGGTGGGAGCTGGCGCGATACGCCTCGAGGAAACGATCGGCGGCCGGCAGCCCGAAGTCTGCTGCCAGGTTCCAGCGCATGCTGCCCACGTCCACCTCCACCGGCCCCATCGATGCCTGGGTCCAGTCCACGATGCCGGTCAGGGCCCCGTGGCGCCAGAGAGAGTTGCCCGGGTGGTAGTCACGGTGGATGAAGGATGCCTCGGTTGGCTCGGCCTCTCGCGCAGCCGCCAGGGCGCCCTCCCAGACCCGGTCTCCCCGGAGCCAGCTTGGAAGCTGGGCCTCCCTCATGGGTTAGTAGGTGCGAAAGCCGGGCAGCTCGCGCGCGCCGACCGTGAGCCGGTGGACCCGGGTGAGGCCCTGCGCCAGCTGGGTGAGGAAGCTGTCGAGGTCCCGAACCCCTCCGGGGGGATGCCCTGGCAGCCGGGTTGTGAGCAGCGCGGGCACGTCGCAGGACGCCCCCCGGGGATCCGCGGCGACAAGCCGCGGGGTGGGCAGGCCGGCCCGCTCCAGCAGACCGAGCACCGCCGCCTCGCGGGTAGCCGTGAAGTCGGGGTCTTCCAGCTCCCACCCCGGACGCGCCCACCGGCGGAGCACCAGCTGGCGCTACTTCCCTGTTGCTTCGAGCACCGTGACCGCATGGTTGGCGTGCCAGCCACCGGTCGGAAGGAGGTGCACCGCCAGGATCTGCCCACCGTCAGTCACGTCCCTCACCCAGTTGAGGGCGGCCTCCGGCGGCCTGCCGCGCCAGGAGGGCGACTCGGAACGTCGGGGACCCGGCGGGGAGGCTGAAGGGGGAGCCAAGGCTTGGGTGTTGGAGTGTAGGGGATCGAGGAGCACGGCAGCGCCGCCGGTGTCAGAGCGAGGCTGGTGCTGGCAAGATGGTCCCCTACCAATGAGTCCGCTCGCCGATGAGGACCCAATCCCCGACCGTGGTGCTCTGCCGCCCCGGGCTTCCGGACGGCCCGGACATGGGACGGAGGCGATCAAGGCCGCCGCGCCGCCTCCGCCGGAGACCATGACCATCGGCCGGCTGTCGCGCCGGACTGGGGTGCCCGTCAAAACCCTGCGGGTGTACGAGGACCTGGGATTCATCTACACGGTCGGCCGCAGCGAGGGCAACTACAGGATGTTTGGCGAGGAAGCCCTCTGGTGTGTCGGGGTGGTTTCCGGACTGCGTCAGCTCGGTCTGACCCTGGCCGAGATCAAGGACCTTACGGCGCAATACCTCGGCCCGAGCGCGGAGCCTGTCGGGCCAAGCCTGGCGAAGATCCTGGATTCGGTGCGGCACCGGACCGAGCAGCAGATTGCCGACCTGACCGTGCGTCTCGAGCGCATCCGGCGATTCGAATCGGAGCGCTCAGCCGAGCTGGCTGGCCGGAACGACTTCCGAGCCGAGGATCCGCGGGTCCAGCGCGGCTTGACTCTACCCCCGGGGGGAGGGTCTATGGTCAGCTGACCGTGACCAGAGCAACTCCGCCGCCGCCTCCCATGTGCTGCTCGCCAGCGACCAGCCTCTTCTGCTCACCCCCGGCTCTCCCTGCGGATACGCCCTGGAAGCGGCGTGTCGACCGGCTCCTTCCCCGAGATGGAGCCGCGGTGGTGGTCTACTTCGTCGTCGTCGTCGGGCTCCTGGTCCTGGCAACCGCGCTCCCAACCCGCTGGGAGCTCGCGGTGGACGCACTCGCCTCGCTGATGGGTGGCTCATGGTGCGCTCTCAACGTCTGGCGATGTCGCCACACGCACTGCCTCGTGACGGGCGCCGGCTGGCTGATCCTCGGAGGTTTCTCTCTCGTGGAGGCCGGCATCGGTCGAAGCGTGGCAGGCGGCTACGAGAAGGCAGCCTTCTACGGCATCCTGGCTGCGGGGATCCTCTTCGAGTGGCTCTGGGTTCGCGCCTACGGCACCCACGCACTCACCAGGCTCAGCTGGGCAGGGTCACCGCCCCGACCGCGGTAGTCGCGCTCCGCGAACCGGTGTCGGGCGGGCACCAAGGTGCGCGGCAAACCACCATCCCCCATGGTGTCCGAGCAGCTCACTGGGGACTAGCCTGCCGCACAAGGCGCCGGCCCCGCGGGCTTTGCGGAGCCAGCCTCAGGAGCGCGGCCCCCGTCCCGACCAACTACGGGAAGACCTCCTGGACCGGAGGGATCTCGGGCTCCGCTCCGCGGGCGGCGGTCCCCGACACGGCGGCTCTAGGGGTTGGTGTGGAGGATGTCCACGTACTGGCCGTACGGATCGGAGGACTGCCACTGCACGGCATCCTCAACCGCGGTTCCCTCACCCCACTCGTTCCAAGTTGTGATCAGTTGCCAGGGCTCGCCGCTCGCCACCATCTCGCGGACCGCCTGGGCGAAGGCGACGGGGTCACGGGCGAGCAGCGGGGTGGACGAGCTGTACAGCCAGAACCCTGGGCTAACGCTGAAGCTATGCCCGACCTGCTCGTCCTGGCGCTCCGCGGGAGCGTACTGGTGCCATTGGTCGGGCTGGATCGGGCAGCTGCGATATCCGCTGAAGACCTGAAGGTCAAGATAGAAGCGCCCGGCGTTCACGCTGACCCAGTTGGCCGCGTCGGCGCAACTCGCCACCGATCGGCTGTAGATGAAGAGCACCGGCTTGCCGTCGACTCGTTCGTAGGTGGGGCTGGTGGCGTATCGGCTGTAGATGTAGGCCAGATCGGAGGCTTGAGTTCCGGGGGCCGGCTCGTAGTAGAGCGTCCACTTGAGATGCGTTCCCGCGGCGGCGGCCAGTAGGAGAGGGATGCGGGAGTCGGTGGGAGTGCCCGGCCCCCACCAGCTGGCGATCCCCACGTCGATATTGGCGTACTCCATCGCGGCAATCTGGTAGTTGATCACCGCCTGGGAGCTGGAGTCGTAAGGGGCTCCGAGGGTGGGGGTGAAGTGGCTGGTTGGGTACCACGACTCGGGGTACCAGGGGTAGAAGAAAGCGGCCCGGATCGGGGGCGTCGGGCCTCCAGCGCTCGGGCTGGACGGCGGAGGCGGGGGTGCCAGTGGGCTGGGGGCCTGCGAGCTCGGAGCCGCCCTCCCGCTGGGGCTGGCACTCGACTCTGGCAGGATCCCCACCGGCGCCGTGGCGGCTGAGGCGGAAGGGGAAGGGGGTCTCGCGGCCACACGATGCCCGCGGGATGGAGGAGTGGCCGACACGGGACCCCGGCGGGTTGCCAGGTGCCCCGTGGAGGTCCCCATGGTCAGGGGCGCAATCACGGCCAGGCAGGCCAGCACGACGACAGCCCTGTGGCTCACAGGGAAACCTCGTCATCCAGATTGCCCACCTTCGTAGGGCTCACCGCGCTGGACCATGGTGGGCGCGCGCCGATGTCCGGCAGGAGCCGTCCAGGCTCAATTGGGCGAGCACCGGCTTCCTTACCGGTGCGGGAGTTGCGGAGATGACGCCAGGGCCGCATTGCAGGCAATCGTGCACGGTGCCCACCAACTTGTGGGTGGCAGTCACCAAAAGCGAACAGAATTATCTCCAGGTCCCAGCCCGCCGATGACTCCGCGCAGGAGGATCAGCGTGACCCGACAGGCTGCAACCCTCAGGTCGGCCAGCACGCCCTGCCGAGTCGAAGATCAGCACTCGCCACTTTTTCCAGCGAGAAGCCTATGCTGTGCAGCCAGCTTCCACCGTCGTGCCCACGGAGGAACAAAGGTAGATGTCACCGTCGCGGCTCAGGGCTGCAATTGCGGGAACCGCCGTGGCTGCGGTGGTGCTCGCTGCCGGCGTCGCCTTGCTCTTGACCCGTCCGGCGGCGAAGGGACACCACCTCGAAGCCATAACCTATCCGACAGGGCCCGAGAGTTCACCGACTGGCACGCCGACCCCGAAGCTCAGCCCGACTCCAACGGCCACCACCAAGCCGACATCAACTCCGACGGCGACACCTTCGGTGTCCGTGGCCCCCACTGCAGTACCCACGTCTAGCCCCCACATCATGGTGATCATGGAGGAGAACCAGGGGTACGCGGCCACCCTCGGTTCCTGCGGGTCAGGCTCCCCTGATCCGTACCTCTGCTCCTTGGCCAGCCAGTACGCCTCGGCGACCGCCTGGTACGGGGTGACCCATCCCTCGCAGCCGAACTACGTCGCCATCGACTCTGGGTCGACCCAGGGGTGCACCACGGACTCCTGCGCTGGTGGGTACACCGCGACGGATCTGGGTGGGCAGCTCAGCTCCGCCCACATCCCCTGGACCGCCTACATGGAGGACATGCCCAGCCCCTGCTACACCGGCGATTCTTCCGGCAACTACGTCAGGAAGCACAACCCCTTCATCGTCTTCCAGGACAACCTGCCACCCAGCCCCTGCCACATCCAGCCCTACCCAGGTGCTGCCAACCTGGTCGCGGCGCTGGACGCGAGCTCCGCTCCTGCCTTCGTCTGGATCACCCCGAACCTGAATGACGACATGCACGACGGGACGATCCAGATGGCCGACCAGTGGCTCCAGGCCAACCTGGCCGGGGTGCTGACCTCGTCCTGGTTCCAGGACAACGGGACGGTCATCATCACCATGGACGAGGGCACGGACAACTCCGGGTGCTGCGGTGGTGCGGCCGGGGGCCAGGTGCCGATGGTGGTGATCAGTGCCAAGGCCAGGGGAAGGGGGGCGCTCCCCGCACCGGGTGACCACTACGGCACGCTGAGATCCATCGAGGAGGCCTACGGGCTCCCCCTCTTGGGAGCCGCTGCCAACCCGGCCAACGGTGACTTCAGCACCTTGATGGGCTGAAAGCCCTGTCCTTCCCGCTGGGCCGTTCGTATGTGATGGAGGGCCGGAGACGGATCCTGGGGCGCGCAGCTCCCCGACCGGCTCGGCCGACCCTCCAGATCTGGCGAACAGACCGCCGCGACAGCTCTCGGACTCCCGCTGGAAAGGCGCCGTCGTCCGGAGCCGTGGCCCCAACTGGTGGAGTCGTGAACCGTCTGCCGAGCACAGCTCATTCCTGGGGCATGGCCGCCGGGGCGGGGCCTTCCGCGGCGTAGCATCCTGGCTCCCAAGTCAGGGGCGATGACGGACGCCGCCCATGGGGGTGGGGGGCGTTCTCTGCAATGCCGATCCGCTGGGTATGAACGGCGCGGCGAGGCAGTTGCGACCCGGCGGAGGCCTCGGGCTGGGTGGCGGCCACGAGGCGCTGGCCCCGGGGCCGGCGACACGCCCTGTCCGCGTCACTCTCAGGACGGCCTGACCCAACCGGCGCGCAGTGTGCGGGCGGTGGACCCAAGCGGGCCGGGGGGTCCACAATCTGACCCCAATCCGAGCCTTTGTGACCACCTCGGTGGGCAGGATGCGTCATGTTGAGGTACGAACCCCAGTGACGGAGCAACGTTCCCCACGGGCCGGCGGTCGAGACCTGGTTCCGCCGCCACCTCCCGCAGACGCCTCCCATCGGGCGGGGCTGGGTTGGGCGGACGGTGTGGACTACAAATCCAAGTACCGAGGCGCGCTGCTGGGGACGGCGATCGGGGACGCGCTGGGCCGGCCGTGGGAGGCTCGCGGCGCCGCCGCCAACGGGGAGAGCCTGGAATCCCTCGCCCGCTACCGCAGTTGGCGGGGGTGGCGAGGTGGCCCCGTGGGGACCGTCACCGACGACACCCAGCTGACCATCTGCGTGGCGGAGAGTCTCTGCGCCCTGGGCCGTCTGGCCCCCGAGGACCTGGCGCGTCGATTCGTGCGTTGGATGCCGGAGGCCAGGGGCCCGGGAGTGGCCACGCTGCGGGCGGTGGAAGAGCTGGCCCGTGGCGTGCCGTGGGACCGGGCTGGGGTGGACTCCGCCGGAAATGGCGCGGCCATGAGGGTGGCCCCCATCGCGCTCTTCCACCCGGTGGCCATCGAACCTCTAAGGTACGACGCGGCCGTGAGTGCGGTGGGCACCCACGCCAACCAGATGGCCGTGGCGAGTGCGATCGCCCAGGCCTTCATGGTTGCCTGGTGCCTGCACCGCCAGCCCCGCGCGCTCACGGGCGAATCCCTGAGGTCCGAGCTGCTGGCTGGGCTGGTGGTGGTGCTCGCGGGGGTCGCCGAGTCCGAGGTACGCGAGCGCAGGAAGGACGGCCCGGCCATCACCCGACTGCGCGACCGCCTGGTGGAGGCGTTCGATATGCGGTTCGCCTCGCCTAAGGAAGCCTTCGACCACTTCCACAACGGCGCCTTTGTGCTGGAGTCGCTGCCGGCCGCGCTGTGGTGCTTCCTGCGCTTCTGGGACGATCCGCGGCAGGTGATCCTGACCGCGGTCCAGGGCGGCTACGACGCGGACACTGTCGCTTCCATGGCGGGCGCCCTGGTCGGTGCCCTTCACGGGGAAGGCGCGTTGCCCACCGCCTGGATCGAGGACCTCGAATACGTCACGGAGCTTCGCGGCCTGGCTGACTCACTCCTCACCCTCGCCGCTCCCTCGCGGCTCCCCGCCGCTGGCCCGGTGGACGAGGGCGTGTCGCCGAGCGCCGAAGACGGCGGTGAGGATGGGATGATCACTGGGAAGTGAACGTCAGCGTGGCGCGAAGGGATCGGATCCTGGGATGCCTCCTCGGAGGCGCGATAGGGGATGCTCTGGGGGCCCCAATCGAGTTCTTCCCCCTAGAGGAGATACGGGCCGAGCACGGTCCTCAGGGGATCACGGGCTACGTCTCCGGCGGGTGGCCCAGCGGGACTTTCACGGATGACACCCAGATGACCCTTTTCACCGCGGAGGGGTTGATCCGGGCTGCGGTAGGCGGCCGGGGCGGGCAGCCGGTCGACACGCCACTCGTGATCTGGCATGCCTACCAGCGCTGGCTCGACACCCAGGGTTACCCGGTCCACTGGGATCGGGAGTTCCCCCAGCGCTCCAGCGGCTGGCTGGTGCAGGAGCCGGCCCTCAGGCATAGGAGGGCCCCGGGCACCACCTGCATCTCGGCCCTTCGGACCGGGCGCCGCGGGTCGATCAGCTTCCCGCTCAACCACAGCAAGGGCTGCGGGGGGGTGATGCGGGTGGCGCCCATCGGGCTGGTCGCCGCCGACCCCTTCAACCTCGCCTGCGAGGCGGCGGCGCTCACCCACAGCCATCCCTCCGGCTACCTGGCGGCCGGGGCCTTCGCCACGATGCTGGCCGGGGTAGCCCGCGGAAACTCGCTCGCCTCCTCCATCGACCGGGCGGTCGACCTTCTGCGCGCGAGGCTAGGTCATGAGGAGACGCTCCAGGCGGTCGAGGCCGCGGTGAACCTGGCGGGGTCGGGCACCCCGCCGTCGCCGGAGACGGTGGAGACGCTGGGCGGGGGGTGGGTGGCCGAGGAGGCGCTGGCGATCACTTTGTACTGCGCCCTGGTGGGCGCCGACTTCCGCAGCTCCGTGCTGCTCGCCGTGAACCACTCCGGCGACAGCGACAGCACCGGCTCCATGGTCGGAAACCTGCTGGGGGCGGCGCTCGGACTCGAGGCCCTGCCGGGGGAATGGCTTGAGGGGCTGCAGGCGCGAGCGCTGGTCGAACAGGTGGCCATCGACCTGGCGGCCACCACGGAGGGGGAGCCCAACGATTGGGGTTGGAGGGACGATCGCTATCCCGGGTGGTAGGCGAGCATCCCACGCGTGAGCGCGATGCGCCTGGGCCTCGTCGGGCACCGACCGGGGTGCCCACTGCTGACTCCGGCAGGGTCGCCATGGGCGCGGTCTCGCCGGCTGTCTGAGAGTTGCCGGCGACCCACGCGATCTGCCGCCGGCGGCCCGACCTCCACCCCAGGGCGACCGCTCGATCGTGTAAGCAGCGGAGCTGGGCGCAGAAGGTGAAGTCGGTGGCGAAGATCCATCTCTCATCCAGCGCCGAGCGCCGGGACCGGGCAGAGGTCCTCTTCGCATCGCTGCCCGTGAAGCGTCGTGCCGGGATCCAAGACTTCCCTCCGACGGGGGGCTGTCACCGTCTGGACCGTGGACTGCATCGGCCCCGGGCCTGGGAGTGGCTCTGCGAGGTGGCCGGGCCGATGCCTAAGTTGCCACCTGCCCTCCGACGCTCGGTGCTGCGCTACACCGGAGATCACTACCACCAGATCAACCAGGCGATGGTCGACGGCCGCGGCTCGCGGTGGGTCATGGTCTGGGTGGAGCAGATGAGGGAGGCTCTGGCGCTCAGCTGCCTTCCGGTGCCGATCCGGCTCTACCGCTCCTCCTCCCCCGCTGGTTGCACCGACGGGGAGAGCAATTCACCGCCGATCACCTGATCAGCACCTCGCCCGATCCCCGGGTTGCCACGGCTTGGGTGCCCGCGCAGCCATACGTCCGAAAGACGGTCTGGGCCATCGACGCCCCGGTCGGTGCGCGCGCCATCTGGGGCACGCCCAACAACCGGGACCAGTCGGAGGTTCTGCTGGCTGAAGGCACCCGCTTCGTGGTCCGGGAGTTGCTCCGCAACCGTCGCGGCGACGCCCTCATGCACCTGGTCGTGGCGCCAAGCAATCAGTCTCCGGAATGAACCTCCCTTGCAAGTTGAGCTAAGCCGGCGGAGGGCCGGCAGAGCCGTGCGACCGTCGCCGTGCCTGATTCCCGGAGGAGCGCACGAGGATCAGGACCCGATGTTCCCCAGGTCCTTGAGGAGGCTTAGGTGCTGGGGCCGCCATCCGAGGGTCTCTTGGGTGTAGCGGCTGGAGGCTGGCTGATCGGCGGCGACGATCGGACCCAGCGGATCAAGCGCTGCCGGGTCCACCCCTTGGACGGGCGCCTGGAGCCGGCGGCCCAGGACCTCGGCAATGCCACGCACCTGGTGCGGGTCAGCGTCCGCGAGACGACCTCGCTGCGACGTCAGATCGCTGTAGCGGGCAAGTACGCGGACTCGGTCGAAGACCAGTTCCGGGCCGTGGGAGGTGCGGTGGTTGACCTCAAGACGGATTCCTCCGCGGAGGAGCTCCCGACCCGATGCCGCAGGACCGGCGGACGCGCAGTTCCAGGGGAAAGGTGAGGTGCGCGGGCTGGCGGGTGTCGTCTGCTTCCATGCGCGCGAAGAGGAGATCAACGGCCGCCGCGGCCATCTGGGGCAGAGGGTGGGCGATTGCGGTCAGCGGGGGGTCCATCAGGCGGGCCCAGGGAGGGTCGTCGAAGCTGATCAGGGCGACCTGCTCAGGGAGCTCCGCTCCCACACCCCTTAGCACTTCCAGGGCGCCGATGGTCATCTGGTTATTGGCGACCAGCAGTCCGTCGATGAGCGGGTCGCCGGCCCAGAGGACCTCCATGGCGAGATGGGCCCCTTCGGTGGTAAAGCCACCCTCGGCTGCCCTGGGCGTGAGCCCCGCGGCGATCATCGCCTCCCGGTATCCGGCCAGCCGGTCAGAGCCCGTGTCGACCTCGATCCGGCCCCCGATGTAGGCAATCCTCCTGCGGCCGCTCCCGATCAGCAGCTCGGTAGCATGCTTAGCCGCCGGCCGGTTCTCGGCCACCACCGAGTCGGCCCGCGGATCGGCGACCCTCCGATCGACGGCCACCATGGGGATGCCTATGTCGAGCAGGCGACCGATCTGGGGGTCGTCTGGATCCGAAGGTGAGAGGATCACCCCGCTGACGCGCTCGCCGGCCATCACCGTGAGGTAGGACGACTGCTTCGCCGCGTCTTCACTGGTGTTGCAGAGAAGCACACGCGAGCCCCGCTGGTAGACGTGATACTCCACCTCCCGCACCAGGGTTGCGAAATAGGGGTTCTCGATGTCCGAGACCACCATCCCGACCAGGTCGGTGCGACCCCGGCGCAGGTGCCTGGCGAGGTGGCTGGGCTGGTAGTCGAACCGATGGACCACTTCCATGACGCGCGCCTGGGTCTCCGGGCTGACCGGTGCCGACTTCCGCAACACCCTCGACACCGTGGCCGGGGACACGCCCGCGAGCTTCGCCACGTCGCGGATCTTGAGCTGGGTGCGGGCACTCATGAAACAGGATGCAGACTAGACGCTCCCCGGCCGCTGGTCAAGAAGATCAGCGGTCGAGAACCCCAATACCCCGAAATCTAGTCCTTGACACCTGTTGCATCCGGTGCTACTGTCCCCGGCTATAAGAAACGGGTTTCAGGAGGTGGGATGAGTTCATCGGGGGCGTCGGCCTACAGTCGGGAGACGGGGTGGCTGCGGACCTTGGCAGGAGTGGTCGTGGCAACGCTCACCCCCTTCGACGCGGAGGGTCGCTTGGACGTGGCGGGCGTGCTGCCGTACGTGGACTTCCTGGTGGCCGGGGGGGTGAGCGCGCTCATGGTGGGGGGCACCACTAGCGAGTTCATCGCCCTCACAACGGATGAGCGGGAGGAACTCATACGAACAGCTGTGCGCGGCGCCAGGGCCAGGGTCCCGGTGATTGCCCACGTCGGGCACGTCAATCTCCGAGAGGCGCTGCACCTGGGGGAGGCAGCCGCCCGGGCGGGATCGGATGCCATCACCTCGGTGGTTCCCTACTACCACGCCCACACTCAGGCCGCCATAGTCGAGCACCTGCGCGCGCAGGCACGCGCGCTGCCGCACCTACCGTTTGTCGTCTACAACTACCCGGCTGCCGCCGCGAATCGCCTAGAGGCGGAGGCGTTCGCCGAGTTGCTTGAAGAGCCCAACGTCGCCGGCATCAAGCTCTCAGTTGCCACCCTCGGGGAGATCGTTCCTTTCATGCGCTTTGCGCCTGAGGTCTGCGTCATGAGTGGCAACGACGCCATCTGGGAGCAGTTCGTCGCCCTGGGCGGCCGCGCGGTGGTCTCGGGGAACGCCGCGGTGGTGCCCGAACTGACCACCCGCATTCTGCAGGCCTGGCTGGACGGTGACCTGACGGAGGCCCGGCGCCTCGCCCCGCTGCTCGAGGAGGTCATGACTCTCGGTCGGGCCGGGGCGCCTGGGCCGCTGAAGGAACTACTGCGGACTCGGGGCCTCGACCTCGGACCCGCTCGAGTGCACAGCATTGCGGCCAGCGAGACGGCTGAGCGGCCCCTTCCAAGCGCGGAGCTACGGCGGGCTGTGTCTTGGGAGCTGAGCCCCGCGCCAGCAGCCACCACCTAGCGCCGAAAGGGGATTGAGGATGGCCAAAGTCGCGATCTTGACCATGTCGGACGGCAGGGATTTCGCGTACCAGGATGTCCTCGACTACTGTCGGGAGCACGAGGCAACCCTGGCTGAGGAGTTGCGGGGCCAGGGGCACACCGTGCTCCTGGCGGGCCAGATCGTGGGGGACAGCCAGACCGCCGTGGCCGGGGCGCGCCTGCTTGCCGGTCAGCGACCTGACCTGACCGTCTTCCACTACCCGGTGTGGGCCTTCCCCCACTTCTCCTTACTGGCTGCAGGAGCCACCGACGGTCCACTGCTGCTCTTCTCCAACATGCATCCCCGCTACCCCGGGATGGTGGGACTGTTGGCGGCTGGCGGGGGCCTGGACCAGGTCGGACGGCGCCACGCACGGCTTTGTGGCGATCTGGGGGATCCCGAGGTGGCGGCGAAGCTGGGCGTCCACATCCGGGCGGCGGCGGCAGTTCGGGCCCTCTCGGGCTCCACCTTTGGGCGAATCGGGGGGCGCCCCATGGGGATGTATACCGCGGTCAGTTCCAGCGCCGACTGGATAAGGATCTTCGGCGTCGATGTAGAGGAGATCGACCAGTGGGAGGTCGTGAGGCGCGCCAACGCTGTTAGCCCCGACCGGGCTCGCGCAGGGCGGGAGTGGATCGAGCGTCTGGCGGCCCGAGTCGCGTACGACGGCAGGAGCCTGACCCCCGAGCTCTTGGAGCGCCAGATCCGGATGTACTACGCGATCCGGGAGCTGGTCACGGAGTGGCATCTGGACTTCTGCGGTATCAAAGGGCAGCCCGAACTTACCAATCACTTCGCCACCACCGACGTGGCTGAAGCCTTCCTCAACGACCCCTACGACTGGGAGGGACCCAAGGCGCCCTTCGTGTGCGCCACGGAGTCGGACATGGACGGGGCGCTCACCATGCAGATCCTCCGGCTGCTCACCGGCCAGCCGGTCCTGTTCGCGGATGTCCGCCACTACCACGCCGATCGGGGGCTGTGGGACCTGTGCAACTCGGGACAGCACCCTACCTGGTACGCCGCCCGGAGTGACGACCCGGCAGTCAACCTGGCGCGCGTCCAGTTCCTCCCCGAGTCGTTCTACTTCCCCGCCGGGGGCGCTTCGGTGCGCCACATCGCCGCCCCCGGAGAGATGACGTTTGCGCGGCTCAGCCGCCTGGGCGAGCGGTACCGGCTCCAGGTCACACGGGGCCGGCTGGCGCCTTTGGAGGAGGCCGATGCTGAGCGGCTGGCGGCCCAGTCGAGCCCGGAGTGGCCCCACGCCTTTGCGCAACTCGACGCGCCCGCGGCGCGATTCCTGCAGCGGTTCGGGGCCAACCACATCCACGCGGTTCCCGGGGACCACGCCGCCGAACTGGAGGTGGCAGCGGGCCTCCTGGGCATCCCGGTGGACCGGCTGGATGCCGAGCAAGAGGGGAGCGCATGAGCGTCATTGGGGTGGACATCGGGACCTCCAGCACCAAGGGGGTGCTGGCCGGCGGTGATGGCCGGATCCTCGCCTCGGCGACGGTACCCAACCGCACCTCCCGGCCCGTTCCGGGCTGGGTCGAGCACGACGCCGAGGCGGTCTGGTGGCGGGGCTTCCTGGCCGTGGTGCAGCAGCTTCAGGCAGCCGCTGGGAGCGAACGAGAGGAGGTTCAGGCGATCTGTGTCAGCGGGATCGGCCCCTGCCTGCTGGCCGCCGACGCCCAGGGCGCCCCGCTTCGGAACGCCATCCTGTACGGCGTCGACACCAGAGCTGGGGCTGAGATCGAGGAGCTGAACCGGGAGCTGGGCGCCGACCGCATCCTGGAACGCTGCGGCTCTCCGCTGACCTCGCAGGCCGTGGGGCCGAAGCTGCTCTGGCTGCGCCGCCACGAGCCGGAGGTCTGGGCTCGCACGCGCACCTTGCTTATGGCCAGCTCCTTCGTCGTCTACCGGCTGACCGGGGAGTACACACTGGATCACCACTCCGCCAGCCAGTGCACTCCCATGTACGACCTGGCCGCCCAGGCCTGGATCACGGACTGGAGTGAATCCATCGCCCCAGGCCTGTCCCTGCCCCGGCTGGCCTGGCCGGGCGAGGTGGTGGGCCGGGTGGGGGCAGATGGCGCCGCCCAATCAGGACTACCGCGAGGGATCCCCGTGCTGGCCGGGACCATCGACGCCTGGGCGGAGGCACTCAGCGTGGGCGTGACCGCCCCCGGCGACTGCATGGTCATGTACGGAACGTCGATGTTCATGATCAACATGGCACTGGCGGCTCGGCCTCACCCCAAGCTCTGGCTCACCAACGGGATCGTGCCCGGAGAGCTCACACTGGCGGCGGGGATGGCCACCTTCGGGGCCATCACGGAGTGGTTCTCGGAGCTGGTCGGAGTTCCTCTCGACATACTGAGCCGGGAGGCGGCAGAGATTCCTGCAGGCGCCGCGGGCCTGGTCGCCCTGCCGTACTTCGCCGGGGAGCGGACCCCGATCTTCGACGCCGACGCCCGGGGGGTCCTCTGCGGCCTGACCCTGGGCCATGGCCGGGCTCACCTCTTCCGGGCCCTACTGGAGGCCGGCGCCTACGGAGTCCGGCACAACCTGGAGGCGATGCAGGCCGCTGGGGCGGACCCCGCCCGGCTGGTGGCGGTGGGGGGTGCGGCCCAGGGGCCACTTTGGAGGCAGGTCGTGAGCGACGTCACGGGACGCCGCCAGGAGATCCCAGAGGTCCTGATCGGCGCCGCCTATGGAGACGCACTACTGGCAGCGCGGGCGGCCGGTGCGGCCGACCCGGGCGCGCTCTGGAGCCGGATCGAAGGGGCGGTCATTCCGTCGCCGGACCAACGGATTCACGCCACCTACGACGACCTCTATCAACTGTATCGGGACCTGTACCCGGCCACCTCGGGACCGGTGCACCAGCTGGCCGCCCTGGGCGGCAGAGTTGCGGAGCCGGGGGCAGGGGGGTGAGCGGTCGGTGGGGCCAGGGTCCAAGCCCGGCGCAGCCAACCCCGGAGAGCGGAACGTGCCCGTCGCCGAAGCGGCGGGGGCTGGAGGTACTGGTGTGAGAAGGAGGCTAGCAAATGTGGAGAGGCCATAGGCGATCGTTCGGACTGGGGGCCTTGGCGGTGGTCACCCTGGTGGTGGCTGGGTGCGGGGCGTCGAAACCCGCGCCCAGCAAGACATCTGCCAACATGCCCAACGTCACTCTGAAGTGGTCTTGCCCGTGCCTGTCGGCACCGCCGCAGTCGCCGCAGACCGAGGCCCTGTACCGGACTGCCAGCCAGGTCTTCCAGATGACTGGCGGACACGTCAACATTGAGATCTTCCCCAACAGCAGCCTCCTGCCCCAGGCAACCGAATTCCAAGGGGTGCAGAGCAACGTCGCCCAAATGTCGGACAGCGATCCCACCCAGTACCAGGCCACGGTGCCGGCCGGGATGATCTTCGACATCCCCTTCCTGTACTCCAACTGGAGCCAGGTGGAGAAGGTTTTCAGCAGCAAGTACGGGCAGGAGGTGGTGAACCAGGTGGCCAAGGGTACCGGGGTGCGCCTCCTCGGGATCGAGGACCTCGGGCCGCGGGAGCTGGACCTCAACTCCACCAAGAGAATCATGACCCCAGCCGACATGGCGGGCATCAAACTTCGGATGCCGCCGGGAACTTACTGGACCCAACTGGGCCAGGCCATGGGTGGTGAGGTCACCCCAGTGGGATTCACGGAGATCTACCTGGCACTTTCGACCGGAGTGGTCCAGGCGCAGGACAATCCTCTGCCCACTGACGTGGCTGACAAGTTCTACCAAGTGACCAAGGAGATCGTCCTCACCAACCACCTCTTCTCCCCGGTCATGCCGTCCATCAGCGAGACTGCCTGGAACCAGATGTCGAAGGCGGAGCAAAGCGATCTGGTGACCGCCGTGACCCAGCAGGACAACTGGGCAAGCGCCCAAGTGGCAGCGCTTCAGCAGCACGACATCAACTTTCTCAAGTCCCAGGGTCTTCAGGTCTACTCGCCCGATATCACCGCGTTCCGGGCCCCGGTGTTGAAGTCCTTCCTATGCGACTCGACCTATACCAGCGGTCTGGTCCCGGGGATGCTGAACTATGCGTTGAAGGTAACCGGCGCCTCGATGCCGGCTTGTTAGCGGTTCCCGAAGCCGCCGAAACATGAGGTGGATGGGGGCGGCCAGGGGAGGGGGCGGCGGCGCAGGCCGCCGCCCCGGCAGCCCCTCTTTACACCACGGGTGGGGTGCTCGTGTGCGTGCGGCGTGGGCCCTTAGTCGGCCCGCGGGCAGAACTGGGGGCGCCCAGCCGGAGGCAGAGCAGTACGGGCGGCTGGAGCGGCTGCAGCTGCTCCTAGCGGCCCTGGCCTTTGTGGGAACGTTCGTTTCCATCATCGTCGAGGTGCTGGCCCGCTACCTGCTCAACCGGCCCCAGGTCTGGTCCCTGGAGCTCCCCACCTACCTCTTTCTCTGGAGCTTCTCCTTGGCGGCTGGGCTATCGGACTGGCGCGACGACCAGATCGCCTTCCGCCTGCTGGCTGACGTCCTGCCTCGCAAGGTGAGGCTGGTGGGCTCGGCGCTGGCCAACCTGCTCATCGTGGGCTTCCTAGCCATCGTCCTGCCGGGCACCGTTTCCTACCTCCAACTGATTGCCCAACAGCCCAACACTGGACTGCCGGGCACCGAGGTCTGGGGGTACGCGGGGGTGTTTCTGCTGTTCGCCATCGCCGTGATCCTGCGGGGGCGGCTGCTTGTGCGGGAGGTCGGGCAGCTTCTCCGTCCGGGTTCAGGCGGAAATGCTCGATGACCGCGGCCGTGCTGGTGATGGCGGCGATCGTAGTCCTGTGTTATCTCGTGGGCGCCCCTATCTCCTACGGCATGATCGCCGCTGGCTGCGCCTACCTGGTGTTGTCGGGGGTCAGCCTGACCGAGGCCAGCGCCGCCATCATCGGCGGGGTCACTGCCAACTTCGTGGTGCTCTCGGTGCCGCTCTTCATCTTCACCAGCGCCCTGCTGAATAGCTCCGGCATGACAGACCGGATCTTCCGGTTCGCCCAACTGCTGCTCGGCCGTTCGCGGGGCTCCTTGGCGCAGGTCAACGTCCTGGCCACGGTGGTGTTCAGCGGCATGACCGGAAGCGCGGTGGCCGACGTGAGTGGTATCGGTGTGATGAGCGTGAGGGCCATGGAGGACGCCGGCTACCCCAAGGACTTCGCCTGTGCCACCACCATCACCAGCGCGATCATGGGCCCCCTGCTACCCCCCAGCATCCCCCTCATCATCTACGGGTTCCTCTCTTCGACCAGCATCGGGGCGCTGTTCCTGGCGGGGATTATCCCGGCCCTGGTCCTGGGGGCTGCTCACATGGGCCTGATCGGCTACCTCTCGCGGCGCAAGCGCCTGCCCGCCGAGCCCTGGTTCGGCTGGCTCCCCATCGCAGTGGCCTTCTTTGCCGGGCTCCCTGCCCTGATTGCGCCGCTGATCCTGATCGGAGGGATCTACAGCGGCGCCTTCACGCCCACCGAGAGCTCGGCGATGTCGATCCTGTACGTCCTGGTGGTGGCGACCTTCGTCTACCGCTCGCTCTCCCTCCGGGAGTTCCTCGCCTCTCTGCGGTTCGCGGTACGCCAGACTGGCGCTGTCACCGGCCTCATCGCTGGAGCGTTCCTCCTGAATTACGCCGTGACCGCCTCCGAGGTTCCCAACACCGTCTCGACGTTCGTGCTCTCCATCACCCGCCAGCCCCTCCTGCTCATCTTCATCGTCTCCGGCTTCCTCTTGGTGGCCGGGCTGGTGCTGGAGGTGATCGTGCTGGAGTTCGTGATGCTCCCCATCATCGTGCCAATCGTCTCCAGCGCCGGGGTCAACATGGTGTACTTCGGGGTGGTCTTCACCTTGGTCACGATGATCGCCCTGGGGCTGCCCACTCTGGGGACACTGAACCTCGTGCTGAGCAAGATCACCGATACCCCCCTGTCCGGGATCGTGCGGCAGATGTGGCCGTTTCTGGGACTGCTGGTGGCGGGGCTGGCCCTCGTCATCTTCGTCCCCTGGATGTCGACGTTTCTTCCCCAGCTTGCCCATCTTCAGGGCTGATCATTAGCCGCACGATCATTTGTGTGACCGAGCACGGTCCGGGCTGGGGCGGCGGGGCCGCCGTGTGCTTCGAGGAACGTGTGCACGGTCACCACGGCAACTCGGGAGCACCCTGGATGGATACGGCCCGGAGGCGCCCGTCGGGTCTCCGGGTGCGGACCAGCCATAGGAGCTAAGCCAGCGAGTTGCGCGGGCGTGGAATGCACCTTGCTGCGAGGTCTCGGGAGCCCGTGCAGCGCCTGCTTGAGTAAGCGCTAACGGGCTCGGGCCCCGCGTGGCAGGGCTGGGCGCACGCTTGCTCCCTTTCCCCGCAGGTTATCTCCCGCCGCCAACATTCTGTTTGGCTCCCCGCACGGAGTACCGCTGGGAGCGGCACCGACTCGCCGCGGGTGCGCTGCACTGTCGCCGCGGCCCCGACTCGCTTGAGGGGGGCCCGTTTGCGTTGCCCTCACAAGGCGGTCCCGCGGCAGCCCAGGTTAGCCTGGCCCACCCGGCAACCCTGCAAGTTGGCGCTCCAGGTTCGGCTAGGTGGTCGCGCGATGGCGTCCCGGGTTTCCCACCCCATCGGCCCCGACGTGATCCCCTCTCGTCTGGCGCGGATCAGCTGGCCTTGCAGAAGAGATGGTAGCGCTCCTCAAGGAACTGGGGACGGGGCCGGTCGGCCTCCGAGCGGGGCACCACCATCAACGGCCGCCCATGCAGCTCCTGCAGCCCGTGGCGCAGCATCGGACCGTCGATCTCCTGCAGCAGATCGTGGCGCAGTTCGATCACCGAATCGGGGCGGATTCCCACGATGTTGCGATCGAAGGCGGCGTGATGCAGTTTGCAGAGGGAGAGCGCGTTGGCGGTGATTGGTTCTCCCTCTGGGTGCCGGTCGGGGAGGATGTGGGCGGCGTCCAAAAGCTCTGGGTGGTGCAGGCGGCACATGGCGCACGATTCCCGGTAGGCGCGCAGGACCCGGCGGCGAAAGGCGACCTGATGCAGGCGCTGGACCGTCATACGCGTGGCGTAGGCCCGCCTGGCCAACTCCGGCAGCTCCGACCCGGGAACTTCGTCACTGGTCAGGAGATCATCCACCGCCACTGTGAACGTGAGGTGGCGTGGGTCATCTCCCACGATGAACGCCGGCCAGGCAGGCAAATACTGGCCGGGCTCAACCCCGTGGAAGTAAATCAGTGGCAGCCGGCGACGCATGACCTCCCTCAGGCCCTGGTTGTCCCGGTGGCCGGGATCCTGCCCGCGGTACCGGTAGCGGAGCAGACCGTTTGCCCCCAACTCGTCCTGATACGGCCGTGGCCGGCCCGCGACGGCGGGCACGGTCGTGATGCTCAGGGGCAGGTCAAGAAGCGCTGGTTTGAAGATCCCCTGTGGCCCCATCAACGGCACCCGGGCACCCTCGAAGGTGAACCCTGACCGGAGGTGGGTTGACGGCAGGACTTCACCGAAGCGGATGGTGAGCTGGCCGAGGTGGGCGAAGGCCACCCCCCGGATCTGGCTGTCCCTCGATTCGGAGTCCATTCCGGGGATTCTGCACCCGTGCCGCCCGGTGGGGAGCCCCTGTCCTGCGGCTGAGCTCTGCGTGTGACTGGATCGCGTGATCAGAAGGTGGAGCGGCGGTGCAGCTTGGGTGACCAGCCAAGAACCAACGCTTTAGCCTCAGCACCGCGTTTTCGCCCTTGCCCTGGTCCCAAGCCTGGGCACCCAGCGGCCGGCTTCCGCATGGACGGTCACCCGGGAAGCTCGTACTCCAGGGTGTATCTATGGGTACCATCGGGGTCCACCGTGAGGCGGAATGTCCCGCTGATGCCCCGGAGCTCGCCGCGGCCGGAGCCGGGCACGACCTCGTAGTGCAGCGTTGGCGAGCCGTCGCGCATCATTCCCAACTGCTGGAGGCAGAATCCTCCCGATCGATGGCCAATCCGGCCTTCCACCGCCTCTATGGCGACATAGCCGGCCGCTCCAGAAGCGGGATCGCCTGAAGACAACATAAGCCCGGAGCCGGTGGCCTCCAGGTCCCCCTCAAAGGTCTTGTTGAAGTCGAAGCGATCGACGATTCCACCCACCTCGGCAGGTCCGGGAACCATGGAGATTTCAAAGGTGCCGCTAGCAATCTCCATCGCTCGGCGATCGTACCAGGGGAGAAGGTGGAAGGCGCTGCCACCGGCCGATCAGCCCCAGCGCGGGTCTCCGCCCCGCGGGAAGCCCCCATGCGCCTTCGGAGCCCTGATCTTCCCGTGGGGGCACGAATGTGCATCGTCCGGGGCCCCAGCGCGAGGAAGCGCCAGGCGCGACCGGAGTTCTGATCGGCACCGCCAGGCAGTCGTCCAGGGGCAGCAGAAACCTCTGGAGGCCCCTCCCACAGATCTTGGGCCGCCGCGGTACTCAGTCCCCCTCCGCCCTCCACCGGATCACTAGGATTCCCCTGACGTCTAGGGGCAGGAGGAGCGCGGGTTGATCAAGGCAGTCGCCGCGGTGGCCTGGGAGCGAGGCGCACCACTCTCTTTGGAGGAGATCGAACTCGACGACCCGCGAGACGACGAGGTGCTGGTCCGGATCGCCGCCTGCGGCGTGTGCCACACAGACGCCAAGGCCCGCGACGGTTATGGGTCGGTCGGCTTCCCCATCGTTCTCGGCCATGAGGGGGCCGGCACGGTCGTCGAGGTGGGGCGGGCGGTGCGCGATCTGGCCCCGGGTGACCGGGTGCTCCTGGTGTCGGATTTCTGCGGCCGTTGCGCCCGCTGCCGAGCCGGTCGGACCGCCTACTGCGAGGAGGGCCCGCTGCGCACCTTCGGAGCTGTTCGTCCCGATGGCTCAACTCGGGCTCGAATCGGCGGCGCGGCCGTCAGGGCCTCCTTCTTCGGCCAGTCCGCCTTCTCCACCTATGCGCTCGCCAGCGAGCGCAACGCGCTCAAGGTGAGCGACGACATTCCTCTGCATCTTTTCGCCGCCACCACCTGTGGCATGGTCACCGGAGCCGGTGCCGTCCTCCAGGTACTCCCGGTCGGCCCGGGGCGCAGCCTGGCGGTGCTGGGGACGGGCACCGTGGGGCTGGCAGCCATCATGGCCGCCCGGGCGGTGGGGGCGGGCACCATCGTGGCCGTCGACCAGAGGCCGACCAGGCTCGAGCATGCTCGCGCCCTGGGGGCCACCCATGCCGTTGATACCGGCACCACCCCCGAGCTCGCCCACACTCTGCGCGAGATCACCGATGGTGGGTGTGACGCGATCCTCGACACCACGGGGTCGGGCGAACTGCAGCTGGCCGCCGTGCAGGGTCTGGCGGTGCTCGGCCAGCTGGGAATCGCCGGCGGCGGGGGAGAGCCGGGAGTTCCCCTCGGGTCCCTCATGGTCGGTGGCAAGTCCGTGCGCGGGATCATCCAGGGGGACTCCTCGGGCACGCTGGGGCTCCAGCGCCTGCTCAGACTGCACCGAGCCGGGAGGTTCCCCTTCGAACGACTGGTGCGCCACTATCCCTTCGAGGAGGTCAACCAGGCGATCGAGGACTCGCTGAGCGGTGAGACGGTGAAGCCGGTTCTGCTGTTCTTCGGCGACTAGCCGGGACCCAGGGGAGGGCGCTGCCGGTCAACCGCGCCTCTCTTGGGAGACGGCCAGGATGAGACAGAGGCGCCGCAGCTCACGAAGATCTTCCACGGCGCTGTACCGCCGCGCGTCCCGCCGGATACGGCCGGCCACTCCCTCCCCAGTTGCTGGGTCCCAAGCCGGCGAGCGTTGACTATCAGGGGGTGAAGTGTCTCCAGTGTTCCTCGGAGACGACTCCGACCTGGCCGTCTATGACCTTGATCGCCGTCTCATCGTCGATGAGGTAGGACGGCTGGGGCATCTTGGCGGCCCACTTCTCGGCCTCGGCCAGGCAGTTGTCGGGGAGCATCTCGTTGTCCAGGTGGGGAAAGATGGAGAAGTCGACGACCCCGAGCGTTCTGTCACCACCTGTGGGCGGCTGCCATCCGACGAACTCCTCCCCGATGCTGGGAGTCATCACCATGCTCCCAGCGCTCAGCCCCACCCAGACCGCGTCCAGCGTGGGTAGCAGGTCCGCCAGCCCCGACCGCTGCATCCAGTAGCTGAGGTACCTCGCATCTCCTCCGTTCGCCAGCAGTACGTCGGCCTGACGCACCAGTGGTACCCAAAGGTCCTCTCCGATACTGGGCAGGGCGGTGAGCTCGAGCACGCCAAGTGACTTCCACCCGAGGCCGGTCATCGGACAGTTGGGCTGGTTTCCCGAGACGAAGCGCCAGGCGGAAGAAGGCCCGCCCTCGGGCTGGCCGTAGCTGGCGGTGGGGATGCAGAGTGCATCGCACTCGGCGATCGGCTTCCCCAAAAGACCCACGAGCGCTTCTTGGATGCTCTCATTCCGGATTCCCGCTGAGGTGAGCAGTAGTCTCACGGATTCCTCCTGTTCCGCTTGGTTTGCTTCACTCCCACGGCCTAGTTACGGGTGGGCCCCAGAGCGTACGAGGCCGTCCGGTCTGCCGCCTCCTCGGTCGCTTTGCACCGGAACCACAGCCCGCCCGATGCCACCCCACCTCAACCTCGGCCGACCCTGCCCCGGCCTGAGGCGCCACGCTAGTCCGCCTGGGCCGCGCGCAACTTCTTCGCCAGCGACTGAAGCAGTTTCCAGGCGATGACCCCGTTTCCCTCCACCAGCGGTCGGAACTCCCAGAAGGTGAGGCCGTAGCAGAGCAGGTCGCTGGCGGCGGTTACCGTCGCCGAGCGTCTGCCCTCGTCTATCAAGGCGATCTCCCCGAAGTAGTCGCCGGCCCTAAGGGGCGGGCGCTGGGCGGTGCCGACCGCCACCGTGGCCTCGCCGGCGGCGATCACAAAGAAGGCCGCGCCCCCCGACCCCTCCATGACCACCGTCTCCCCCTGGGCGAAGCGGCGTTCCTTGAAGAGGCGGGCCACCTGCTCCAGCTCACCTTGATCCAGCTCCGAGAACAGCGGCACCCGCTGCAGCAGCTCGATCGGTGCCCCGGCCATCTAATCTGACCTAGCGCCCGGTCCGGGTGACCGCCCGGCACTGCAGCACGTACAGTGTCCCATCGGCGATGGCCCACTCGATGTCCCGGGCTGGTCCGTAGACCTGCTCACACCGGAGCGCCAGCTGGCTCAGCAGCTCCAGCTGGCCCTCATCAAGGCAGAGTTTCTCGACGTCGCCCGGCGGGGTGGCCTCCTCCACCGTGCCACCGCTCGGGAGGGCGCGGATGGCCACCTGCTTCAACCCGGGAATGCGCTCCAGCACCCGGCCCTCCCGGTCGATGCGAAAGTGGTCCGGGATCACCGTCCCGGCGACCACGGCCTCTCCCAGTCCCCAACTGCCCTCGATGACCCGCTCGTCCGCCCCGTTCATGGGGTTCTGGGTGAACATGACGCCGGCGACCTCGGGGTTCAGGAGTGACTGCACCACGACGCCCACGCTGGGGCGGGTGAAGAGGCCGACCCTCTGCCGGTAGGTTATGGCCGAGTCCGAGTTGGCTGACCACCAGATCTCCCGCACCGCCTGGGGCAGGTCGGCGGGGGAGGGGACGTTGAGGAGGGTGAGGTGCTGACCGGCGAAGCTGGCCTCAGCGCCGTCCTCGTCGGCGGCGGAGGAGCGGACGGCGAGCGGGAGGGGTAGGTGGGCCGCCAACCGCAGCAGAGTGGCCACCGCCTCCTCGTCCTCGCTGGCCACGGCTTCGACGAAGGGACCGGAGAGGGCGATGCCGGGGGGCACGGGCAGTCCGGCCCTGGTGGCCTCGCCCAGCCCCACGGCCTTGGAGCCGAAGGCCGTGACGTCGCGCGTGTCGCTGAGGTTCAGCACCGCGCTCACGGAAGCACGGTCACCTCACCGCGGTCCCCGTCGACCCGAACCCTGGTCCCGTCGGCGATGCGTCGGGTCGCCTCCCGGGTTCCCACCACCCCGGGAATGCCGTACTCGCGGGCCACGATCGCCGAGTGGGACAGCAGTCCCCCGTGGTCGGTGACGATCGCCCCCAGCAGGGGCAGCAGGATGTTGAAGGCCTCGGAGGTGGACTGGGTGACCAGGACATCTCCCTGGATGATCCGGCCGAACTCGTGGGGCCCCACTATGCATCGGGCTGGACCCTCGTACACCCCCTGGCTGGCCGCCAACCCCCGGAGCAGGAGGTCGTCGTGCTGGGCCGTCGAGCTCCCGAAGATCTCACCCATGGTGAAACCGGCGGCGCGCATGACGCGGGCCGCCCCGGGCGGAAGACCGGAGGCGTCGGGCGGGGGGGACGGCGGCTCCCCCAGGAAAGGCGGCGCCTCGTCGGGGCCGCGGGTGGTGCGCAACTCCCGGCGCGACCGCAGTTCGTCCCCGGACGGGCCTTCGGAATCGGTGACAAGGGAGCACATCTCCAGGAAGCCGGCGTCGACAAGGTCGACCGGGTCGTGGATGCGCCCTCGGGCGGCCAGCCGGCGACCTGCTGCCAGCACCGCCCGCCGCATCAGCCCCGAGGCCCAGATGTCGCTGTAGATCCCGCGCTCGTCGCGAAGCCGGTAGGTCAGCCGCGCCTCTGCCAGCAGGTCGTCGAACTCAGCCCGGTGCTCCTGCGGAACCCGCTCCCGGACCTGGGAAACCTTCTGGTCGAGGTCGGCCGCGTCTCGGGGACCTGACTCCACGGCCAACCGGATGGACCGCAGCAGGGCGTCCGGCATTTCCAGGGCGAACGGCTCACAGATGTCGAAGCCGTCCAGGAGCCGATATCCGACCAGGTCGAGGTAGCCGGAAACGGCGGCTCCGGCGGGATCGGGGAGGGCACGCAGCGCGGCTAGCACCGCGGCCGGGTCTTCATCGGAGCTGAGGATTTCCCGGGCTGCGGGATCGGTGGCCAGGGTCGAGGTGAGCTGCTCCAGCTCGGCCGATCCCCCGGCGGAAACCTCCGCCGAGCCTCTCAGCAGCCCCAGAAGCTGGGAGGTGGGGAGCCCGGTCCACTCCGCGGCATGCACGAGGAAGTCACCGGTCGGAAGCATGGCCGCGCCGGTGAGGCTCATGTGCTGGGCCATCATGGCCGCATGGTGGTCGCGGCACCTGGTCAGGTACGCGACCAGGTCCAGGTCCGAGAGAGCGTCCGGGTCGACCGCCTGCAGCTCCCGGTCAGTGGCGATCGAGGAGGGCTTCCGGACCTCGTCCCACTCCCGCAGCTGCTGGCGCCAGAGACGGCTGGGGAACACCTCCTCGGCCCGCTGAAACCGCTGGGGGATCTCCCTCTCGTCCACCGGGCGGTTTCGGTGGTAGGCGTAACCGTTCACGTATGCCACCTCCATGCCGTCGAGGAGCATCCCGTAATAGCTGGTGAAGGAGCGTGTCCCCGACAGCATGGAGGCGGGATTGGTCTCCGCGTAGTAGCGCGTCGCTGGGCGGGGGTGGTGGACCGCATCCCTTCCCCAGGATCCCGGGCCCGGCGGTTCGAATTGAAGGTCGCTCGATTCGGTGTTCAGCACCAGGTGGTCCCCTTCGCTCAGGCGTTGGTGCCCCGGGGGCACAGTGGCTGGATTATGGGTCCTCGGCAGTACGGCCATGCAGTCGAGGCCGGGCTCGCGGGAGGGGGGCGCCTGGAGAATCAGCTGACGGCTTGGGGGCCGGCCGCCGTCACCGGGCTCGTATTTCCGGCCACCGAGAGTGCCTCCCGCTGCCAGCTTGACGCGCCCAGCTCCTGGAAGGTGGCCGCCGCCTCGGCCGAGAGGGGGGCCGCGCCGCCATCACCGAGGGCTGCCAGCGCCCTGGCCCGGTCGAGCTGGGCACGGGCACGCCAGTATGGGTAGCCCAGCTTCTCGAAGCCGTCGGCGGCTCGGGCGAGCAGGGAATCGGCCTCCCGACATTCCTTTCTAACTGCCGCGCTGAGGCCGCGAAGTCGGGCCAGCTGGCTGGTCACGTAGGGCGGCACCAGCCCCGGTGGACGGGCTTCCATCTCACCGAGCCAGTGGCCGGCCAGCTCATGGGCTCCGCACCGGATCGCCGCCTCCACAGCGTCCGTCCAGAGCTGGCGGACGGCCTGGTGGCTGATCCCGAGGGCGTTGATGTGCGAGGCCAGCACCGGCTCCGCGACCTCCAGCGCCTCCCTGGGCCTACCTTGCGCCAGCTTGATGCCACAGTCGAGCCCGTCCACCTCCGCCTTCAGCTGGATCTCGATCCCGGAGGGCAGCGGCATGGCTGCCGAGAGCTGCCGGGCCGCCTCCTCGAGGTCCCCCCGCCAGAGCGGGATAAACCCCCCGCTGAGGAGCACGATGGCGCGGTCCAGGATAGGCAGCAGGTCCGCCAGTAGCTCGGAGGTGAGCTGCTCCGCCTCCCGCCATCTCCCGGTGAGGCCCCAGACCCAGGCCAGGTTGGACACAGCCGTGGGGAAGATGTCACGGGCACCGGCGCGTCGGCAGAGTGCGGCGGCCGACTCGAAATGCCCAACGGCGCCGGGCCGGTCGTATTGTGCCTCGAGGTCTCCCACATTCATGGTCACCCGTGCCTGATCCCGCAGGGTGCCGCTGGCGGTGATCAGCCGAGCACACCACTCCAGGTGCAGCAGCGCCTCCTCGACTCGACCCCGTACCGCCAGGCCCCACCCCTTAGCCTCCGCCCCCCGGGCCACCGCGTGGGGGACCTGGTAGGCCTGGCCCTCGGCAAGGGCCAACTCCGCCTCCGCATCGGCGGACTCCAACTCGCCGGCGGTGAAGAGAAGGGAGGCGAACTCACCGTGGAGACGGGCAGACTGCTCGTCCGGGTCGAGGTCCGCGCGGGCCGCCAGGGCTCGCCGGAGCTCCTCGACCGCCTCGTCGGTCCGCCCCTGGCGGGTAAGCGCCCGGCTTCGAAGTATGGCCAGACTGGTGCCCTCGGGTGAGGCGGAGTCGAGCACGGAGACCGGGCTCGCCGCCTCCTCAAGGGCCGCCTCATAGTCGCCAGCATCGGCGGCGGCTTCTGCGGCCTGTGCCTGCCAGCTGATCGCATCGGGGCTCTCCGGGGCCAGCCGCCGCGCTCGCTGGTACGAGCGCTGAGAGGAGGCAGGCGCCCCCACCGTGCGCGCGCGGGCACCGGCCCTGGCGAAAGCCTCGGCCGCCGACGCCCGCAGCGCGGTGGCGTCGTCGCCGGCTGCCGTGGCCTCGAGGGCGGCTTCAAGGTGCATGGCCACCGCCTCGGCCACCTCGAGGCCGGAGTCGGGAAGCGCACTCTGCAGGTAGCCAGCAGCCTCCAGGTGGGCGGCCCGGCGCTCCGCCCGGCCGAGCCGGTCGTAGGCGGCCGACCGCAGCAGCCCCTGCGTGAAGACGAACTGGCCGCGGTCGGCGGCCAGGGCGTCGGTCCGGACCGCCAGCACCTCCGCGCGGCGAAGCTCGGCCAGGCTCGTTTCCATCTCCGCCTCGGGCATCCCCGCCACCGCCCGAGCCGCCGCCGGGGGGATCGCCCCCGCGAACACGGAGAGCCTGCTCGCCAGCGCTCGCGACCTGGGGCTCAGGGTGTCCAGGCGAGCCGCCAGGAGCGCGGTGAGCGAGGCGGGCACGGGGAGCGTCTCGAACTCTCCGACCAGCGCGTAGCGCTCACCCCGGCGGGCGAGGTTGCCGCGCTCGGCCAGAGCGCGCACAAGCTCCACGGCGTACAGGGGGATGCCCTCGGCCGCCCCCACGATCCGGGCAATCGTGGAGGTGGGCAGGCCGGGCACCAGGCCCTCGAGCAATTCCGACATCTCTTCCGGGGCCAGGGGCTCGAGCGCCAGGGCGGTGGCGGTGGGCCGTCCCGTCCCCCAGCCGGGGTGGCGTTCGCCCAGCTCGGGGCGGGCCAGGGTGATTATCAGCAGGGGAGCGTTGGCCGACCAGTCTAGGAGTGACTCCACGAAGTCGAGGAGCCCGCTGTCCGCCCATTGGCAGTCGTCGATGACCATGACCACCGTGCCGCGCTCCCCGAGAAGCTCGAAGATCCTGCGCCAGCTGGCGAAGAGCTGGGCGCGCTCCACCCCGGCTCCCTCCACACCCAGAAGCACAGCCAGCGCCGCCCTCAACTCGGGGAGTTCGCTGGGCGGTAGGTCCAGAGCCGCCAGCCCGCGGTCGATCCTGGCCTCCAGCCCCTCGCCGGAGACGCTCTCCTCATCCTGCAGCCCAAGGCGGGTGCGCATCATTTCAGCAAGGGGCCAGAAGGCCACGCCGTCGCCGTATGCCAGGCAGCGTCCGCGGTGCCAGAAGGTGTCGGACTGGAGTCCGTCCAGGTACTTCTCCA
This sequence comes from bacterium, assembly GCA_021816695.1. GTDB lineage: Bacteria > Chloroflexota > Dormibacteria > Aeolococcales > Bog-877 > JAJYXT01. The sequence continues at coordinate 3,933 of JAKAXE010000009.1, read as the reverse complement.
GCTCCCACGTGAGGCGGGACTTGCCGACCCCAGCCTGGCCAGTGATCGACAGCAGCCGTGCCCGGCGGCGGTCAGAAACGTCGTGGAACAGGTCCTTGCACCAGGCCAGCTCGCGGGCGCGCCCCACAAAGGGTGCTTCCCAGCTACCGGAGCGGCCGGCGCCACCGCGTCGTGCCAAAATCCTGACCGCTCGCCACAGCTGGACAGGCTCGGAGATCCCCTTGAGCAGATGGGGCCCCGCGGCCAGGTACTCGAGACCTGCCTGGCTGGCCTCCCGGGTGGCGGAGTCCACAAACACCGTCCCCGGTTCGGCGGCCGTCTGGACGCGGCTGGCAAGGTTCACCCGATCTCCGACCACTAGTCCCTCCCCCGGCCGAGCCCAGGTGGCCACGGCGCCGGTCACCACTCCCACCCTGGTGTTGAGCCCTGGCCTGCCGCGCTGCTCCCCGTATGCGGCCACCTCGGTCACCAGCTCCAGCCCGGCACGGACGGCCTGCTCGGCATCGTCCTGCTGGGCGGTGGTGGCGCCCCACACTGCCATGACCGCGTCTCCGATGAACTTCTCGACCGCTCCGCCGGTCCGGGTGATGACCTTCCGGGCCAGATCGAAATATCCGCTGAGGAACTCCCGCAAAACCTCCGGGTCCTCGCCCTCGGCGAGGGGGGTGAACCCCACCAGATCCGCGAACAGCACGGTCACCACCCGCCGACCCGTCCCTTCCTCCTCTCGGACCGGGGGGCTCACGGCCTCTTGCTGGGGCTGCGGAGCTGCGGCTGTGAGCGGAGCTCCGCAGGAGCTGCAGAAGCGGGCCTGGGTGCTGGTCAGCTCACCGCAGGACGGGCAGGTCCGTCCCAGTTCCACCCCGCATTGGGGACAGAAACGGCTGCTCGCGGGGATGTCCGCGCCGCAGGAGACGCAAAGGATCCGGGCCGCGCCGAATTCCGGATTGGCCGTGCTCACTCCCGCGAACGGTATCACCGGCTCGAAGGATCACGCCAGTTCAGGGCCGAAGTGAGGGGCGGTGCCGAGCGCGGTGCCGCTGGGGTAGCCGGGAGCGCACTGAATAACCGTCCCAGCCGTTGACCGGGGCTACCTCTCGACGCGCGCTACAGGTCCAGCCTGAAAGGAACGCTGGCCAGAGAGTGCGCGGGCCATGTTCCGGGCTTCTGTGGTGAGCAGGCAGCATCGATCGACGCGGAGCCTGCTTCTTCAGCCTAGGAGGGCCGCGGGGTTTTGGGGGGCTTCGGGGTTTTCCTGGGCCGCGGCGTTCTGGGCGGCTTGGGAGCGCGCGAGGGCCGAGGGGTTTGGGAAGGCTTGGGTCGGGGCGTCCTGGTCGGCTTCGGCTTGACCGATGGCGACGCGGGCGCCCCAGATCCGCGCAGACCATTGGATACGCTGGAGTAACCGCTGGACGTGCGATGGCCCACCAAGGTCAGACCGGCCACGGCGACAAGTGCCACCAGCGCCAGCAGCAGCGCGTATTCAACCAACCCCTGGCCGGCGCCCGCGAGCGCCCGGACCACACCTGGCCGGACGGGCCCCCCTTGGAGGGAGTCAGGGATTGCGGCAGCGCGGACCTGCTCTCTTCGGCGTGCCGGGAGCGCGGTGTCGCATGGCCCGGGACCCGGGGGAGGGCCGCCACGTTCGTATCGCGTGCGGCCGGTTTGGCTTCCGCTGCGCTCGAGGCGGTCTCCCACCCCCGGACCAAACTTCCCCAGCGCAGCGCTGGATTCCGTGACGATCTGGTGCCACCTTAGTCCAGAGGGCGATCGCCGCGGTGGCGCTGGGCTAGCCAGAGCTACCAATGCGGGTTGTCTTCAGGCGCCTCCGACCGGGCGTCCGTAGTGCTCCCGCGATGCCACCTGATCCAGCGGCTTGCGCTTCTTGTGGCCCAGAACACGGGCAGCTCGGGGATATCCGAAGGGCACTACCGCCAGCACCTCGTGGGAGTCAGGAAGCCCGCACCAGAGGCGCACCGCCTCCAGGCCGCCAAAGCCGGTCCAATTGGAGCCAACCCCCTCGGCCCAGGCCGTCAGCGCCATCGACTGGATGGCGCGGCTGGCGTCCGACACCCCGAACCGGCTGGCCTTCTCGTAGGCCACCACGATCGCAAAGGCGGCCTCGGCGATGTAGGGACCTGTGGGTACCAGGCCGCCCAGCTCCCGGAGGCGCAACCGGTCCTGCACCAGGACGAAGTGCCAGGGTTGCAGGTTCATCGAACTGGCGGTGAGCCGGCCCGACTCCAGGATGCGGCGGGTGACCTCCTCCGGCACCACCTGGTCGCGGAACTGGCGCACCGCCAGCACCTCGCGGACTGCCCGGTAAACGTCACTGGTCATCTATTTCGTCCCGCCTCAGCCTCTTGTCCCGAGGAGGTCATCCTGGTCAAGGGGTGCCGGGCAGGAGCGCCTCGCCGGCATGGCCGGCCCAGCCGGGGACGCGGAAGTGGACCCGCGTCCGACCGTCCGCTGCGGGTGCCCATGGCTTGGAATCATAGCCAAATACCACCGTGGCGAGGCCCGTCGGGCGTTGGCCACCAAGGCGACTTCACAGCTTCACCCGGCTCGCAGGACCGAGTACCAGAGACGGTCGGCCACGGCGACCACGTGACCTGCCACCAGGACGTAGCGCCGATACACGTCCTGGGCCGCGAGCACCGTTCGCAGGTCGGGGGTTTGCAGCAGGTCGGTCATGGCCTCCCGATAGCGATGCTCCACGTGCCGGACGGCCACCGTGGACTCGTCCGCCTTGCGCCCGGCCTCGGAGAGCTGGCGGGGCAGCAGGCGCAGGGCGGCCGCCAGAGCTGAGGTTCCCTCCGCGAGCAGCTGACCCATCGCCTGGGCGTGCGGGTCCGGGTGCCAGCTGAGGACCTCGCTTTCTCGAACCGCATCCTTGGCCGCGTCCAGCACCCGATCCAATCGCTCGGAGAGGGTGAAGATGTCCTCCTGGTCCAGTGGCGTCGACAGCGCCTCCTGGAGCGCGGCCAAGAGTGAACGTCTTGCCTGGTATCCCTCAAGGTGGCAGCGGCGGACCTCGGCAGATTCTCCCGATGCCCCGGTCGCCGACCACTTGGCGAAGTGCCGCATCCCCTGCTCGGTGAGATCTCCCTGGGCGACCAGTAGTGCCAGGGGGTTGGTTCGGGACCCGCTGAACCACACCCGCCACCAGGGCCACTTGGGGCGGTTCACGGATGGCCCAATAGGGCCGCTCCCATCGCCGCCAGGCCGGCACCCAGGACCGCGCAGGCAGGAACCGTGATCACCCAGGCGCTGACCACCCGGACGACCGTTGGCCAGTGCACATGGTGGCGTCTCCTGGCGGCCCCCACCCCGACCATGCCGGAAGCAACGATCGTCGATGTGCTCACCGGCGCCCCTACAACGCTGGAGCCGAGGATCGTGAGAGCTGCCGCCGCCTGCGCGGCCAGGCCATCGAGTGGGCCGCCCCGGTAGAACCTTGACGACACGGTACGGACAATCTTGCGACCGCCAACCGCCGTACCGGTGGCCAGGGTGACCGCGACCGCGGCCGTCACCAGGAAGGGCACCTGGAAGTGGCTGATGGCTCCCGCCGCGACCAGAAGGCCGGTGGCCAGCCCCATCGCCTTCTGGCCGTCGTTGGAGCCGTCGGCGATGGCCACCAGGCCAGCGGTGAGCCAGATCAGGCCACGCACCGGGTGAATGGAGCTCCGGGTGGCGCGCTGGGCAATCGGCTGCAGGCCACGCCGAAACGCGGCAGCGACCACGGCTCCCAGTATGGGTGACAGAAGGACCGCGGCCAGTGTCCCGATCACCCCATAGGGGCTGGCTCCGTGCATTCCTCCCCACCCCACGGCCTGCCATCCCCCGATCACGGCTGCGGCTCCCGCCAGACCGCCGACCAAGCCGATGCTGGCGCTGACCGGGATACCCCGGCGCGTGGCGGAGAGAGAT
>JAKAXE010000086.1 GCA_021816695.1 bacterium | reverse complement strand
TCTCTGCCAGCGCTCCACCGCCGCCAACAGCGACCAGTCGGTGAGGAGGAGGTACTCGTCCAGATGGTCCAGGGGGTTGCCGGGCGGGAGGAGCTGAGCGCAGGTGGCGGCGAAAAGTGGGCGCATATGGAGGTCGATACGCCGGACGGTACGGTGGAAGTAGACGTGGTTGTACATGTAGAGCCGGGCAGAGAGGAACATCTCCAGGGCGGGCACCCCATGCTGATGCAGCACCAGCTGCCCGTCCTTGATGAACATGTAGTGGCGCAGCCGGGGCAGGTCGACCGGGCCCACGGCGACCCCGCACATGTAGGCGTCCCGGGGCACGTAGTCCATGTTGTCCGTGCTGACCGGCCCGCAGAGCACCGGCTTCAAGGCGGCGAGCCAGGCCGGCGGCTCAAAGCCCTCCAACTCCGCAGGGGCCATGACGTAGGCGACATGGCGGGGGTCGACCCACTCCCCCGGGGCAAAGTCACCATCCGGGCTGCGACGGAGCGAGGCGATGAGGTCGGCCAGCCGACCGAGGACCAGCCGGCGCCCCACGTCCTCGTGGTCCAGGTTGAAAGAGGAGAGCACCTCGCTGTCGAAGAAATGACCGAACGGGCCGTGGCCCACATCGTGGAGCAGCCCGGCCACTCGCATCGTCTCCACCACGAGGGGCTGGCTGGGAAGGTCGGGGAGGCTCTCCCGGAGGCTGGGGTAGAGATGCTCGGTGAAGCGCCCGGTGAGATGCATCGCTCCCACCGCATGCTGAAAGCGCGAGTGCTCAGCGGTGTGGAAGACCCACCAGGCCGACTGAAGCTGGTGGATCCGGCGCTGGCGCTGGAGCCATGGGCTGTCGAGGAGCGCCTGCTCCGAGCTGGCTCCGTCCCCCAGCTGCTTGGTGATGCTGCAGTACTCGTGCAGCGGGTCGGCCAGGAGATTGACCCGCTCGTAGGCCTGCTCTGGCAGGCTCATCGGGGAGACTTCCGGGGAGCCCCGCCCGCGGCGGTCATCCTCGCAGAGCCCTGAGCAGGGCGGAGCCCACGGGACTGCCCCACCCGGTGCAGGCGTCCCACCCCACCCTGGCCATGTAGGCGCCGTTGTCACCCTGGGTTATGTCGCGCAGAGCCGCTTCGGCCGCGATCTGGGAATAGAGGAGCGGATTGAGGAAGCCCAGTCGTCGGCCCAGCTGGGCGGCACAGACCAGCAGCAGTGCCCCCCACAGAGGGGCGACCGCGCTGGTTCCGCCGAACACCGCGGCCTGTCCGTCCACGAGCACGCGGTAGCCGGTCTCGGGGTCAGCGTTGCCAGCCACATCCGGCACCCCGCGGCCGCGGTATCCCCCGGGGTCGACATCCGGGGGGACGCCGACACCGGACTGCCAGGTGGGGAGGGGGATCGCCCGGCTCACCCCGCCCCCGCTGGCGCCGCCGGCGGGGAGGTCGTTCCAGACCACCTCCGAGTTGATGGTCCCGCCTGCCGTCAAGAGGCGAGTTCCCCCACAGGCCAGCACCAGCGGACTCGCCGCCGGGTAATCCACATGGGCCAACCCATCCGTCATCCCGTCGGAGGAGCCGCTGTCCCCAGCCGCCACGCAGACGGTGATCCCCGCCAGTGCGGCGTCCTCGAAGGCATGCTCGAAGGCGGTCCTCACCCCGGCGAGCCAGCCCGGCTCAGGACCGCCCCAGCTGATGGAGAGCACCCGGGGGCGGTTGATCAGGTCGTGGGTCGCCGCCTGGATGGCGGCGAGGAAGCCCTGGTCAGTATTGGGGGCGAAGTAGGCGGCGATCCTGGATCCCGGGGCCAGCGAGCCGGCTACCTCAAGGTCCAGGGTGACCTCGCCGTCTGGCCCCTGAGGGTCGCCGGTGGGCAGGTTGCCACCGCCCATCACCGGGACGCTGGCCACCTGCGGAACCGGGAGGCCGAGACCTTGGAAGTAGGACGCGAGGGATGATGGATCGTAGCCACCGCCCAGCTCGACCAGACCAAGGCAACCCAGCCCACTCGAAGGCACCGCCGGAAACTGGTAGAGGGCACCGATCTCTGGCGGCGTGAAGCTCAGGGGAGCTGCCTCGGGGAGGGGAAGGTCGGGCAGCGGGAAGGGTCGGAAGTGGGATCGGGCGAACGGGGTCGGCCCTAGCCCGAGCACCGCGACCACGGAGTCGCGCAACTCCTCAGGCGGCTCAAGGCCGCCCGACGCCCCGAGGCCCCGCCCCAAGATGGCTCGAATTTCAACCTCTGACCCCGAGACCCGAACCCTCCGATCTCTGGGTGAGGCCTCCACCACCGCCAGTCCGTGGGAGCGGGCCCAGGCGGCAGCGCGCTCGATCTCCTCAGTTCGAGCACCGCGAAGGCGCTCCAGCTCCTCCGGCTCCAGGTGGTTCCGATGGACGGGAGGGAGGGATCCCAGATCGGAGAGCCCAAGTGCTTCGCCGTCCGCCCGCGGTCGGAGCACGAGCCAGACCTCGACCGGGTTCTCGTTGCCAGCCGGCGTCGGGTTCTGTGCGGCCATGAGGGTAGTATCCGCCGACAAAAGGGGCGATCAGGCCTCGGCCGCCAGCTGGCGGGTGATCTCCAGCACGGCCACGAAGTTGCGGAAGACCTCGAGGCGGTCAGCCCCGGCGACCTCCAGTTCCAGTTCGCCAACCCGAGCCACGTCCCGCACCCGACAGGCCAGCCTCGCCAGGTCGGCGTTCCTGGTCGTGACCCGGATGCGGCAGTCTGGTGGCACGCGGGGAGGGGCGAGCACGGCGAGGCGACCGATCGCCCGCGTCGCACCGGCGCGGATGCGCTCCCTGGCATCCTCGGGGTGGAGGCTCTGGACGGCGAACCTGGTGATGGAGGACTTGACCGTCACCACCTCCAATCCCGGGGCCAGGGCAGAGAGCTCCACCCCGGCGTGCTGGTCCCCGCTGACCAGGGCCACCGGCACCCCGAAATGGGCGGCCACCAGGCAGTTGAGGCCGGCCTCCCCCACCGACAGCGCATCAACGCTGGCACCGGCGACCACCCGGGGGCTGTAGGTGTGGGAGAGGATCGCCGGGGGGGAATCGACGGCCCCGTGGTAGCCGATGAAGAAGACGGCGTCGAAGGTCTGGTCCAGCCCCTCCATCATGTAGTGGGGCTTGTGCCAGCCGGCGAGGTAGCCGGCCCTCCCCGCCAACCGGGCCGGGTCCAGGTTGGCCATCCGTCCATGGGAGTCGTTCACCAGGAAGCGCCGCGCGCCAGCCTCCAGCGCCCCCTCGATCGCCGCGTTGACCTCCGCCAGCATCAGCTCCTGCCCCAGCTGATATTGGGGGCCGGGAGTTACCTGGCTCCAGTCGGCGATCCCAGCGACGCCTTCCATGTCACAGGAGATGTAAACCGAGGGTCCGGAAGCGGTAGCGTCAGAGGGCACCCTGGCCACCAAGGGTGATCAGGTCCAACTCGGCCCAGTCGGCGGTGCTCGGCCGCCAGCTGGCGGCTGCGCAGTTGGCCGCGACCTGCTCGGGGCTCATGGCACCGGCGATCACGGAGGAGACCTGGGGGCGCCCGAGCAGTGACCCGATGGCCACCCCAAGAAGGGACACATGGCGGTCCGCGGCGAACCGCTCCAACTGCTCCACGACGTCGAAGGTCGCCGGATCGTCGAGCGGGGAGCCCTGCCCAGAGCCGGCCAGTCGGGTACCCGGCGGAGGTGGCTCTCCCCTCCGGTATTTCCCGGTGAGGAGGCCGCTGGCCAGAGGGTAATAGGGCAGAAGGCCCAATCCCAGCTCGTCCAGGGCAGGTAGGACCTCGCTCTCCAGCGACCGCTTCAGCAGGCTGTATTCCTCCTGGGTGGAGACCAGCACCTCGAGGCCGATGGCCTCGGCCGCGGCCACTGCCTCCCGGAGCTGTAGGGCGCTGAAGTTGGAAACCCCGACCCAGCGCACCTGGCCCGCCGTGACCGCCTCCTGAAGGGCGAGAAGGGTTTCGGTGATGGGCGTGTTGGGGTCGGGTTCGTGCATCTGATAGAGGTCGATGGTCTCCACCTGGAGTCGGCGGAGGCTACCCTCCAGCGCCCGACGGACGTACTCACGGGAGCCTCGCCGGTCGGAGGGCTCGAGCCCCGGCTTCCGCATCCCGAACTTGGTGGCCAGGACCGCCCGATCGCGCCGTCCCTGCAACGCCTGACCCAGGAAGCGCTCACTCTCCCCGTTGCCATAGATGTCGGCGGTATCGAACAGGTTCACGCCCAGGTCGAGGGCCGCGTCCACGACACGCCTCGCCCCGGTCTGGTCGAGGCGGCGCCCGAAGTTGTTGGTCCCGACACCGACCTCGCCCACCTCCGGTCCACGCACCCCCAGCCGACGCCGGCCGAGCTGCTCATCCAAGTCCGACACCTCCGTCTGTGTCCGCCCCGGGCCGGGAGCGCTGGGGACCCCGCCCCACCACGGATTCCTGACCCTCCGCTCCCCGAACGCCGGCCACCACCTGATCGAGGCGATCCGCCAGGTGGCTGATGTCCGAGTCCGACAGGTAGCGGGCGAAATCCTCCTCGGCGGCCAGCTGCATTATCGCCAGCGCCTCCCACATCACCTCGCGCCCGATCGGGGTCACCTCCATCAAGGTGTGCCGGCGGTCCTCGGCGGAGACCCGGCGCGCAACCAGCTGACGCCTCTCGAGCCGGTCCATGATCCGGGACACACCGCTCTTGCTGAAGCAGGTGTCTTCGGCCAGGTCGCCGATCCCGCGGCTGCCGTCCGGTCCCGACCCCAGGCGCACCAGCACCTCGGCCGCCGAGGACGACAACCCCACCGCGGCCAAGAGCCGGCGGTCAAGGGCGGATGCCAGCAGCCGCTGGGCCTGGAAGAGGCTCAGGGTGGCTGCCACGGGCGATAGGCCCGCCTCCCGGGTGAGGACCCTCGGCCGCCCCTCGGGCATCAGCGGAGGGTCATCCAATAGTGGCCAACGTCCAGATCGCCGGTCGTCCCGGAGCCGGCGCCACCGGCGCCCGGCCCGGGGGCCGGTCGCAGCACCCCTATGTTCAAGGCCAAAGTCACTTCCTCCCCCCCCTTGGCTGACATTCTAGGATCGACCTCAGGTGGTTGTCCCGAACCAGAGGACGGGCAGCCCGGTCAAGCTCGAGCCACGAAACATGGCGCGGCACGCTGCCGTTGTAGGGATGAACCCGCGGTGTCCCCGGTTCCCATCCGCGGCGCACAGGAGTCACCGTGAGCATCCCTACGGCAGCCGACCTCATCTCCCGCCCGCAAGGTGGGCCTAAAGGGCGTCCCCAGCGGTGAGAAGGGTCGGACGGTTTCCACGCCTGGGGGTGCTGGCCATGGTCGTAGCCGGGCTGGCCGCGGTGTCGGCCACCGCCGGCGGCGTTCTCAGCTCCGGCCCGTCGCCCGCGGCCCCTCCCGTAGCGGCGCCGCAGGTGGCCGCCGAGGAGTCGGCTCCCGTCTGGTCCTGGCCGGAGCCGGGCGAGGCGGATCACGCCCTGAGGCTCTCCACGGCCCAGTACCAGCTGGCGCTCGAGCCCCGTACGGGCATTCTCACCGTGACCTCGGCGGAGGGATCCTTCGCCTTCCCGCTCACGGCCCTGGTGGGCCGGCTCCAGCTTCCGGCCGGGACCCGCTTCCTGCCCACCACCGACGGGGCCACCCTCGACCTCTACGTGGTCAGTCCGGACGGGCAGCTTCTGGAAAGGGCGCTCCTGCGCCCCCACCGCGGCTTCTTCACCGTCACCTTCAGCTCACAGCTTGGCCCGGACCGCTTCGCGGCTCCCGCCTTCTTCAGCAACGGCCGGCGGGCCCTCCCGCCGTCGGCAGTCCTCCACGCGTTCAGCCCCGACCCGGTCAGCCAGTCCCTGAGTCCCTTCCCCACCACCTACCTCGGGGTCCACCCTCCGTACCACACCGCCCCTTTCGCCCCCCCTCCGCTTGACCTTCAGTTCAAGCTCAGCCACGGATGGGCCGGAGTGGGACTGGTCCAGGTCCCCAACGCCACTGCGCTCAGCATCGACTCCCGCTCCGCGGTCACGGTCAACTACCCACTGAGCCAGCTGGCACGCTTCCGCGATGCCGGTGCCGGCGGAACCGTCGCCCCTCCGCAAAGCGGGCCCGGGAATCCGATGGCGGGGAGCTGGCTGGAGTTCCCCAGCTTCGTGTTCACCGTGGCGCCCGACCAGTACTCGGGGCTCTACCAGTACCACCTGGCCCTGTCCTCCCTGGGGATGGCGCCCACCGCCGCACCGCCAGGACACCGGCCATCTTGGTGGTCCTGGCCGATGGTGGACACCTGGGGCCAACAGCTGCTGACGGGCGCCTCGCGCAACTCGCCCAAATACACCTCAGCCTGGGTGCTCAACTTCGCATCCCAGTGGCGGCAGCAGTTCCACGTGCGCCACTTCACCCTGGTGATCGACGCCCAGTGGCAGGCGCGCCTGGGGGACCCCACGCCGAGCAGCCGCTTCGGAGGCTTCTCCGGGATGAGGGCACTCATCGCCAGGCTTCACTCCGAGGGGATCCGGGTGATGCTCTGGTGGAAGCTCTGGACGGACCAGCTGCCCAATGGGAAGGTGGTGAGATACGACCCCACCCAGCCGGGCTTCACCACGCTGCTCAGCTCGCAGGTTGACCAGATGGTGGGGCCGGGGCCCAACTCTTTGGGCGCCGACGGCCTCAAGCTCGATTGGGGATTCCTGGTGCCACCGCCGTCCGCGGAGCGGCTGGCCCGGCCGCAGCTGGGCATGGGCGCGGCGGCTCTGCTGCGTTACATGCGAATACTCTCCTCGGCGGCCTGGCACACCGACCCGACCAGCCTGATCGATGCCTCAGCGGTGGCGCCCCAGTTCGGCGGAACGGAGGACACCCTGCGTCTCTACGACGCCCACCGCGCCTCGACCTGGAGCTACCGGGCCGCCATCGTGAGCGCGGTGGACCCCAATTCCGCGATCGACGGAGACGGGTGGGCGCTGCTCAGCTCCCAGGCCATACCCCATATCGTCGCCAGCTCAGTCTTCGGGATCCCGTCCATTTACTACGTCGGGCGCTGGGCCAAAGGGACCCGCTTTGCCCCGGGACTGGCCCGGGACCTGGGCGCGGTGATCCAGGCGGCGCAGAGTCGTGGTCAGGGTCGGGCTGTCCCCACTGGGACCGGGTGGGAGTACGTGGTGGCCGGCAGGGTGAGCGCGCGCACCCTGGCCAACGACCGGGCCATTGTGGTCTATCACTACTCAAGCAGCGGGAGCTGCCTGGACGCCACGGTGGTCAGCGCGGTCGAGGCCACCCTGGCGGTACCCGGCTGCGCCGACCTGACAGCGGTGGCGGCCACCGCGGCTGGCGCCCGGCCGGTTCGGCTGGGCCGCTCGGGCCTCCAGGCCGAGCCCGGGGTCCCCTACCGGATCAGCTTCGCCCGGGAGCCCAACCCCAAGAAGGAGGCCCGCCCGGTTCAGCCGCCGCTCCGTGCGGCCGTAGGTGTCCATCACGGGAAGGTCGTTTCCAGCGAGCGTCGGAGCCACAGCAGCTGAGGCGTTGGATCAGCTCCAGGGCAGCTCCGCCCGCCTCCCCCAGTAGTCGGTCGGATTCTCGGCAAGCTCGGTGAGCTCGCTCAGCTCACCGTCAGCGAAGGTGACGCCCAGAGCCTCAAGGTTGGAGTCGACCTGCTGGGGGGTGACCGCGCCGGAGAGAACGACATCACACCAGGTCTGGCTCAGGATCGCTGCCAGCGCCAAGCCGTCCGACGTGACCCCGTGCCTGGCCGCGGCCTGGGCCAGAGGGCCAGTGGCATCACCCGCCTCGACCAGCCGCCCGTTGGCCAGCCCCTCCTTGACCAGGACCGCCCAGCCCCGGTCGTGGGCGGCTCGGAGGGCTGGGCCGGCCGCCGTCTTTAGCAGGTTCCAGGTGGCCTGGACGGCGGTGAAGGGATTGCGCCCGTCCACCGACACCGCCATCGCCCGCTCCACCACCTCGGCCTGACGGGGACCGCTCACCGAGAGCCCGACGGCCACCCCCTCCCCGCTCAGCTCCAGGAGCCGGGAGAGGACCCCGCGGTCCTCGAGCACCCCACTCTCCAAAGTGGCGGAATGGATCTGGTAGAGGCGCAGGTCGTCCCCCAGCAGACGGCGGCTCTCAGCCAGCTGAGAGATCAACTGGCTCAGGGAGTGGTCCTTGACCTCCTGAACCAGCGCGTCCATCCGCCACCCGCCCACGTACGTGTAGCCCCATTTGGAGCCGCAGACCACCGCCCCGCCCCGAAGCCCGCGGAGCTCCAACCACCCCGCCAGAAACTCCTCGGCTCGGCCGTACGATCGGGCGGCGTCGAAGTAGCGGATGCCGGTCTCGAAGGCGTGGTCCAGCAGGCCGTAGGCCCGGGTGCGCATCGCCGCCACGCTCCGACTTCCCGGCAAATCGCGGCCACGGTGGAGGTTGATGTAAGCGGGACGGCCGATGGCGGCCAGCCCCAGTCCGAACCGCGTCACCATGGGTC
>JAKAXE010000085.1 GCA_021816695.1 bacterium | reverse complement strand
ACGAGTCCGACGAGCCCACCGCCCGGGCCAGCGGACTTCTCGGCTGGCTGGCCCAGCGAGCGGCGATGGTGGTGCTGCCCCTGCTGGTGGTGGCCGCCGTGGTCCTGGGCGGCTTTCACCTGGACCTCGAGGCCCTGATAGTGGGAGGGGTGGCCGCAGCGATCGTGGTCATTGTCGCGGCCTGGCCCGCCCTGGAGAGGTCCCGCCCCAGCCGCCGGTGACGGATGGCGGGTTGGCGCCGCCGGTCAGCTTCTTTACCGGCGGCGTCCCGCCTCAGGTGGCCGGTGGGTATGAAGGCGGACAAAACACTGCGGCTGGCGAACCAGGAGCTGTCACCGGGGGATGGCTGATTGAGTGATTCCCTGCGGGCCTCGGACCTGGATCGCGAGGCCAGGGTCTCCTACCTGCGCGAGGCGGCCGCGGATGGACGGCTAACGATGGAAGAGTTCTCGGAGCGGGTCGAGGCGGTGAACAGGTCACGAACCGTGGGTGAACTGGACCAGCTCACCCAGGACCTGCCTATCCCGCCATCGCCTCGCCGTCCCACCCGGTGGCTCCTCGCCGCCCTCGGCTCGGTCAAGAGGGCCGGGCGGCTCAGGGTCGGCCGGTGGGTCGTCTGCCTGGTGGTTCTGGGCAGCGTCGACCTCGACCTGCGCCAGGCCACCCTGACCGGCGGGTCCGTGACCATCGTCGTGGTGGGAGTGCTCGGGTCGGTCGACGTCTACTCCCCCGAAGGGCTCAATGCCGAGGTCCGGGCACTCTCGATTCTTGGCCACGCCGACGCCAACGGCAACGACCTGGCTCAGCCCGGCAGTCCGCTGATCCGGCTGGTGTCTCTGAGTGCGCTCATGGGCGTCGACATCTGGCGGGTGCCCTCGAGCTGGGGCCAGCGCAGCTGGCGCCAGGTCATCCATGCCATCCGGCGAGGGGAGCACCTCCTGCCGCCGGGCGCCTGACGGCGGTGCCAGCGAGGGGTCCCCTCCTGTCGCTGCGCCCAGGCACCCCAGCGTCGTGGCGTCGGATCCTCGGGAGGAGACCCTGAGCCGACGGGAGGACGAGGGACCTACCCGCTTGGCTCTCAGTCAGCCCCAGTTAGACGAGCGGCGTCCGCGGGGGGGCACGCCCTCGGTGTCCTCAGGGGGCGCCTCGTAGCCGCGCTGAGATGGGTCGGGGGCGAGGTCGAAGAGCCGGTAGCTCTCGGCCATGGGGACCGCGGCGCGGGCACCGCACCGCCTGGCCTCCTCGAATATCCAGTCCCTCATGGGGGCGGCGTCGAACTGGCTCTTGTGCTCGCCGAGGGCGGCCAGCTGGTTCTCCAGGTCCTCCTCGAGGACGGGGACGGCGATGTCCGCCTCCCGGCTGGAACCGACCAGCACAAAGCGCGTCTTGTGCGGCTGGAGCCCCTCGTCGGCCAGCAGCTCCGGGAAGGCGCGGGCGTCCCGGGCGCTGGGGAACACCGCGTCCAGGCAGGCGTCCGCCGCCGCCCGGTGGTCCGGGTGGTTGATGTAGCCCCGGCCGAAGTACCTGGCCGTGGGGTCCATGGTGATCACCATCTCCGGGCGGAAGGTACGCAGCACCCGGACCAGGTCGCGCCGCACCTCCAGGGTGTTCTGGAGCATGCCGTCGGGGTGGTTCAGACAGATCACCTCCCGAACCCCAAGGTGTTCTGCGGCCCGACGCTGCTCCTCAAGCCGCACCCGGCTGAGCTCTCCTTTGGGGATGGTGGGGTCATCACTGCCGGCGTCACCGTCGGTGACCAGGCAGATGCCCGTCCGGCATCCTCGCCGCCCGAAGGCGGAGAGGACCGAGGCGGCCAGGAAGTCAGCATCATCCGGGTGGGCCACCACCACCAGCGCCGACTCCGGCACATGGCCGAAGAGCTCCAGGGGCGGGTCCCGGTCAGGCCTTGGCTCCTGGGACTCCTCGCTCATCCATCCGCTATCCTCCCAGGGATGGGCCGTCTCGTGCAGTCACCCACGGTCGCCACCTTCTCCATCTGCGCCACGGATGGGCGGGATTTCGGGGTGGCGGTCGCCTCCAAGTTCCTCGCCGTGGGGAGCGTGGTGCCGTGGGCGGGCGCGGGGATCGGGGCGCTGGCGACCCAGGCGATGGCCAACACGTCATATGGACCAGGCGGCCTGCAGCTGCTCTCGGAGGGGCTCCCGGCCCAGGTGGTGGTGGAGCGGCTGACCGCCGCTGACCCTGAGCGGGACCACCGCCAGTTGGGGATCGTGGATCGTGACGGTGGCTCCGCGACCTACACCGGGAGCGCCTGCTTCGAGTGGGCCGGTGGCCGCACGGCCCCCGGCTGCGCCTGCCAGGGAAACATCCTCACCGGACCGGGGGTCGCCGATGCCCTGCTGGACACCTTCCTGGCCAGCTCTGGCGACCTCTGTGACCGGCTGCTCGCGGCCCTAAGCGCTGGGGACCTGGCCGGTGGGGACCGCCGGGGGAGGGAGTCCGCGGCCCTCCTCGTGGTGCGCCAGGACAGCGGCTATGGCGGGTTGGACGACCGCATGATCGACCTCCGGGTGGACGACCACCCAGACCCGGTCTCGGAACTTCAGCGGCTGGCCCGGCTCTGGCGGGTGTACTTCGAGGAGACCGACGAGGCGGCCCTGCTACCGGTGGACGAGGAGCTGCTGCGACGCCTGCGGACCGGCCTGCAGCGCCGGGGAGTCGAGGTCAAGGGGGAGGACCGGGACTCCGTGTTCGTCGCCCTGGAGGCCTGGGGCGGCATGGAGAACCTGGAGGAGCGCCTCAGTGGACGCGACCGCCTTGACCCCGTCGTGCTGAAGATGCTGGAGGGCCAGCTCTAGGGGCGTACGCCCGGCGCCGGCGGCCGGGAGCCGGTGCCCGGGAGGTTGCCGGCCACCCACTCCGCTGCAGCGTTCGGATTGGCGCGCCAGGTGGTGGTTCAAGGGCTCGCTGGGCCGCCTTCCCCGGGGGCTGCACCGCGGGAGTCATCGCGGCCACCGGCCCCGGTCCGCGCCGGGCCTGTGGCGGTGGCCTCAGCCTCCGGTGCCGGCCAGGTCGCGGTAGCCCCAGCCCCCCTGGGGGGACGGGAGCCCGGTCGGGCCCGTGGGACTCCCCTCCCCCGTTCCCCAGCGGGCCGGGTCTCGGGCTACCAGGAGGGCGGGCACGACCCTGATCCCGACTGCGAAGAGGAGCCAGCCGAAGAAGAGCGGGAGTCCCACCGACCAGATGTCCTTGGCCATGTAGAAGTGGAAGTCCTGGGCGTCGACATACTGGAAGGCGGTCATCATCAGGCCGGCCACGCCGAAGGCCAGGTTGATCACCACGAAGCCCTGGGCGGAGATCCTGCCCCGCTCCATCCGGAGCCGGTCCAGGGGGGTCAGGTGCCCCGCCGGAGCCGGGAGCGGGCGCCATCCCCGCCAGAGGCCGAGAAGCATCACCGCCCAGAAGATCGCGCCTACGGTGAAGACGAGGGTTCCGAACGCCACCAGGTCCTGCTGAACCGCTAAGGGCAACCCCTCGGTTCCGGCGTACACCCCCTGGTTGAGGACCAGCCCACCCCCGGTGAGGAGAGAGGCACCCACCACGAAGGGCACCACGACCGGGGGCCAGCTCATGCGGCGGGGGCGCGCCTCGCACAGGCCGGCCAGGGCACCGAGGGTCTTCCAGTAGAAGATCGAGCCGATGGCCCAAAGCCCCCAGGGGGGAAGGATGGCCGGCAGCCAGTCCACCTCGAGGTTGAAGTGGAAGTCATAGCCGTCCCAGGCCCTCAACATCACCATGACCCCCCACACCAGCATGGTGTAGACGAGCAGGTAGGCCGCCGACCCCATTACCAGCTCGAACCGCTTGGCGGCCAGCCGCTCCAGCCCCCCCTCCGGCCCCTGGAGCCAACCGGCAAGCCGCCAGTACAGGGGGACCACCAGGACCAGCAGGATGACCACCGGGGTGAGCCAGGGCAGGAAGTCCATGAGGAGGTTGAAGTGGAAAACGTAGGGATTGGTGGCCTTGAGCAGGACCATCAGCCCCCACACCACGACCAGGAACACCAGCGCCAGCGCCAGCGCGGCGCTGACCACTTCGAACCGGCGGCGGAGGAAGCTCTCCCAGCTCACAGGAAGGCCATGTTACGGGTTGGAGGGCCGATCAGAGAGCCCGAAAGATGATGGCGAAGCCGATGAAGAGCAGGACCGCGGAGGTGATGGCGAGACAGCCGAAATCGAAGCTGATCAAAAGCCGGAAGCGGGTGCGCATCTCCCCCACCCGAGCGGATCGGTAGGGCACCCCGGCCTCGCCGTCCGCCCGCTCCGGGGAGGTGGGCTGCCCCCAGATGCTGCGCAGGGTCAGGGCCGCCCCGAAGGCCATGAGGAAGCCCACGCCGAGGACCAGAAGCCCCAGCCCGAAGTTGCCCCCGGAGGCGACCGCAGCGGTCACAGGACGGGTCCACGGGTCGTTCCCCGCCCAAGTTCAGGAGAGTGAGCGGTAGTCGCGACGCGCGTCCCGGATCCAACCGCCCAGAGCCACCAGCAAGATGATGAGACCGATCACCACCACCACCACCTTGGTGATCACCCCGATGAGGCTCATCGCCACCCCGACGGCCAGCAGAACGGGCCAGAAGCTCGGCCCAGGAAGGTGCTCCTCCCCCTCGCCGGGCTCTCCCTCATGGGACTCAGCCATGGGCGGAGGCCAGGTAGAGGGCCGCCCAGATGAAGGCCACGCAGAGCATCAGGAACGCCAGAAGGGTGAGGATCAACCCGAAGCGCATGTTGCCGCTGGCAGATCGTCGCTGCATCAACTCTCCTCAGTCGACGGGGTGGGTCCCATGTTACGGCGCAGTCCCGCCTCCGCCCCGGATGGCGGCCGGGCCGGCTGGCCGTTGGGGCGGACGGAGTCGGCCGCCGTGAGCCATCCCAGGGTCACAAGGGCCACCAGCGCAACCCAGATGGCAGCGGCCAGGGCCAGGTGCAGGTCCTGCAGCGCCTCCGGGGCACCGGTGGTGGCGACCAGCCCCCCGACGGCGATCTGGGCCACCAGGAGGATGGCGATCAGATCAGCGGCTATCCGGGCCCCCGGCACAGGGCGCCAGCGCCGGGCGGCGCGCATCGCCAGCAGGGCCAGCAGCACCGTGGCCACCAGCACCATCAAGCGGTGCGAGTACTGGATGGTGATGAGTGGCGCTGGCACGCCCCTAGAAGAGGTGCAGAACGGCCAGGAGGGGCAGGCGTAGCTGGCCCCGCCGTCAACCACCAGGGAGCCCGAGAGCAGCAGCACGAAGGTCACGCCCATAGTCCACCAGCCCAGGGGGTGCAACCGGCGGCCTGTGGCGGGCCGCAGTGCCACCAGGGAGGTGACTGCGGTCACCCAGGTGACGGCGAGCACAAGAAGCCCCATGAGAAGGTGCAGGGCCACGGTGACGGGGGCGTTGTGGGTCACCACGGTCACCGCACCCAGCACGATCTGGATAGCGATGACCACCACCGCCGCCAGCGCCGGGTAGAGGACGGTGGGCTGGCGGCGGGCCCAGCGCCAGGCGGCCACGGCGGTGAGGAGCACCAGCACGGTGACCAGCGTCACCACGTAGCGGTGGGACTGCTCCAGGAGGGCGTGAAAGTGATCGATCGGGCCAAGCTGCCCATAGCACAGAGGCCATCCCGGGCAGCCCATCCCGGACTCGGTCACCCTCACGGTGCTGCCCAGGATGATCAGGAAGTAGGTGACCACCGCGGTGGCCAGGGCCAGCGCGGGAAGTACCCGACGGCGCCCCACGGGGGCCGCCGGGCCGGGGGAGGTCACGGCAGGACAGCGCCCGGTGGGTTGATCTCCTTGCCGGACAGCCGCCAGTCCCGCAGGGGACGGTTGCTCTCCACCTCTGGGATCTCGCGGTCAAAGTTGTGGGGAGGCGGCGGGGAGGTGGTGTACCACTCCAGGGTGTTGCCCTCCCAGGGATCATTGACCGCGGTCTTGGGGCCGTGGAGCGAGATGGCGGCGTTGTACAGGAAGATCAGGATGGCCACGGCGATCACATATGAGCCGATGGTCTCCAGGAGGTTGAGCGGCCCCCAGCCGGAGGCCGCGGAGTAGGTGGCGATCCGCCGGGGCATGCCCATGATCCCCAGGAAGTGCATGGGCATGAAGGTGAGGTTGAAGCCGATCAGGAGCAGCCAGAAGTGCCACTTCCCCAACTTCTCGTTGAGGTAGCGGCCGAACATCTTGGGCCACCAGTAGTAGAGAGCGGCGAAGAGGGCGAACAGTGAGCCGCCCACGAGCACGTAGTGGATGTGGGCCACCACCCAGTAGGTGCCGTTGAGCTCGTAGTCGATACCCAGCGAGCTGAGGAAGACCCCGTCCAGCCCCCCGATGAGGAAC
This sequence comes from bacterium, assembly GCA_021816695.1. GTDB lineage: Bacteria > Chloroflexota > Dormibacteria > Aeolococcales > Bog-877 > JAJYXT01. The sequence goes on along the minus strand of JAKAXE010000085.1, from coordinate 2,103 downwards.
ATGAGGAGGAAGCCCACGGCGAAGAGCATCGCCGCGGTGTAGCGGATGGACCCGCCCCAGAGCGTGCCCAGCCAGTTGAAGATCTTGACCCCTGTGGGCACCGCGATAACCATGGTGGCGGCCATGAAGAAGATCTGCACCGGAAGGGGCAGGCCCACCGTGAACATGTGGTGGGCGAACACCATGAAGCCCAAGACCCCGATCGCGGCCATCGACATGGCCATGGCCCGGTAGCCGAATATCGGCTTGCGGGTGAAGACCGGGAGTATCTCGGAGATCACGCCAAACCCGGGCAGGATCATGATGTACACCGCCGGGTGGGAGTAGAACCAGAAGATCAGCTGGTAGAGGATCACGTTCCCGCCGTGGCTGGGGTTGAAGAAGTTGGTCCCCAGCTGGCGGTCCAGGAGGACCATCGCCAGGGCTGCCGCCAGGAAGGGTGACGCCAGCAGCACCAGCGCGGAAGTCACCTCCATGGCCCAGACGAAGAGCGGCAGCCGGAACCAGGTCATGCCTGGAGCGCGCATCCGGTGGATGGTGACCAGGAAGTTGACCGCCCCCATGATCGAGGCGATCCCGACGATGTGCAGCCCGAGGATCCAGAGGTCCTGGCCCACCTGGGGGGAGTACAGCTTCTCGGCCAGGGGCACGTAGCCGGTCCAGCCGTCGGCGGCGCTGCCCCCGAAGAAGAAGCCGCTGTACATGACCAAGCCCCCGAGCGGGATCAGCCAGTAGGCGAAGGCGTTGATCCTGGGGAAGGCCATGTCCTTGGCCCCCAGCATCAGCGGCAGCATGTAGTTGCCGAAGGCGCTCCAGACCGGGACCACGAAGAGGAAGATCATCGTGGTCCCGTGCATGGTGAAGAGCTGGTTGTACTGGGATGCGGTCAGCAGGTCACCGTTGGGCTGAGCCAACTGAGTACGGATGAGGAGGGCCATCAGGCCACCCACCAGGAAGAAGAAGAAGGTGGTGTAGAGATAGAGGAGGCCGATCCGCTTGTGGTCGGTGGTGGTGATCCAGTCCCACACCCCCTGGTAGCGGCGAGAGGCGGGGCGACTGAGCGGCAGGTCGATTGCGGCCATGGTTAACTCGACTCCCTCAGGCTGCTGACGCCGGCAGATGCTGCAGGTAGCTCTGGTACTGGGACATGGAGACCACCTTCACGGTGATCAGCATCTGGTCGTGGCCCAGGCCGCAGAACTCGTAGCACTGGCCCCCGAACGTTCCCGTCCGGTTGGCTTCGATGAAGGCGTGGTTGACGATCCCCGGCAGGGCATCGATCTTGGCGCCCAGGTTGGGAACCCAGAACCCATGGATCACGTCCAGGGATTCGGTGGAGAGCTCGATTGGGGTGTTGACCGGGATCACCAGGGTGCGCAGCGAGCTCTTGCCGCCCGGATAGTCGAAGGTCCAGTAGAACTGCCGGCCGATCACTCTGATGTGGATCTCCTGGCGAGCGGCGGCGCTGGCCGGGCTGGGCCCGTGGCGGAGATAGCCCACGTTGACCACGTTGAGTACGAAGAGGGCGCCCAGCAGCACCAGAGGCCCGATCGTCCAGGCCAGCTCCAGGCGGTTGTGGCCATGGATCTGCCGGGGCATCTCCTCGGGGTCCCGCCGCCGGAAGCGGATGGCGGCGTAGAGGATGGCCCCTCCGACCCCGATCAGGATCACGCTGGCGCAGGCCACGAAGACCCAGAAGAGCATGTCGATGGTGTCCACCGGGGGTCCGCCGCCGTTGAGGAAGTTGGTGTTGCCGGCCAGAACCGGGACGGGAGCTGCTACCACCGCCAGAGCCACCACCCCGAACGCGACAGCCGCCTTGCCCAGCCGGACGGCGCGAACCAAGCTCAACCTCTCCTCCTGCCGGCACCTCGCAGCGGCGGCCCAGCCCGGGCGGCTACCGCCGATAGGCAGGCAGTATGCCCGCCGTCCGATCTCACTGTCAAACCGTGGGCCGGTCCGCGGGGATATGGGGACGGCGCCGGCCGAGGCTTAACATTGAAGGCTGGAGTCGGCAGCGGACCGCGGGGGAGATCGCATGGTGCAGAGCTTGGCAACCGACCCCTTGGGGGTTCGGCGGCAGCTGGGGCCGGGCGGACCCAC